>DUMQ01000006.1 GCA_012839815.1 Bacillota bacterium | reverse complement strand
CGGGGACGGCGCGCTTGCGGCGCGCCTCCGTTGAAATTTGGCGCGAGGGCCTTGCCAAATTTCAAAAGGCCCCGTCACGCAAGCACCGGCAACCCCTGGAAAAAGGGCGATAATCTTCGAACTCACACTTAGCCGCGTCAGCCTGGCGGAGAGATGCGAGACACCCCAGCCACTGTGCGGCACTGGTAGCTGTTACCTGCGAACGGTCTGTTTTTTTTTGCGCACTAACTTAGATACTGGATAACCAGATAAATGATAGTTCATTATTACAGTTTATCCACATAGGCCCTTAAGTGCTGAAACTCTCCCATTAAGATAAGGGCGACTGCCAGTATATATTTTCGTTGTCTCTCAAGGGTTTTCCGGCTCACCCTCAGCCTCCCGTGGAGCTCTTTGATGGGAAGCCCCTTCTTTTTTACCAGTTGCGCCCGGAGCTTCGGGTCAGATACTATAACCTTAGCGACTTCGATAGCCCTTGCTCGTGCGTCTTCATGCTTGGGCGAGGCTGCAACGAGCTCGGAAAAGGATATCCCATAATCGGCCAGCATATCTCTGAAATGAAATATCTCTTCCTTCCTCTCTCTATTCTCGGAAAGGATCAGATAATTATCCGTGGCCTGCTGTTCCCTCAAAAACTCAGCAATATCGCCCTCCTCCGGCTCTTGCCTTTCGACCTGAAAGCTGCTCATTGGTATCTCCCGCCTGAAGTGGGCCTCTTTTCGGAAATAATCGGTGAGGCGCCTCCTCATCACGATCTCCGAAAAGGATAAAAACGAACTCCCCTTCTGCAGATCGTACTCATTTATCGCCTCATTAAAGGCCATCATGCCGACGCTTACCTCATCATCTTCCCCGGGCCTCAAATACCTCTTGGTAACCTTCGAAGCCACCCTTAAAATGAATGGCAGGTAATCCCTGATAAGCTTCTCACGCGCGTCGTTCCGCCCATTCTGGGCCTCCCCGATCAGTCGATTCAAATTGGTTGAGTCCTCGCGACCTTGTTTTCGCTTGAGAGGGACTCTCATCGGCTTCACCATCCGTCGCCACCATTATAGATTTCGTAAGCTGCTGCTATTTTTGAGTGCCTTTGATCAACCTCGATTTTTGTTTTTCATCTTTTCCAAATGCAAATGGTAAAAGCTCGGAAGCCGTCTTTATCTCATAAGCGCCCGCCAAATTCCCCATGATCACCATCATGTCCGGGGCAAACTCTACCATCACCTGTCTGCAGGCCCCGCATGGTGTACAGGCCGCATCGCCATCGGCCACCACGCAAAGCGCCAGGAAATCCCGCTGCCCGTCCGATACGGCTTTGAACATGGCCACCCTCTCAGCGCAGATCGTAGCCCCATAAGCTGCATTTTCAATATTACAACCCTTGTATACTTTCCCGTCGCGAGTGAGAAGAGCCGCGCCAACCCTGAAGTTGGAATATGGAGCATATGCGAGTTTTCGCGCCTCTATGGCATACTGTAGCAATTCTTCGTATCTCATCCCTAAATGCCCCTCCGGTAGGCTGGGAGAGTGATTGAATCCTCGATCTTGATTACAAGCCTTTTACCCAACCTCTGAAAGTCCCGTCCCACAGGGTGAAGCGCCTCTGCCAGCTTCCAGGGGTTACCTACAGCCTTTATTACTACGGGATTCACCGCTATAGAACGGTGGTTAACAAGGATGACCGGGCCCGCGCACCGGATGGATGAGGTGGCTATAAGCCTCTCGCCCCCCACCTCGACGCCCCTGGATCCCGCAGCGCAGAGCCGGTTAACTATATCCCTTATATCGCGCTCGTGAACTATCTGGTTCCAGGCATACCCCTCACTGGCATCATAGGCACGCACCACCACCCCGGGACCGACCATCTCCGCAAAGCCCGCTCTGCTTTGCGTCTCCCTCAACTCCGCCCTCAGAAGGCCTATCTCATGACGCAGGTCATCAATCTGCCTGGCCACCACCTGGGGGGATATCTCGCCATCGCGCTCCGGTCGCCCAGCCGCCGGCCCGGGGACAGTAGTAAGCCTGCGCCCGTAAGTTGCGAGAGCCTGGGCCACGCCGACCCTCGTCGCGGCCCCATCGATTGCAAGTTTAAACGCCCTGAGGGCCATGTTGACATTCTGGGGACCGCCACCGCCGGCGGCGCTCTCGCCCCTGGCAAGGCCTTCATAATATGACAGGATCGTGGCGGCTCCTCGTTTGGCGGCTTCTACCTCATCGACCTCGCCGGGAAATGAGAATATCTTCATCCACCTCGCGAGCATCAGGGTGTCGAGGAAAATCAAAAATACTGCCGCACCAACTATCACTGATATGTAATTGCCGCGCCGCTTACGACACCACCGCGCGACCATAGGACATCTATAGCCTCCCCTGCCATCCATAACCTCCCCTAGCCCTCGTCACGAAAAGCGGAGAGCCTTATGAAGTCCTCTCTCTTTATATCGACCCTTATACCCCAGGGCTTGAGGCTATTTACCACGAGATCCAGACTGCTCTCCAGCACACGAGGCTCCCCTACAGCTTTTATGACTATAGGATTTACACTGATGGGGTGCTGGTTAACAAGTATGAGGGCCCCTGCGGACCTTATAGATGAGGTGGCGATGAACCTCTGGCCGCCCACCTCGACACCCAGGGCCCCGGCTGCGAAAAGTTCATTCACCACATCCCGTACATCCCTCTCCTGGACGACCTCTTCCTTGCTCCGCCCGCCGGGAGCGTCATACATTTCTATAACAATGCCCGGGCCGCTCAAGGGGGCGAACCCTGCATTTCGCCTGATATCCTCCAGCGTCTGCCTGAGCGATTCAACCTCCGACTTCAAAAGGCGCAGCCGGTCAGCCATGGTACGGGCCGTTACGAGGACGGCCTTGCCATCTATTATGTCTACCTCAACGGTCTCGGCCAGCTTCAGGAGGGAGGGTTCCCGTCTCAATCGCTCCCTGGTGACGGGCGATAATATGTTTCGCTCATCCTCAATCTCAATCGAGCCATCAGTACCCCTTGACACCAGGATGCTCGCCCTCCCTGTGACGGTCTTGATACCGGCATCCTGGCTGATGATGCGGAGCACGGTTTCCCGTCGCATATTGTCCTCTTCCCTGGCTATAACATCCTGCACGCTTCTCCCGTAAAGGGCCGTGGTGCGGGCTATGGCCTGGACCCCATCCGCCTGCTCGACCTCGAACCAGAACTTTGCAAGGGCATCCCTTACTGCGGGGTTGTTGCCGAGACCCGATGACTCTACAACCGTCCTATAATAATCCCTCAAAGCGCGCGCCCCCTCGCGGGCCGCTTCGACATCGGTGATCTCGCCGGGGAATCTGAGTAATTCGAGGGACCGCGCGAGCATTACTACGTTCAGGCCCATCAGCAAGACCAGGGCAATCAAGACAGCCTTTGTCCCTCGAGCCAGGGGATCTTGCACGATCACATCACCCCTTATATTATAACAGAAAACGAGGCTATTTCCATCCCGCCCTAAAAATGGAAAGACACAATCTGCCGAGCCTCTCCCCAAATACCAAAAAAGCCACGGCCACGGCGCTCAGCGCCGTTATCAGCACGGCTCCAGCGGCAACATTCTTCGCCACAGCAGCGAGCGGGTGGTAGGCGGGGCTCACCATATCCACTATGGTCTCAATTGAGGTATTTACTATCTCCGCCACCAGGACGGCTGTAATCGTGAGGAGGAGCAGGATAATCTCCGCCCTTGGCAGGTCCCATAAAAATGCAGCCAGCATGACCCCGGCCCCAGCCGCACAGTGGATCCTGAAATTCCGCTGGGTGACAAGAACATATAAAAGCCCGCTGGCTGCATATCTAAAACTCTCGGCAATGGTTCTGGCTTTCACCGCTTTGGCCCCCACCATGCGAGGCAAACGTATAATTCCTGAAAGCGCCCTCAATGATGGTCTCCTCCCGCTGCTCCATCAGCTCCCTGTCCACGTCTGATTCATGGTCATAACCGAGAAGGTGTAATAAACCGTGAACGGCAAGCCTCCCCACCTCGGCCACGAACCCATGGCCGTATTCATCCCCCTGCCGGGCGGCGGACTCCAGCGAGATTACTATGTCGCCCAGGAGTTCCGTGGGGGCTCCGATGCCAGTCCCTGGCCCGGCATTACCATCATCAATCGCCGGCATGACGGCATCGTCCTCCCCCTCAAGCATAGAAAAGGAAAGGACATCTGTCGGCGCATCAATGCCCCTGTATTGCCTATTCAAATCCCTGATGTGATCATCATCAACCAGGGCGATGCTTACTTCGACGTCTTCGGGATTCCTCCCCTCCAGGCTGAGGCCCCGCGCCAGAAGCGACTCCAGAAATTCTGTTAGGGCATCCTCTACCTTGACTTTATCTTGAAGATTATTTACTCCTATCGCCATACTATAACCTCTTCCCTCCCCGTACTTCCTTCTCCTTTGCTTCTTTTTCCTTTACTTCTTTCGCTATTCCATCAGGATACTCGATTCGAGCGTGAAATATTCCCGACAAAACCCTGACGAAGGCGTCCGCAACCGCGTCAAGCTCCTTGAGGGTCAGGTTGCACTCGTCGAATTGGCCATCATTGAGGCGCTCCTTGATTATCTTCCGGACAAGGCCCTCGATCCTACCGGGAGTCGGGCGGGCAAGGGACCTTACCGCCGCCTCCACCGAGTCTGCAAGCATCACTATGGCCGCCTCTTTGGATTGGGGCTTCGGCCCGGGGTACCTGAAATCGCTCTCGTCGACATTCTCGCCCCCGTCATTCTCCGTTGCCTTGTGATAAAAGTATGGCACGAGGCTCGTCCCATGGTGCTCCTTGATAAGATCGATAATTGCCTCCGGCAACCTGTGAACCCCGGCCAATTCCACGCCGTCCTTCACATGCGAGATTATGACCAGGGTACTCAAGCTCGGGGAGATCCTATCGTGGGGGTTATCCTGCATAAGCTGGTTTTCCACGAAAAAGTAGGGCCTTTTTAGTTTACCGACATCGTGGTAGTAAGAGCCGACGCGCACCAACAACGAATCCCCGCCGACCATCTCGGCCGCAGCCTCGGCCAGGTTGCCCACGATTATACTGTGGTGGTAGGTTCCCGGGGCTTCGATCAAAAGCCTGCGCAAGAGCGGCTGGTTGGGATTTGAGAGCTCGAGGAGCTTGATGGCCGACGTTATATGAAACATGTTCTCGAAAAATGGGAGCAGGCCTATGGCGAAGATCGTTGACAGCAAGCCATTTACCATGCCGAGGTACCACAGGTGCGCAACCTCCGGGCTCCCCGTCGCGGGACCGACCCCGATTATGGCAAAGGCGTTGGCGGCGCCCACCAGGAATCCGGCTCTCATCAAGTCAGAACGTTCCCCAACCTTCGAGACGCTGTAAACGCCGACCACGGAGCCGGTGATGGCCACAAGAGCTAGTCTCAGGACGTTGCCTCCCATTATGCCGGCCAGCAACCCGAACACTATGCCGCTCACTATCGCGAGACGCGAATCCAGCAGTATGGCTATCATCATCGTCCCGAGAGTGACGGGCACAAGATAACCCGAGCCCGGCCAGGGGATGGACGTGATCACAGCCGCGATGAAGACCACGAGCACCACTATCGTCCCGAGCGCCGCGAGAAGCCTCGGTGTCTCCAGGATCTTGCGATTGTACTGGTAGAGGTAGACCCCGATCAAGGACATCAGCACAAGGACCAGCACGATTATGCCGAGCAAGCCGGCATAATCTATATGCCCGCCCAGGAGCCCGAGGTCTCTAAGCAGGGCCACATCCTCCTCCGTTGCAATCTCGCCCCGGCGCACGATGATCTGGCCCTTTAAAATCATGACGGGCTCGACGGCCCGCACGGCGGCCTCGCGCACCTTTTCCACCTTGCCGGGGTTTAAGACGAGATTCGGGCTAACCTGAGTCTTCGCAACGGCGATTACAGCCGGTACAACGTCCGGGGGAAGGCTCAGCTTCCTGATGGCCTCACTCACGCGTTCCCGCGCCATCTCAAGGTTTTCCTTGCTTATCCTGAGCTCCTTCATGACCGTTCCCACTTCGGACTTTGCCGCTCTCCTCGCCTCGTCAAAAGCCTGGTCATCCACACGTAGGAGCTCCAGGACGGCATTCTCCGGCAAGGTCACACCGAAATCCGTCGAGATCTCCTTTACAATCAACCGCGCCTGCCTAATCTGGGTCTGGTCACGGTTGCTCACCCCGACCTTACCTCCGGTGGAGCCAGCTCCGGCGGCTGCGGTAACGAGCCTTATAGCGGTACGCCCTTTGCCGATGCGCTCGAAGATCGCATTTACCGTATCTTCGGCGTTGATACTGGCGGCCGGGCTAATATCATAATTCACAGGAGATGCGCTGGCTGCCTTCACCGCCTGCTTCTCGGCCTCAGCCTTGAGCTTATCCGTAGCAAGACGGTTCACCATGTCCCTGGGTGCCTCTATATCCGCCCTCGCCGGCTGCCCGGCGGTGATCTCAACCTTCTTGGGGATCAACACGCTGGAGAGTATTGCCACCAGCGCGATAACCACAAGGAAGATAATCACGACGCGCTTTGCCGCCGGGTCCTGAAGGAGGAAATCAAGCGCCTTCCTCGTTCCCCGCTTTATCAGGTCGGTTCTTGCTTTACCGGCGGAAGCCAGCTTGTTCATTCTAAAGCACGCTCTCCTTCGAATTTCTCGTAAGCCCTTATTACCTTTTGCACAAGCTCGTGTCTTACGACGTCCTGGTCAGTTAGATAGATGAATTCGATCCCGTCGATCCCGCGCAGGATGGCTTGTACCTCTTCCAGGCCGCTGAATTTACGGCGCGGGAGGTCGATTTGAGTAAGATCCCCCGTGACTACCGCCTTGGACCCAAACCCCAGCCGCGTCAAGAACATCTTCATCTGCTCATGCGTGGTATTTTGCGCCTCATCGAGAATTATGAACGAATCATCGAGAGTCCTGCCCCTCATGTAAGCGAGAGGAGCGACCTCGATTATACCCTTCTCCATATACTTCTGAAAGATCTCTGCGCCCAGGATATCATATATGGCATCATAAAGCGGTCTCAAATAAGGATCAACCTTATCCTGCAGGTCGCCCGGCAGGAAGCCAAGCCTCTCACCGGCCTCAACCGCGGGCCTCGTCAACACGATCCTGTTGACCTCCTTGCTCTTGAGGGCCGCTATAGCCATGGCCATGGCCAGGTATGTCTTGCCCGTCCCCGCGGGCCCTATCGCAAATACTATTCCTGAGCGCCTGATGGCATCAACGTATCTCTTTTGCCCCAGTGTCTTGGGCCTAACCTGCTTTCCCCTGGCCGTAACCTGGATAACATCGGATGCAAGATCACTGAGGGTTACTTCCTCATTATCCCTGGCCAATTTAGCTGCGTATTTTACATCCCGGGGAGTGATATTGTTGCCTAGGCGAAGAAGCCCCTGCAAATCCTGCAAAACCCTCGATACCTTATCGACCTGGTCAGGCGCTCCGTTAAAAACGAGTTCATTCCCCCTGACAGCAATCGTGACCCCAAAAATCCTTTCGAGGGTCTTCAGAGTTTCATCATGCTTCCCCAGAAGGCTCATCGCCTCATGTGCATCCTCCAGGATAAACTTACCATCCGTGGCTCCCAGTGTCAAGTTTGTTCCTTTCCCCCTTCGTCGTTTTCACCCTTTACACCTGTATCTCCGTGTATTATATCATCCTGACCCGCCGCTCTCGTCACGGACTTACAGATGTCCTCAATAGCCTCAACCGTGATCCGGACCCGGATCCTCCCATCCTTTTTATCCTCAATCACGTCCTCTTTTTTCCATACCACTTTCGCCACCGGAGGCACCTGATTCCAGATGGCCTTCTCCGCATTCCTGCGGGCGATAGCTACCGCCTTATCGCGGCTGAGCGAGATGGTGGTCCGTTTGACCTCATGATAGCCCACCCTGGATATCTTGATTGGCAGGCCCAGCCTTTCGACAACCCCTAGGCTAACCGGTTCTTCGTCCCTTTCATATTCCTTGAACTTAAACGCGCCCAGAGGAACCCGGATCTTCCAGTTGCCAATGGATATACCGAGGACCCGCCCCGCCCGGCCGGTCCTCTCCACGACCTCCTTTCTCAAGAAGGCCTCGCCAGTAGCTTCGTACCAGACCCGGGCGGAAATCAGGCCCTTCGCATTAACCGTTTCCAAGGGGGGACTCTGGTGTAAGGTTTTTCCCTGACCCCCCGCTTGCGGGGTCTCCGGGCCTGACGCCCCGGGGAGAGGCCTGAGATACCCCCGGATCAGCACCTGCCCTTTTTGGACTGTATCGCCCTCCTTGACAAGAGGCAACCCCGTAAGGAAAATAGCCTCTGCAATAAGACCGTCTTTCGCAGCAACCACATCCGTGAGACCCTGCTTCTCTCCTACTAGGGTTTTCTCGGCTATCTCCACATGCAGTCTCGTGCCCTCCAGGCTCGCACCTACCCACGCAACCTCCCTTACCTCTGACAGGATCCTCCGCTCGACCGCCAAGAGATCGATGCCCCTCTTCCGCACGCCCGGCCTGATATCCATGGACCTCAGGACCTGGAGCACCCTACCCTTGTCGATCTTCTTGGTCCCATCTATATCGATAAACCATATGAACGAGGAAAGGAAGTAAAGGGCTATACAAAAAAGGACCGCCCCGGCGACAAGGGCTCTCCGCTTCAAAGCTCGAGCCACTATAAACGGTAGCCCCACTCTCTCCTCGATCGAAGCCCTGCAACTGGCCGTCTTGAGCAGGGAGGCAAGCTGTTTCATCCGCCCTGCATCCACCTTTGCAACGAGGAAGCGGTCGCCCGCTCTGTAGATATCCCAGAGACGGACGCCCCTCGATGTGGCCAGGTTGATAAACTTCTCGGGCGACCTTCCCCTGATTTTTATTATAACATACCCTCTAAGATAGGACCACAACCTGCTAATCACCATCAACGGCCCTCCCCCGTCCCTAACCCGTGAAGCTGACCGACGATATCGAGCCCTCGACGGCGATTTCATCACTTGATATCCTGGCAATTACGAGATTAGCCCCGGAGACGACAAGCTCTCCGAGGCTGACGGATACCCGCACCTTATCGGAGGTATACTCAATGAGCCCCTTGTGATTCTCGATTAAAGCCCGGGCATTCCCCACCAGGACGATCCTGGGGAAATCCAGGACCAGCTCTTGCGGCATTTCCAAGACGTCTACGAGTTTTTCCCGTATCCTCCTGTCCGAGATCCTGTCTGAGAAACTGCCGTGAGCTCTATCCCCCACCGGAAGCCCTCCCGCCATAGAATTCACCATAGACCTGCCTGAGAATTACCTGAGGCTTACCTGCGCCATAAACGTCGGCTCCTAATAAATCTATGCTCCGGCCGGGCGATTATTTCCGAGAATATAATTCCACGAAGGACAGAATCCGGGCTCGCAAGGAATGCGGCATCCTCCACTCCCGGCTCTCTCCGCCCGGATCCCGGCATGACATACTCTTCACCTGGTATCGCCTCCCAGTCCTCCATGCCGGCCTCAGACTCTTCCAGGTCAGCCTCCTCAGGGGCTTCAAGGGCTCCAATGGCTTCAATATCCTCCCATTCGAGGGATAAGCCCTCTTGCGACCGTCCTTCCTGGGCTTTATCCCCCGGGGACCCGCCTTCCAGGGCCAGCGGTTCCCCCTCCGGGGGAACGGCCCCGGCGGCCTCGACGGGTTTCAGCTCCGGGGACTCACCATCCGGGGATTCAGCAGCCGTCTCACCCGGATACGGCATTCCAACTGGAAACGGGTCACCCAGGATCTCACCAAAAGGGGCGCCCAAGGGCCGCCAGGGCCCGCCTCCCGGAATGGCCGGGCCGGCAGGCGGGCCCGCAGGACGGGCAGGGCTCTGCCCTTTAGAGCCCTTTCTGGCCAGGGCGGCGAGCACAGATAAAATTAGATATATTGCAAATGCTATGGCAAACCATATATCCATCCAGCCTCACCTTCTTACAGCCTGTGGCCGGCCTTATCACCTTACCATATAGCCGGACTTGACAGCCGGCCTTATTCCTCCAACCGGCCTCATTCCTCCGGCTTACCCCTTCTCGGGCCTCCGGCCTCATCCACGCCCGCCTGCGCCTGCGGCCTCCCGGAGATCTTTGATATTGCCTCCCGCATTTGAGTATCAGCGAGGACGTTCTGCAAATTATAGTAATCGAGGACGCCTAGCTTACCTGTGCGCAGGGCATCCGCCAGGGCCCTCGGGACCTCGGCCTCAGCCTCGACAACCCGCGCCCTCATCTCCTGGACCATAGCCTTCATCTCTTGTTCGCGAGCCAGGGCAGCAAAACGCCTCTCGGCAGCCTTGGCCTGGGCGATATTCTTATCAGCCTCAGCCTGGTCCATCTGCAGCCTGGCTCCTATATTCCGCCCGACATCCACGTCAGCGATGTCAATGGATAGAATCTCAAACGCCGTCCCTGCATCCAACCCTTTGCTCAGGACCGTCCGCGAGATCTTGTCGGGGTTCTCGAGCACCTCTTTGTGGCTCTCGGCCGAGCCTACGGTAGTTACGACGCCCTCGCCGACCCTGGCGATTATCGTTGCCTCGCCCGCGCCGCCCACCAGCCTGTCGATGTTTGCACGCACTGTAACCCTCGCCTTGGCCTTGAGCTCAATTCCGTCCTTCGCGACCGCGGCCACGACGGGGGTCTCGATGACCTTGGGGTTGACGCTCATCTGCACAGCCTCCAGCACGTTGCGCCCGGCGAGGTCGATTGCGGCCGCACGCTCGAAGCTCAGGGAGATCTCTGCCCTGTGCGCTGCTATGAGTGCGTCCACTACACGGTCCACATTACCGCCGGCAAGGTAATGGGCCTCGAGCTTATCGACGCTTACGTTCAGGCCAGCCTTCACGGCCTTAATGAGCGGCATGATTATCCGCGCCGGCGGGACCCGCCGCAGACGCATGCCAACCAGGTTGAATATCCCGACATGCACTCCCGCTGCCATTGCCGAGATCCAGAGACCTACCGGGATAAAATTCAATAATACGAGGAAAAAGATAACGACCAGTACAACAAGGACCACGAAATAAGCCTCAAACACTCTTACACACCTCCAACTAAGTTAGTGTTGGTGCGCAAAAATACCCGGACCTTTCGCAGGTAACAGCTACCAGTGCCGCACAGTGAGTGCTGCACAGTGGCCGGGGTGTCTCGCATCCCTCCGCCCGGCGGACGCGGTCTGCTCGACTAGGTGTAGGTTTCTTAATTTGTGCCAGTTTACCAGCACGTCCCATGGGTTGCCGGTGTTGCGTTCCGGGGACGGCGCGCTTGCGGCGCGCCT
>DUMQ01000039.1 GCA_012839815.1 Bacillota bacterium | reverse complement strand
TGAAGATGCCCTTCCCAATTCCTTGACAGAAACAGAGCTGAACCTGGTCGCTAGGGCGCGCGATATCTATAATGGGAAAACCAAAATCACTTGTACAGGATGCGGCTACTGTATGCCCTGCCCCAGTAATGTCAATATTCCCCATATCTTCTCGTTGTATAATGACGCCTTCATATATGGAACAGTGCAGGAGTCGGCGCGAGCGTACAATTCGCTCAAGAAATCGAACTCTGACGCGTCGCAATGCGTCGAATGCGGCCAATGCGAACAGGCCTGTCCGCAGAATCTGCCAGTTCCAGAGCTTTTGAAGGAGGTACATGAATTCCTCGAGGCCCAGTTTGGGAAGTAGCAGACGCGGCGGTGGGAGTGGCCGTGGACAGGTCATTCCCACTTCCAAAGCCTTGCCGCCAGCACCAGGCTCACGATGCTCCAGCCGGCAAGTATCATAAGATCGGTAGAAATACTGTAGGCTGGTGGAGCCCCCACCATCACCTGGCGTAGCAGATCTCCAAGGTATGTGAGAGGCATCGCGGCGATCACAGGTCGCAGGAAGGAAGGCATAATTTCCATGGGGAAGAAAATGCCCGACAGAAACATCATAGGAAACTGGACGAGCTGGATTATCCCTTGCCCGCTTTCCTCCGTCCTGACCGAGGATACGAGCATATACCCGAGACTCACAAAGGTTACTGCTCCCAGGAATACTACTCCGAGGATAGAATACCACTTCCCCACCACATTCACTTTGAAGACCGCCTGGCCTATGGCCACTATGGCAAGTGTCTGCATCATAGCCATGAGTATCCTTAGAAGCACCTCGGCTGCAATCAATAGCCCCCTGGGTAGCGGAGTCGCGCCAAGACTTTTGAGAATCCTTTGCTCTCTCAGGCTCACAACACGGAGGGAACCAAAAAGCCCTAGCTGCATGAGGGCCATGGCCAGAATGCCGGGAAGGAGAAAATCTATGTCACGGAGCCCGGCATGCTGAATTGGCTGCGGCTCCACATCAAATATCCTGGGCCTGCCGGTGATATGCCTTTCGATCTCTCCCAGTATCTGACTTACTACTGGGAGTAAAACCTGACCTGTCGCCTGCTTGCTTTTATCATAGTATACTTTCAGCTTCACCGTTTCCCCTGCCATGGCAGGCTGCAGCGAAATGTCCGGTACATCAATCACCAGGGTCCTCTTTCCTTTCTTGAGCTCGCCGAGCTCCTCATCGCGGGTACCCTTATGTAAAGTAAACGCAGGCACGGCGCCGAAACCCGTTGAGAGGGCCTGTACAAGGGGCCCTTCCGAATCATAGGCAAGTCCTATATTGTAATGAACGTTTCCAGCGGAAGAGAATATGGTCCCGAATAAGAGTATGAACAGGATGGGAAAGCCAAAAAACCAGAACAGGTTCATTCTCTCGCGGACGATATCCTTAAGGTTTGCTGAAAGAAGCTGCCAGAACGTATTCGTCATTCTCTGATCCTCCTCCCTGTAAGCTTCAGGAAGACATCCTCCAGGGTCGCTCGCCTTACAATCACATCGCCGGTCGTGCCTCCATTTGCCTCGGCAAGCTCCATAAGCCCGGAGATTGTGCGCGTAACATCGCGGGTATACAAAGTA
>DUMQ01000038.1 GCA_012839815.1 Bacillota bacterium | reverse complement strand
TCTCACGGTTGGAACCCCGGATGAATCCCGCTTCCCCGCAGTGCGTTTCGGGCACGAAGCGATGCGGGCCGGCGGGACGATGCCGGCGGTGATGAACGCCGCAAACGAGGAGGCTGTCCGCCTCTTCTTGAACAGGGACATCGCCTTCCAGGATATAGCTCGCCTTGTCAGTGATGTGATGGAGGGACACTCAAGCGTAAAGAACCCTTCCCTTGAAGATATAGTGGAAGCCGACCGTTGGGCGAGAGGCCTGGCGCAAACCTGGAGAAAAAAGGGTGATAGCGCTTCATGTTCATAACCATTCTTGCTTTTGCTTTTGTCTTTACCACCTTTGCCCTCGCGCACGAGTTCGGGCATTTTGCGGTCGGCAAGGCCATGGGGGTCAAGGTTCACGAGTTTTCTATAGGTTTCGGTCCAAGGGCTATACGTTTCAGGCTTGGCGAGACCGTTTATTCCTTGAGGTTGCTCCCGCTTGGGGCGTTCGTCAAGTTCGGCGGGGTGGATAAACCTGAGGACCCGGCTGAGGAGATCGCGCCTGACGACGCAAGAAGCTTCACGAACAAGTCCGTTCCTGCGAGGGCGCTCATAATCGCCGCTGGACCCGTAATGAATTTCGTTGCGGCATTTGTACTTTTTTCAGTGGTGTTCCTTGGTTTCGGGGTGCCTACCGTGCAGGTTAAGGATGTGATAAAGGGTTCCCGCGCTGAACTGGCTGGCCTGAAGGCTAGAGACAGGATAATACTCATCGACGACCAGCGAGTGGACGGTGTGGCCGATGTGCGGGAGCGTATAATGGCTCACCCCGGAGAGAGCATGAGTTTAACGGTTTTGAGGGACGGGGTGGAGCGAACCATCCAGGTCACTCCAGCAAAGGACCCGGAAACCGGATCGGGTGTCATAGGCGTTGTACTTGAGGAGCCGTGGGTGAGGGCCAGCATCATAGACGCGCTGGGGACAGGAGCACGTTATACGGTAAATATGTCCCGAAGCCTTGTGGTGGCCCTTGGCAGGATGATCACCGGGCGAATGAAGGCCGAGGTCGCCGGCCCCATCGGGATAGCCCAGATGGTGGGGGAGAGTGCGAGGCTTGGCCTCTTTAACCTCCTGTTCCTGGCTGCCGTACTTAACGTGAACCTCGGGCTCTTGAACCTCCTGCCTATACCCGTGCTCGACGGAGGCTGGCTCCTGTTCCTGGTCATCGAGGCGCTCCGGAGACGGCCGCTCAATCAAGACCAGGAGGCTTTTGCCCGCCTCATAGGGATGGCTGTGTTGATGCTTATCCTGCTTTTTGCGACGTTTAGCGATATCATGAGGCTCGTCAGAATATCATAGTAAGTAGGTATTGAGGGTATGGAGATAAAACGGCGGAAGTCCAGGCGAGTGAATGTTGGAACTGTACAGATTGGGGGGGATGCCCCGGTCTCCGTTCAATCTATGACCAAGACCGATACGCGTGATGTTAAGGCGACGATCGAGCAGATAGCAAGGCTCGAGGAGATCGGGTGCGATATAGTCAGAGTCGCCGTTCCAGACGTTGAGGCGGCAGAGGCGCTTAGGCTCATCAGGAAGGCGACAAGAGTCCCGCTCGTGGCTGACATACATTTCGACTACAGGCTTGCGCTTCGCGCGCTTGAGGCCGGGGTTGACAAGCTGAGGATAAATCCGGGCAATATTGGTCCGCGATCCGGGGTTGAGGAGATCGCGAGAGAAGCGGCTTCGCGGGGGGTGCCGATAAGGGTGGGTGTCAACGCGGGCTCGCTCGACCGGAGGTTGTTGGATAAATACGGCGGCCGAACGGCAGATGCCCTCGCCGAGAGCGCAATTGAGAGCGCGAAGATTCTTGAGGATGCAGGTTTCGGCGATATCGTAATCTCTCTGAAGGCATCAGATCCCGCCACCACCATCGATGCCTACCGTCTGGTTGCGAAAGCTTGCGAGTATCCGCTTCACGTGGGACTCACCGAGGCGGGAAGCCCCCGCAGCGGGACGGTGAAGTCGGCGATAGTGATCGGGCTTCTCCTTGCCGAAGGCATAGGAGATACGATCAGGGTTTCCTTGACAGGTGACCCGGTTGAAGAGGTGCGTGTGGGCAGGGAAATCCTGATGACGCTTGGGATGCGAGGGCGAGAGGTTGAAATAATCTCGTGTCCAACATGCGGCCGGTGTAAGGTGGACCTCCGGAAAGTTGTCCGGGAGGTGGAGGATAAAATCCCCGGCATTCTTCCTAACCTCAGGTTTCCCCTGAAGGTGGCCATTATGGGGTGTGAGGTGAATGGCCCCGGCGAGGCGCGTGACGCCGACATCGGGCTTGCGTGCGGGAAGGGAGGGGGGATCCTCTTCATCAAGGGGGAGATGGTAAGGAGGCTCAATGAGGACGAGTTCGTCGATGCGCTCGTCGGGGAGATAAAGAAAATGGGGGGCAGTTCGGGTTGAAGGTCGCCGCTATAATACCAGCGTTCAACGAGGAGAAGACAGTGGCTTCGGTTGTAGCTGTCGTGAAGAGGGTAGACCTTATAGACGATGTGGTGGTTGTAAGCGACGGGTCTACAGATAGGACTGCCGCCGCGGCGAGAGAAGCGGGCGCGAGGGTGATTGAACTTGTCAAAAACCTTGGGAAGGGCGGCGCGATGCAGGCCGGTGTGAAGGCCACGAGTGCGGATGCGATCCTGTTCCTTGACGCCGATCTCGTGGGCCTGACCGAGGAGCACATTCGTGCCCTAATTGAGCCGGTCCTTGCTGGAGATGCCGATATGGTCGTAGGTGTTTTCGGCAAGGGGCGGGTCGCGACGGACCTCGCTCAGAAGATAAGCCCGTGGTTATCGGGCCAGAGGGCGGTCAGACGCGACCTCCTGGAATCCCTTGATCTCGATATAGCGCACTTCGGTGTTGAGGTCGCGCTGACCCGCCACATGAGCCGGAGCGGGGCCAAGGTAAGGACTGTAACCCTGGAGGGGCTGACCCACCTAATGAAGGAAGAGAAGATGGGTTTTGGCAGGGGGTTCCTGGCCAGGCTCAAGATGTACTGGGAGATCGTACGTCAGGTCCGGCCTCGTTGAGTTAGTGCGTTAGTGCGGATAAATCTCTGCCATTGTGGTCACTTGCATACGGCGCCGATTTTCCTTGCATTAAAGAGGTTGCTATGGTATACTGGTGCTAGAAGCCTTCCTGGGGGTTTAGTTTCGGAAGCCGGAATGTGGAGAGTGGGGAAACCCACTCTTTAGTCATGTTTTACCGTGATTTGTCTAAAGCGTGATTCAGTTGGGGCCATTTGCCTGTGGCTCGTAAGGAGGCCGCGTGATGAAATCTGCAAGTAGAATAGAGGAACTCGTAACTCAACTGGCAAAGCCGATTGTGACCAGCGAGGGTATGGAGCTTGTGGACGTGGAGTATGTAAGGGAAGCCGGGGAATGGTTTCTCAGAATCTACCTGGATAAGGAGGGCGGGGTTTCAATAGATGATTGCACACTCGTAAGTGAGAGGCTCGGCAGGGAGCTTGATGCCATTGATCCGATTCCGCAAAGCTATATCCTGGAGGTTTCATCCTCA
The DNA here is from genome assembly GCA_012839815.1 of Bacillota bacterium. Taxonomy (GTDB): domain Bacteria; phylum Bacillota; class SHA-98; order Ch115; family JABLXJ01; genus JABLXL01. Next base: position 12,057 of record DUMQ01000038.1, on the reverse strand, counting down.
GGAGAGAAGCCCCTGAGGAAGGAGGAGGATTTCACGAGGTTCGCCGGCAGGAGGGTTCTCATTAATACCTATACCGTGGTAGATGGGAGGAAATCCCTCGAGGGCTACCTGGAAGGGCTGGAGAATAACGAGGTCAAGGTCAATGTCGATGGAAAGGTTTTAAGGGTTCCAAGGGAAAAGATCAGCAAGGCAAGGCTGGTAGTGGAAGTGTGAGGGGGAGGGTTCATGGACGTCAACGTCGAGGTTGTAGAGGCGCTTGAACAGCTTGAAAAGGAAAAGGGAATTTCCAAGGAAGTGCTGCTTTCTGCAATCGAGGCCGCTCTCGTATCGGCATTTAAGAGGAACTACGGCTCAGCCCAAAACGTAAGGGTCGAGATAGATCCAGTTGGCGGGAATATCCGCGTCCTCGCAAGGAAGAATGTGGTTGAAGAGGTGCGCGATCCCAGGGTGGAGGTTTCCCTCGCGGAGGCCGAAGCACTGGACCCCAATTATGAGGTGGGCGATGTCGTCGAGAGCGAGGTGACTCCCCGGGAATTCGGGAGGATCGCTGCTCAGACCGCCAAGCAAGTGGTGGTGCAGAAGATCCGAGAGGCCGAACGTGGTATAATCTTCGAGGAATATAGCAATCGCGAGGGAGAGGTCGTTACAGGCGTTGTGCAGCGCCGTGAGCAACGCAACGTAATAATCGACCTGGGCCGTGTGGAAGCTGTTATGCCACCAAACGAGCAAACGCCCGGAGAGACTTATAATTTTGGGGATAGGATCAAGGTCTATATCGCCGAGGTCAAGAAAACATCCAAGGGTCCCCAGGTGATAGTATCCAGAACTCATCCCGGCCTCGTAAAGAGGCTCTTCGAGCTGGAGGTGCCCGAGATCTACGATGGAACGGTGGAGATCAAAGGCATCGCAAGGGAGGCTGGTATGCGGTCGAAGATCGCTGTGTTCTCCAAGGATGAAAATGTTGACGCCATCGGCGCCTGCGTCGGGCCGCGCGGCATGAGGGTCCAAAAGGTCGTGACCGAACTCAGGGGCGAAAAGATAGATATCACAGCATGGGATGCGATCGCCGAGAATTTCGTTGCCAACGCCCTGAGCCCGGCCAGGGTAATCAGCGTCAGCCTCGACGAGGCGACGAAAACCGCCAGGGTTATAGTCCCTGATAATCAGCTCTCCCTTGCCATCGGAAGAGAGGGCCAAAACGCCAGGCTTGCAGCGAAGATAACCGGGTGGAAGATCGACATTAAGAGCGAATCCCAGGCTGCAGAGATGCTGTTTGAGCCTGCTCACAGGCTGGAAGAGGACGAGGCCCAACCTGAGGCCGCGCCGGAGGTCGAGCCCGGACTTGAGCCGGAACCCGGGCCCGAGCCTGAACCTGAACCTGAGCTGGGGTTGGAACCTGAGCCAGAATCAGAACCGGAGCCGGGGCCTGAGCCCGCACCTGAGCCCGGGTTTGAGTCTGAGTCCATCCCCGTCGAGCCTGAGCCAGGATCCGGAGTTGAACTCCCTGAACCCGAGGCCGAACCGGTAAATCCCAAGAAGAAAAAGGGGCGTGGCAAAAAGAACCTCGATGATGATGATATCGACGCTCAGGAAGAAGCAGTCAGGAAGCGTAAAGCCCGCGCCCGGGCTAAGGTTCGGAAGCTCGAACTCGATCTTGATGACGAGTTTGATTTCTAGAGGTGGGGGCCCATGGCAAAGTCCGGTAAAGCGCCCAAGCTTCGTAAGATTCCCCAGCGGATGTGTGTGGGGTGCCAACAAGTGCGTCCCAAGCGGGAGCTGGTGAGGATCGTCAGGACTCCTGCAGGGGAAGTGGAGATAGACCCGACGGGGAAACGTGCCGGCAGGGGAGCCTATATCTGTCCTGATATCGGTTGTCTAAATATCGCGGTGAAAAAGGATAAGCTCGATAAGGCTCTCGGTCATAAGGTATCAAGAGAGATTGTCGAAAGACTTGAGGCACATCTCTCCGGAGGTAAAAGTGGAGAGGATTGATTCAAGAGCACGGGGGTGATGTGTTTGGCGAAAATTAGGGTATATGAACTCGCGAAAGAATTGGGCAAGAGCAGCAAGGATATCTTGCAACTACTGGCCGACTCAGGTGTGCCCGGCAAGAACCATATGAGCGCCCTGGAGGAAAATGTAGCCAGGTTTGTAAGGAACAGATTCGCCGAAAAGGATGGAAAATTGAGTAATAATATACAAGAACCAGAAGCTCAGGCGAAGAAGGACGCCAGGCCAGAGCCGCAGGCGCAGACGCGTGTACAATCCCGGGAGCAATCGCAGCTACAGCCCCAGGCACAGGGCCGGGCGCAGGCCCAAACGCAGGCTCAAGTATCCCGCCCGTTCCAGGCTGGTCACCATCAGCCGCAAACCCGGAGGAGCTGGCCCTCGCCCTCAAGCGGCTACAAGGTCGGATGGGATTATGCCGGGCGACGTGATGAGCGCCAGGGAAGGCAACATATGCGCCCTGATGAGCAGCGGAATGCCAGGCAAATAGCCGGAGCCGTGCCGGCGTCGGCGAGCGCTATCCGGCCGGACCAGCCCACGAGGCCTGTTGCAGTGCAGCCCAGGCAGGAAGCGGCGAGGACGGGTGTCCCCGGCCAGCGGCCGGCCGCGGTACCTGCCGGACCGAAACTCGGACCGAAACCCGAGGCGAAACTTGAAGCCAAACCAGAGGCTAAACCGGAGCTAAAGCCGGAGCTTAAACTGGAGCCCAAACCAGAGCCCAGGGTTGAACAGAAATCCGAGCCGAAACCCGTAGAAAGGCCTGCTGTCGTAGAAAGACCTGCTACTGCGCAAAAACCTGCTATCGCCCGCGCTGAGCAGGCCGGGAAGAAAGATAAGACGAAGGACAAGGTTATCCAGCTGGCTCAGGTACGGGGTGGAAAGCGGGAGAGCCGCACGAGCGAAAGGATCTCGCGAGTGGCCGCCGAGAGGGGCGAGGTAAGGAAGGATGTGCGGCCGCCCGTCGTAGCGCGCAGGAGAGAAAGAGTCCAGCGCGAGAAGAAGGTTGCACTTCCTGAGACGATAATAGTCAAGGACCTGGCGGCGAAGATAGGGGTATCTCCGTCCGATATTATAAAGAAACTGCTTGAACTTGGCGTTATCGTCAATATCAACCAGGAGATAGATTTCGATACCGCGAGCATCGTTGCGGATGAGTACGGTTTCGAGGCGGAGCCTGAAAGCAAGGCGGAGGAGCGCGAATTTGGCATTGAGGATATTGACGATGACCCGGCATCGCTGGTGCCCCGTCCCCCTGTCGTTACCATCATGGGGCATGTCGATCACGGCAAGACCTCACTTCTCGACGTGATACGTGAAACCAACGTTACGGCTCAGGAGGCCGGAGGCATAACACAGCATATAGGGGCGTACCAGGTCGAATTAAACGGCCGGAAGATTACGTTTATCGACACGCCGGGCCATGAAGCCTTTACAGCCATGAGGGCGCGCGGCGCCCAGGTCACTGATATCGCGGTTCTTGTCGTCGCGGCCGATGACGGCGTGATGCCTCAGACGATTGAGGCCATAAACCACGCCAGGGCAGCCAAGGTTCCGATAATAGTGGCCATCAATAAGATAGATAAGCCCAATGCCCAGCCTGACCGCGTTAAGCAGGAGCTTTCGGAGCACGGCCTCGTGCCGGAGGAGTGGGGCGGGGATACGGTCTGCGTTGAGGTATCTGCCCTCAAACGCCTGGGCATAGAGGATTTGCTCGAGATGATCCTCCTTGTCGCCGATATGCGCGACCTCAAGGCGAATCCCAACAGGCCGGCCAAGGGGACAGTTATCGAGGCCAAGCTTGATAAGGGGCGCGGCCCGGTAGCTACGGTGTTGATAGAAAAGGGGACCCTCAGTATCGGGGATGCTATTGTCGTCGGCGATGTAGCCGGCCGCGTGCGCGCCATGATCGATGACAAGGGCGAGCCCGTAAAGAAGGCTACACCATCCACTCCGGTGGAGGTTCTGGGCCTATCGGATGTGCCCCAGGCCGGGGATATCCTGCAGGTCGTTCCCGAGGACCGGCTTGCGAAACAACTCGCAAACCGGCGCCAGGAGCGTAAGCGCGCCGAGGATCTCAACGCGACGAGGCGTATAAGTCTCGATGACCTGTTCGATAAGATAAAAGAAGGCGAGGTCAAGGACCTCAACTTGATTATCAAGGCAGATGTCCAGGGTTCGGTGGAGGCTCTCCGGCAGGCCCTTGAGAGGCTCAGCACGGATGAGGTGAAGGTCAACGTCATCCACTCCGGAGTCGGGGCCATCACGGAGAGCGATGTCATGCTCGCGTCTGCCTCATCGGCTATCGTCATAGGTTTCCAGGTCCGTCCCGACGCCAACGCGAAGAAGATGGCCGAGCGCGACAAGGTCGACATCCGGCTTTACAGGGTCATTTATGATGCTACCGAGGATATAAAGGCCGCTATGGAGGGTATGCTCGAACCCGAGTATCACGAGGTTACCATAGGAAGGGCCGTAGTAAGGGCGACTTTCAAGATACCCAAGGTTGGGATAATAGCAGGAAGCTATGTGGAGGAAGGAAAGATCACCCGCGACGCGGACGTACGGGTCTTGCGTGACAATGTGGTCATTCACGAAGGGAAGATAGAATCCCTTAAGAGATTCAAGGATGATGTCCGCGAGGTCCTGCAGGGATTCGAGTGCGGGATCGGGTTCCAGAACTTCAATGATATCAGAGAAGGGGATGTCATTGAGGCCTTCAAGTTGGAGGAGTCGCGTCGGCAGCTTTAGGAGAGGATAATCATGATAGTGGGGGTCATGAGAGTGGAGCTCTCTATTGGTGAAGCGTCCTCCCTCAAGGATAAGCGGCGCGTTGTAAAGAGCATTGTCGACCGCTTTCGGGCAAGATATAATATAGCAATAGCCGAGGTTGATAACCAGGACTCGTGGCAGAGGGTTACCCTCGGCCTGGCTTGCGTCTCAACCGATGGTCGCCACGCTAATGAGATGTTATCGTGTATTGCTCGAGACCTTGAGCGCGACAGGGAGGCCACCCTCCTCGACTATACGGTGGAGATCGTGTGAGACGAGACGCGTGCGCGATTTGTGGGGTGATTCTGTGGGTGAGCTTCGAAGAGAAAAGCTTCGCGAGTTGATAAAAGAGGAAGTAAGCAATATATTCCAGCGGGAGATGAAAGATCCGAGGATTGGGTTTGTGACCGTCACGGATGTGGAGGTGTCTTCCGACCTCAGCCACGTGAAGATATATGTAAGCGTCTTCGGAGATGAGCCTTCCCGCGAGGAGACGATGAGAGGCCTTGAGAGCGCCACGGGTTTTGTCCGGAGTGAGCTTGGCAGGCGCATCCGGTTGAGACACACCCCGGAAGTCGTTTTCAAATTCGACCGCTCGATCGAGCGGGGTGCCAGGGTTCTTGAGCTCTTAGACAAAGTAAAGAAAGGCGAGGGGGCGGTGGATTAATGGACTGGGCGGATCAAGCGGCGAGAATACTCCTGGGTGCGAGGAGCTTTCTGATCATGTCCCATATTTTCCCCGATGGGGATAGCATCGGTTCTCTGCTGGCCCTCGGGCTCGCCCTGGCTCGCCGGTCTAAAGAGGTAATGCTGGTATGTCCCGATGATATCCCGGAGGCCTATGCCTTTCTGCCCGGCATTGACGGCATCCTGACTTTGGGTGATGCGAAAGAGCGCCTGGCTGCAGGCAATAAGGTTGATCTCGTGATCACCCTCGATTCCAGCGACCTCGAGCGACTGGGGAAAGGCGCTGACTTGATCCCCGGAAACGCCTGCATCGTCAATATAGATCATCATGTCACAAATAAGAATTTTGGCACCTACAACTTTATAAAAGTAGATGCTGCCGCAGTGGGGGAGCAGATTTACGCCCTGCTTCTCGCCCTTGGGGTTGATATCGACAGGGATATAGCGATGTGCCTCTTGACGGCCCTGATTACCGATACTGGTTCGTTTCGCTATTCGAATACTACAGCGGAAACCTTTGGTATAGCAGCGAAGTTGGTAGAGAAGGGGGCCGAGCCCGCGGTTATCGCGGAACATGTCTTCGAGACCAAGCCGTTTTCCAGCTTGAAGCTTCTTGGCAGGGTTTTGGACAACCTTGAGCTTAGCCCGGACGGGCGTGTGGCCTGGGTGAGCTTGCCCCAGAGGCTTCTCGATGAGTTTCATGTGGACGAGGCGCAGACTGAAGGGTTCGTAAACTATGCCCGCATGGTTGCCGGTGTCGAGGTTGCGGTTCTCTTTCGGGAGGAACCGGACTTTAAGGTGCGCGTGGGGTTGAGGTCGCGCGACCGTGTTGATGTGAGCAGGCTCGCTGAGAGGTTCGGTGGCGGTGGACATGCGAAAGCCGCCGGGTGCACGATCGATGGCGACCTCGAATACGCGAGACGGCTGGTATTGAACGCCGTCCATGAGGAACTGAGGAATGAACCGGGGAATGAAACGGATGGAACCCATTCAGAAGGGCACGTGTGAGGATATTGATGGCATTCTGGTTGTCTTGAAACCGCCCGGTATGACATCACATGATGTCATTGCCTGGCTCCGCGGGGTGCTAAAAATCCGCAGGATAGGTCACACCGGCACGCTCGATCCCCTGGCTGCTGGTGTACTGCCCGTTCTAATAGGTGGGGCCACCAGAGTCGCTCAATTTATGGCTACGGGGTACAAAAAGTATAGGGCAGAGATCCTTCTCGGCGTGAGCACCGATACTCTGGATTCCTCCGGAAGGGTTACGCGCGTAGTTCCGGAATTTCGCATCGATCGCAGCACACTGGAGCGGGTTCTGAGCTCGTTTACCGGTAGGATAAGCCAGGTTCCTCCCATGGTATCCGCGGTTCACTATGAGGGAAGGCGTCTCTATGAACTTGCGAGAGAGGGTAGGATCGTGGAGCGCAAGCCCAGGGAGGTTGAAGTACGGGAGATTAAGGTGGTGGGCTTCAGGGGACCTGCCGGAACCGCCAGTAAGGGTGACGCCAGCCAGGGGATGGACGGCGATCTCGATCCCGGTGCCCCTGAGCTGGTATTTGGAAGCAGGGTCATAGTTGATATCGAGTGTTCCTCCGGAACCTACATCCGTTCCCTTGCATCTGACATAGGGGACGCGCTAGGCACCGGGGCTCATCTCTCGTTCCTGGTCCGCACGCTGGCGTGTGGTTTTGCGCTCACCGACGCAGCCACGTTAGAAGAGATCAAGGAAAGCGTGGATCGTCTCGGGCGTCCCGGGATGCTCCTCCCGGTAGCCTCGGGCCTGCGTCATATTCCCGAGGTCACGCTGGCCGGGGAGGATGTGATGAGAGTTCAGAATGGAGCTTCCGTGATCGTCGCAGGGCTTCACCATTACGAGTCCGGGTCGCTGGTGAGACTGCATGCCCCTGACCCTGATGCTTCTCTTGTCGCTATCGCGAAGGTTGTGGCCGCAGGCGAAGGTATAGTAGCCAGGCCTATCAGGGTTTTCCCTGACGCCGGGAGGATTGGTTGCCGTGGATTTGATCACAGATCTTAAGGAGGTTGTGCCAAGGCTTGGTCTTGCGCACACATCTGTGGCCCTGGGCATGTTTGATGGCGTGCACAGAGGACACCAGGCGGTGCTCCGCCGGGCGGTTGCCCGGGCAAGAGAAGAGCACCTGATTAGCGTGGCTTTTACCTTCGACAGGCACCCATTTGCAGTTACAGCCCCAGACCGCGTCCCCCCCTTGATAACCCCCATTGAGGAGAAGGCGCGGTTGATCTCCGACCTAGGGCTGGATGTTATGGTTGTTTACCAATTTGATGAGGCGTTTGCAAGTATGGACCCCGCGGACTTTGCAGCTAGCATCCTTAAAGACTCGCTGAGGGCGTCTAGGGCTGTTGTGGGCTATAACTATACATTCGGCAAGGGAGGGAGGGGCTCGCCGGAGCTCCTAAAGGAACTTGGCCTGACCTTGGGATTTGGCGTTGATGTGATCGGCCCGGTTACTCTCAATGGCATGACGGTGGGGAGCACCGAGATCAGGACGCTTCTCTCGAGGGGCGATGTCAGGTCCGCTGCGATGCTGTTGGGCAGGCCTTTTTCTATCAGGGGTAGGGTGGTTAAGGGTTACGGGCGTGGGAGCAGGATTGGCTTCCCGACTGCTAATGTCGCCCCGCCTGCAGGGGTGTTGATTCCAAGGGAAGGGGTTTACGCCGTTCGTGTTTTGGCCGGTAATGCGAGCCCGGGTCCGGGGCATGTCGCGGAGTACACGGGTGTGGCGAATATCGGCTTCAGACCGACGTTTAGCGGCAAGGAGAGGACGATAGAGGTCTATATCCTGGATTTCAGCGGGAATATCTATGGTTCGGCTATCACTGTCCAGTTTATCGACCGCATCAGGTCCGAGATCAAGTTCGACAGGTGGGAGAGTCTAAGAGCTCAGATAGATCGAGACGTTGAGATTGCCCGGTCTATCCTGGCAGGCCGTCCCGATTCCCTGAGACAGGCCATTTACAAGGATTATGGTTTATGATAGAATAATGCCAGCGAAATCAGGAGGCGTTCGAATCCCTATGCCATCGGAAGCCTACCAGGACGATGAAGCCCTCAGAGACATGGCTATAAAGGTCTCCTCCATATGTCTGAGCCCGGAGTTTGACAACCTGCGGAAGGAACTCGAGGCCCTATACAACCGGTCAGGTGAAAGGCACTCCTCTATTGCGGCATTCGAGGATGCCCTTTTTACCCTGTTGCTGCAGGAAAATGAGGATCATCGTGAGTGAGCACGCGAAAAAGCGTCTGAGAGAGGATCGTCAAGGCGGCATTACGCTGGCGGACATCAGCAATGCTGCGAGCAGCTTCCCGGGTTATATACCCAGGGCTACCAGGTTGCGGGGATTTGTTGCGGAGTCGGGTCGGGCTTTCGACCTGGTCGCTAAGGATGTAGCAATCGGGAGATTGGTGATCACAGTCATAGGGAGATAAGACCTTACTTTACCTTAAGCTAGGGTGGCCGAGCCTCCGACGGCTCCGTGGCTTAAGGATATATGGAGGCAAAACAGGAGGTGTGAAGACGGTGGCGCTACCGTCAGAGGAAAAAAAAGCTATTATTGAGCGATATGGATTGCACGAAAAGGATACGGGTTCGCCAGAGGTGCAAGTAGCCATCTTGACTGAGCGTATTAACGACCTTACAGAGCATTTAAAGGAGCACAAGAAGGACTTCCACTCGCGCAGGGGGCTCCTGAAGATGGTCGGGCAGCGGCGGCGACTGCTCAATTACCTGCAGCGGAAGGACGTTGAGAGATACCGTACGCTTATAGAGAAGCTTGGGTTGCGCAAGTAGTGACTTGGGGAAAACGGCGGGTCTTCCGCCTTTTTTCTTGTATATATCCTGTAAAATATATGTTCAGGTAGAGGGGATTCAGGATACCTGGTTGGAGAAACTAGTTTCAAGGAATTTTTAGGAAATTGCGAGTAAAGTAAAGGGGGTTTTAATCTAATAATGGAATACTGCCTGGAAATGGTTCTGGGCGGGAGAAGGCTGGCTCTGGAGACGGGCAAGATGGCGAGACAGGCGAACGGTTCCGTGTTGGTAAGGTATGGGGATACGGTCGTCCTCGTAACGGCCTGTGCATCCAAGGAGCCGCGTGAAGGCATAGACTTCTTCCCGCTGGTAGTGGATTACGAAGAAAGGCTTTATGCCGTGGGGAAGATCCCGGGCGGATGGATCAAGCGCGAGGGCAGGCCGAGTGAGCAGGCTACGCTCTCCGCCAGGATGATAGACAGGCCCATAAGACCGCTCTTCCCCAAGGGCTTCAGGAACGACGTACAGGTGGTCGCGACTGTTCTCTCCGTCGAAAAGGATAATGTGCCGGATATACCCGCACTGATCGGCGCATCCGCCGCGCTTACGATTTCGGATATACCCTTTGCAGGTCCTATAGGGGGAGTCCGCGTGGGCAGGGTGGATGGAGAGTTCGTGATTAATCCAACCTTCGAGCAATCCGAGAAGAGCGATCTTTACCTGGTCGTCGCGGGCACCAAGGATGCAATTTTGATGGTCGAGGCTGGTGCGAATGAGGTGCCGGAGGAAGTTATACTGGACGGCATCATGTTCGCGCACGGAAGTATAAAGGAGATCATAGAACTCCAGGAAAGGCTCCGGGAAGCTGTAGGGAAGCCCAAGCTTGAGGTCCCGCTGTATGAGGTCAACGCCGAGATCGAAGCCAAGGTCCGCGCTTATGCATCGGACAAGCTGAGGGCTGCCATAAGGACGGATGACAAACTCGCGCGGGAAGATCTCATAAATGCCGTAAAAGACGAGACCTTAGAGAAATTCAAAGAAGAGCTCGGCGAGGATTTTGAAACCTATGAGATCGATGTGCGTACGGTCCTGGACGCGATTGTCAAGGAAGAGGTAAGACACATGATCCTTAACGAGCAGATACGGCCTGATGGACGCAGGCTTGACGAGATCAGGCCGATTGCCTGCGAGGTTGGCCTACTGCCGAGGGTACATGGATCGGGGCTTTTCACCCGGGGCCAGACCCAGGTATTAACCAGTTTAACCCTGGGCGCCGTTGGTGAGGAGCAGATGCTGGATGGCCTCGGTGAAGAAGAGTCCAAGCGATATATGCATCACTATAACTTCCCGCCGTATAGCGTAGGTGAGGTGAGGCCGATACGAGGGGCCGGCAGGCGTGAGATCGGCCATGGAGCGCTCGCTGAGAGGGCTCTCCTTCCAGTGATCCCGCCCGAAGAGGAATTCCCATACACGATAAGGCTTGTCTCCGAGGTCCTGGAGTCGAATGGCTCAACGTCGCAGGCGAGCGTATGCGGGAGTAGCCTTGCATTGATGGATGCAGGCGTCCCGATTAAAAGGCCGGTCGCTGGGATCGCCATGGGCCTTGTCAAGGAGGATGATAAGGTAGCGATCCTGTCCGATATACAGGGGATCGAGGATGCACTTGGCGATATGGACTTTAAGGTCGCAGGGACCCGCAATGGTGTTACGGCCATCCAGATGGATATAAAGATCAAGGGGATATCCAAGGATATTATGAAGGAGGCTCTTGAGAGGGCGCGTGTCGGCCGGTTATTCATCCTGGATAAAATGGAGGAAGTTATAGCGGAGCCGAGGAAGGAGCTATCCCCTTATGCGCCCCGGATGATTACGATGGAGATAGACCCGGAGAAGATACGGGATGTGATTGGACCCGGCGGCAAGATGATACGCAAGATCATCGACGAAACGGGCGCAAAGATCGATATCGAGGATGATGGTCGTGTATTCATTGCCACGCCTGACGAGAGCGCCGGGAGACGGGCAAAGGAGATGATTGAGAGCCTGACCCGCGATGTGGAGGTGGGCAAGATTTATACGGGCACCGTTACGCGCATAATGAATTTCGGTGCGTTCGTTGAGATCCTGCCTGGCAAGGAAGGGCTCGTGCACATCTCGGAACTCGCCCGAGGGAGGGTCAATAGGGTTGAGGATGTAGTCAAGGTGGGAGATACCATATTGGTCAAGGTCACGGAAATAGACAGGCAAGGCCGCATAAACCTTTCTCACAAGGACGCTTTGCCTCAACGCGAGCAGGAGGGAGAGTTCGCGCACAGGGGCCCGAGGTACGGGGGTGAGCGTAGAAGGACCGCAAGGCGGTAGTCAGGTAGTCAGGTCAAGACGTGAAAACATGCCAGGGTGCGTTAAGTTATACCGGGGTACGTTGTGTTAAAAGAGAGGCTGAGGCCTCTTTTTTACGTTTGATTTTGATTATCATGTTAAGGTAGTAGTTGTTTTTAATACCTGACGCTAATATCTACCCTTAAATAGTAATAGACTTTTTCCATCCCGTACGGTATACTTTATTACAGTATTACAGTAATAATTAAGTTAGTGCGCAAAATACCCAGACCTTTCGAAGGTAACAACTACCAGTGCCGCACAATAGCCGGGGTGTCTCGCATCTCTCCGCCCGGCGGACGCGGCTAAGTTAAGTTCGAAGATTATCGCCCTTTTGCCAGGGGATTCCGGTGCTTGCGTGACGGGGCCTTTTGAAATTTGGCATGGCCCTCGCGCCAAATTTCAACGGAGGCGCGCCGCAAGC
>DUMQ01000037.1 GCA_012839815.1 Bacillota bacterium | reverse complement strand
CCCACAGGGTCCACAGATGCTTGGACAACGCTACGCGTTGACCACATACCCACAGCCCCGACGACGACTATTCTATAGTTATATTTCTTGGAGTCTATTGTGATCTCAGCTAAAGTATACGAGGAGGTAGAGCCTGATGTTTTCCAGGAGAATGCGACTGGTGTTCATCATTCTCGGGATCGTGTTTGTCCTGTTTTCATGCGCCCAGGGGACCTTTGCCAAAACTAAGATCACGATTTTGATGGAGCCAAGTGCTGGCGGCGGGTGGAAAGAACTGGAGAAGCGGTTTGAGAAGGCCAACCCCGACATTGATTTTGTGATCATAGAGGGCCCCTCCGCGACCAATATTAGAGAAGACATGTATGCTACATCGTTCATGGCGAAAGAGTCGACATACGATTTAATCTATATGGACCTTATCTGGGTGCCCAAGTTCGCCGCAGCTGGCTGGATAATCCCGCTGGACGACAGATTCCCGCCAGCCAAGCAAAAAGAGTTCCTCCCCGGGGATATCATGGGCTCAAAATATGCAGGCAAAATCTACCGCGTCCCTGTACAATCCGATGCCGGCATGTTATATTACAGGAAGGATCTCCTCGCAAAGGGCGGCCTCAGCGTGCCGGAGACATGGGACGACCTCGTCAAGTGCTCCCTGGCTCTGCAAAACCCTCCCAACCTTTGGGGGTTTGTGTGGCAGGGCAAGCAATATGAGGGGCTCATCTGCGACTTCCTGGAGGTGGTCTGGGGCGCAGGCGGTGATCTCCTCACCGAGGACAACCAGGTGGTCATAGACCAGCCCCCGGCCGTCGACGCACTTCAGTGGATGGTGGACCTCATACACAAATTCAAGGTCTCTCCTCCAGGTGTGACGACCTACCAGGAAGAGGAAAGCCGACATGCTTTCCAGGAGGGTAAGGCTATCTTCCTTCGCAACTGGCCATACGTCTGGACCCTATCTAATAAAGATGACTCGCCCATTAAAGGGAAGATCGGCATAACACCCATGGTTCATAGACCTGGGCCGGAATACAAGAGCGCAGCGACCCAGGGGGGCTGGGGGCTCGGTATCTCGGCGTTCAGCAAGAATAAAGAGGCAGCATGGAAGTTTATAGAGTTCGCCACCAGCTATGAAGGCCAGAAGCTCCTGCACTTCATGGACGTTATAATACCCACCAGGCACGCCTTGTTCAAGGACCAGGACATCCTGAAGGAAAGCCCACACTACCCGGACCTCTATAAGGTTCAGCTCGGCGCCAGGCCAAGGCCGATGCACCCAAGGTATGGGGCCATCTCGGACGCGCTCCAGATTCACGTGAGCGCGGCCCTGGTAAAACGGGAGACCCCGCTCCAGGCCCTGAAAGCCGCTGCAGCGGAAATCAGGGATATCCTGGCGCGCTAATATCCTGGCGCGTTAATTGGTTGTTAATTTTGGTTATGACTTGAAATCTATGACTATGACTTGAAATCTATGACCTAAAATTTGGGGCTTGAAACCAAGCTAGGGGGGCGGGTGCCTCCTGCGCCCGCCCCATGGTGGCGATAACCTAATCTCTTCACGAGGGAGGTAAGCAGCCCTTGGGGAATGCGGGTGCGGCTCCTGCGCCTGAGAGGCGGGGATTTCGGTTGACCGAAGGACAACGCGGCGCGATATTTGTTGCGCCTGCCCTTCTCTTCATCCTCCTTGTGGCCTTTTATCCAATCATCAGGAATTTCTGGCTTAGCTTTCTCAATATCGACCTGGTAAGCATGGGAGGGACAAAGTATATTGGTTTCAAAAACTACTTTAAACTAATTCGAGACCTGAGATTCATTCAAAGCTTTGAAAACACAATAATCTTCACCGCGATCTCTGTTCCCATAGAATTCCTGCTCGGCCTGGTATTTGCACTGACATTGAATGAATCATTTCCAGGCCGACGGCTGGTTCGCGCCGTGGCGATCATCCCGTGGGCGCTCCCGACGGCGGTAATGGCCATGGCATGGCGGTGGATCTTCAATGATATGTATGGGGTATTTGGAGACATACTGGTGAAGCTGGGAGCCATAGAGCGCTCCCCTGCATGGCTCGGAGAGCCGGGGCTGGCCATGTTCGCAGCCATCTTCGCAGATGTCTGGAAGACTACTCCATTCATATTCATTATTCTCCTGGCGGGCTTGCAGTCTATCCCTCACGAGATCTATGAAGCCGCCAGCATCGATGGCGCAACCTCGTTCCGGCGGTTTACCAGGGTAACCCTGCCGCTCTTGCGGCCATCTATAGTGAGCGCCCTGATGTTTCGCAGCATACAAGCCTTTGCCGTATTTGACCTCATGTGGGTCCTGACGGGGGGCGGGCCCGGAGGGTCAACCCAGACGATCTCCCTTCTGGTTTATAGTACAGTCTTCCGCTACCTGGACCTGGGATACGGCGCAGCGCTGGCTGTAGTGGCATTCGTATGCGTCCTCGCGCTTGCGGGCGTAATCTCCTGGTTTAATAAGGAAAAGGTAGAGTATTAGTGTAGAGTATTTAGAGTATTTAAAGTAGAGTATTATCTGAGAGAGTTACCGAATGGCCTGAGTGGCGGGGTTATGGCCGAAGGAGGTTACCAGCGTATGCGACATGATTCCAGATCAAAGAATTTCATCCTGCGCGCACTTGGAAGGATAGGATTCTACGTGCTTGTGATATTTATCGTCTGCTTTTGCCTGGCGCCCTTCATATGGCAGGTCATCACCTCCCTCAAACCGTCGGAGGAGGTTTTCGCTATACCGCCGAGATACCTTCCCAGCAAACTGACTATTTCAAGTTATGTTAAGATCTTCACTGCAAGACCCTTCGGCAGGTACATAGTTAACAGCATCCTCGTGGCATCCATGACCACCCTGGTCTGCGGGGCTGTAGGCAGCCTGGCCGCATACGCGCTGGCGCGGTTCCGCATGAGGGCAAAAGGTATAATCATGGGGTCAGTGCTTGGGGTCGCCCTTTTTCCGGCCATCATTTTCCTGGTACCCCTCTATGAGATAGTCAGGTCTCTAGGGCTTACGAACAATCTCATCACCCTCGTGGTTCCCTACGTAACCCTGAACCTGCCTTTCGCCACGTGGGTGATGACAAGCTTCTTCGGGCAGGTCCCGGAGGATATCGAGGACGCAGCCAAAGTGGATGGAATGGGAAGCCTGGGTATCCTGGCAAAAATCGTCCTGCCTTTGGCTGCACCCGCGATGGCCACCATGTCTATCCTGGTTTTCATCTTCGCGTGGAACGAGTTTCTATTTGCGCTCACCTTCATGACCCAGGACCTTTCCCGGACCGTCCCGGTGGGAATCGCCATGCTAAGCGGAGTGACGGTGTATGAGGTCCCCTGGGACCAGATCTCCGCAGCCACGGTCCTAACCACCCTGCCGCTCGTGGCGGCGGTGCTGATCTTCCAGGAAAGGATAGTCCAGGGCTTGACAGCGGGCGCTCTGAAGGGGTGAAATGTATGGGTTTACGCACACCTCAGTCCCCGGGTGCGCCCGGTGTCTCCTAGCAGGATGCTCGTATCGAATCCTTCCAGTAATCAACTGATTCCTTGAGGTCGCCCAGGACCTTGAGATCATCCGGGAACCGCTCCCTGTGGGATATCTCAAAGGCCAGCATAACTTCGTCGACACCCGAATCGCGAATAAGCTTGAGTACCCTCTCCGCCTTTATAATCCCCTTCTCGTTGTATTCCTTCGTAAAGGGCCAGTGCCTGCTGTGCCCGGACTCCGTCTGCTGGAGGTGCACCACGGGCGAGACGCTGGCGAACCTCTCGAGCCACATGTATGGGTCTCGCTCGTCAGGATGCGGGGCGTGACCGATGTCGAGGCAAAGCTTCATCGGGATAGCAGATCCACGGTTGACCCGGGCTAAAAGATCCTCCGTTTCGGCCATGGTCCAGCCTAGCTCGCGCGGGACCGACATGGGCTCAAAGATAAGAAACTTCATGCCAAGCCCCTTGCAATATTCAGCTATCTCCTGCCAGCTCTCCACAGCCTCCCCCAGGAGCGCATTCCTGTGGGCCTCGTTTTCGTAGTCGCTCACTGAGAATATCCCAAAATGACTTCCCATGCCCTTCGCACCCAGCTCAGCTGATATATCGGCCCACTTCTTGAACCAGCCCAACCATACCTTCCTCGTCGCCGCATCCGGGTGAAGCAGGTGGTTTACCCTAGTAAACGTGCTCGTGAAGGTCGTGTCGATTATGAGCTCATACCGTTTTATGCAGGCCTTCAGCCGGTCGAGCTGGTCGCGCACCACATCAGGCGGCAGGAAAGGGTTAAGGAGGTCGGCGGTAAACTGGACATAGGATAGGTCGAGCTCCTCGCGCACGACCCTCGTCCATGCCTCAGGCTCCGGGAACCTGTTGATTGCAAATCCGGTATTCATTCCAAGCTTGATCCTGGTCAAAGATAGTGCCTCCTATCTCTTTCAGAATACCCCAAGTTAGGGCGCAAAGATGGTCAAGGGTTTCCCAGGTAGCAACTACCAGTCGCTGCATGGTAGCATGGTAGCATGGTAGCTGGGGCACCTCGCATCTCTTCGCCTGGCCGACGCGGCCAGGGCTAACCTAGCGGCTCCACGACAACCTTCATGCCCTCCTTGCGCTCGGCCATCTGAAAGGCATCCGCTATTCTCTCCAGCGGAAACCGGTGAGTGATCAGCGAGCCCACATCAACCCTGCCTGACCTGATAAGTTCGAGGGCGAGTCTGTGCTGTCTCGGCACGCTCCCGTGGCTCCCAGTGACGAAACACTCGCGATAGTGAATCTGGTTGCTCAATATCTCAAGTGGCGGCGAATCGACGGGCAGCCCCCCGAAGAAGTTTATCATGCCCCTGGGCCTGACGATGCCCAGAGCCTGCCTCTGAGCTTCCAGGGATGCACATGCTACTATCACAAGGTGCGCCCCGAGACCGCCTGTCTCGGCCATGACTCGCTCGTAGAGGTCCTCCTCGCTCGTGGAAATGTAGACATCCGCGTTAAAGCGCCGCGCCTGCTCCAGCCTGGCCCTAGAACGCTGAGCGAGGATGACCTTGCCCGCCCCCAGGTGGCGTGATAGCTGCGCCAGCATACACCCGACAGGGCCTGCCCCTATTATCACCACCGTATCCCCCAGGTGGAGAGGCGTCAATTCAAGACCATTTATGCAGCATGCCAGCGGCTCCGCCAGGGCGGCAGTTTCATAAGGCACCCCATCCGGTATCTTGTGGACGGGACCATACTGGACTGTAATTGGGTTCAGAGGGATGTACTCTGCAAAACCGCCCGGAAACTGGTATCCAATTGCGTAATTGATCCTGCATTCGTTCCCGTACCCGTCGCGGCAGTAATCACACTCCCCGCACGGGACATCAGCGCCTATGGCTACACGATCCCCGACCTTAAACCTGTTGACCCGCCTCCCGACCTCCACAACCTCTCCTGCTATCTCATGACCTATAACCTGTGGCGCCTTCACCCGGCTGTTGCCGTGGTGAAGGATCCTTATATCGGACCCACACACCGCGCAGGCCTTTACCCTGACCAGCATACCGTAATCCTGGTCGATCTCCGGGGTCGGGACATCCCGAAGAGCCAGGCGATCTATACCTTCAAATAATGCTGCCTTCATCAGTCAAACCCCTCTATTCTCTTTTTTCATCCCTGATTCTTCTCCCGGTCAGGCAACGATCACTTCGGGCCCGAAGGCCTCCACCAGCCGCCTCGCTTCACCGGAAACCTTGCTATCCGTCACGACCTTATGTACATTCCCGAGCTCCGCGAAGGGACACAGGGCGACCCTGCCAAATTTATGGCTATCTGCAACCACAATGATCTCGTCGGCGACCCCCATCATCCGCTTCTTGACAGGCACCTCGTGCATATTGGGGTTAGTTAATATCCCCTTGTCGGGGGATATCCCGCCCGTAGCCAGGAACAGCTTGTCGACATGCACAGACTCAAAGAACTCCTCCGCAGGCGGGCCAACCAGGGATAGGGTCAAACCTCGAACCATGCCACCGCAAAGAATTACAACTATGCCGGGGTTATTGGAAAGCTCTGTGGCCACCGCAACCGAATTCGTCAACACGGTTAGATCCTTCCGGGGCCTGGACTTTATATGTTTCGCAACCGAAAGGCATGTCGTCCCGGCATCGATGATGATGGTATCGCCATCGCCGACGAGGGAGGAAGCCAGCGCGCCGATGGCATCCTTCTCGTCCTTGTGTTCGATCTGGCGTTCCTCGAACGGCAGGTCGTACCCTCCGGGATCGTTCAGTACCGCCCCGCCGTGAATGCGCTTGACTATACCCGCCTTTTCCAGTTTCTCAAGGTCCCGCCTGATGGTATTGGCGGATACGCCGAATTTCTGCGCGAGCCTTGAGACCGATACCCCCACGCTGCTTTTGATCTCGGTCACGATCGCAAGCTGCCTTTCCGCTTCCAACATCCTGAATAGTCTCCCTTGCAGGTAGCTACAGCTCTTTACCCTGACCCTGCGTAGCAAGGTAACAGGCATGTATAATATACATGTAGCACTGTGTAGTTTTGGGTAGTTTTGGGTGCCTACTTATGTAACTATATTTCGCTATTGTCTCTCAAATCCCTGCTCATGTGGACGCATCGTCAACAAAGACCACATCAGCCTGGTATGAAGAATACCCTGTTGAATACCTGCCTCCTGTGGTACATCATGTCGAACGCCTCAGCCACATCTTCGAGCGAAAAACGGTGGCTTATCAACGGAAGCACCTTTATGAGCCCCCTCGCCATGAAATCTAGGGTCAACTTCCATTCATTCACCGGGTAGGGTCTAAACTCCGAGTTCCAGGTCCCACAGAGGGTTAGCTGTTTTCTGAGGATCCCGCTTATCAATTTGGCCGGCAAGGTCACATCCTCCTGTGGATTGCCGAGCAGCAGGACCCGGCCACCCTTGCCCGCTATCTCAAGCGAGCCCTTCAACGTTGCAGGCACCCCGGCCGCCTCCACAACAAGGGAAACGCCCCTGCCACCCGTCCTATCCTTGATAGCCTGAATCGGGTCAGCCTTGCCCGCATCGATACAATTCTCGGGCAAGAAATCCAACCGCTTCGCAAGCTCCAACTTCTCCTCGACGGTATCGACCAGGTATACCGCCTTCGCCCCGAGCGCCCTCGCCCATTGCGCCACCAGCACACCTATGGGACCTGCGCCAAGCACCGCCAGGCTATCCCCCGGTTCTATTCGAGCCCGGCGCAACCCGTGTAGGGCAACGGCCGCGGGCTCTGTCGCGGCCGCGGTCTCATAATCAACCCCGTCCGGAATGGGAATGAGGTTTCGAGCCGGGGCCTTTACGTACTCGGCGAACCCCCCATCAGTCCTCGAGCCGAGGTAATCATAGTCATCGCACAGAGCGTAATCACCGACACGACAGAAATCACACCGGCCGCATGGGATGAGGGGTATAACAACCACCCTGTCGCCCGGTCTTACATTCCCGGCTTCGCCGGCGACCTCGACCACCTCGCCCGCAAACTCATGCCCCGGTATAGTTGGAAAATGATATGTGCCCGTCACCATGACCCGGCGGATGTCTGAGCCGCAAACCCCGGCCGCCTTTACCTTCACCAGGGCCTCGCCATCGATTAACCGGGGTATTGGAACCTCCTCACATTTTATGACGCCGGGGGCGTGTAACACAGCCGCCTTCATTTTCCTCTCCTTATCAGCATCAGCTGCCACTGCGCCCGTCTCCCTCTTTCTTCATCCTTATCCCTCTTGCTTCCCTCTTTGCACCGTTATCCTCCTTAGCACGCGCCCTCAGCCGCCGCCCGCATCTCCCGGACGGCCTGAGACAGCTCCACGTCCTTTCGGTAAAGGCCGGACGAGCCGCCCACGAAGACATTCGCCCCCGCTCTTGCGAGGAGAGGGATCGTCCTGGCGTTTATATTGCCATCAACCTCAACCGGGACGGCGAGCCCGGATGCGCCTATCATTTTTGATACCTCCTCAACTTTCGACACCATTTCTGGCAGGAACTCGCCCCCGGCGAAGCCCGGGCTTACGGTCATAATCGTGACGACATCCACATATGGAAGGATGTACTTTAGGGGCTCAGGGCTCGTAGCCGGCGACAACGCCACCCCCGCTTGAGCTCCTGCCCTCCGGATCCCCTTCAAGACCGGGTAGATGTTTCGACATGCCTCCAGGTGGATAATTACGATATCCGCGCCGGCATCCACAAAAACGCCCGCATGTCTCTCAGGGTCTTCGACCATGAGGTGAACCTCAAACGGGATATCAGCCGCCCCCTTCAGGGCTTTGATCATCCAGGGCGCAAACCCGAAATTCGGAACAAACCTCCCGTCCATCACGTCGAAATGCAAGAGATCAACCCCAGCCACCGCGGCCGCCCGGGCCCCTGATAACAGGTTGCCAGCGTCGGCACACATCATTGACGCCGCTATCCGGCTCCGCATACGACCACTATCTCTCCTCTCTCAATGAAAACACATCATGTGGCGAGCACATCATGTTGTCACATCATGCCGCCATGGGATACGTGGCGCTACATATCTATCCGTGAAACCATGCTGCACCCATCGAACGTTTCGTGTTACACCCGTAAGGCGTTCATGGAGCATTGCGCACCATATGCTGTAGCATTTCAATCATGGTGTGTAGGCTAGCGTTTGATAATTTATCTATTCTACCTTGAAATCTGATTTCCTTCACCGCATCGTGGATTTTCTCGCGGTAATTCTCGCGGTAATCGTGGGAATGCTTTTGAAATGCTCTTAACGCCCGGTTGGCGCCGGGCTAGTCCTTGGGCAGCCTGTCGAACTCGTCCTCTGTCGCACGAATAATTTCAAAAGACGCTGGGGATTAGACCCCCAGCGTCTTTTGGATTAGAGCGAGCCTCTCCATCATCTCAGAATTCTTCCGCGTGAGTTCCTCATTCTCACGTCGTAGTGCTTCGTTTTCCCTCTCGAGAGCCAGCGCTCTAGCGTTGCATTGCTCAAATGCATCCCGCACCTTGATGAGCTCCGCCAGCGACCGCCCAACCCTGGTAAAAAACTCCATAAGGGTTTTCTCGCTCAGCAGCCACTCGCTCACCATGATATCCCCCATTGAGGCACCTTCACCCCCCGTGGGATCAGTCCTGGTCCCGGCCTCCGGGGGCCGGACCAGGGACAGAGTGGGGCTGTCCACGCGGCTGCCGGCATCGCAAGGATTTCCAGTAATTTCCGCATCGACCCGGACACCGTCGTTCCCGTCATCTTGTGACCTTTCTTTCCTGGCTTTATAGTAAAACGACAGGAGCGTAGAAGGCCTTCGATCAATGCCGAACCTGGTCTTGAGCCTGTCGCAGGCAAAAATGCAAGCCTCGCGCACCGAACTGCCCCTGGCTATAGACGCCTCCATCTCGTCCAACGCTACAGCCTTCCAGTCAACTGCCTCCTCCATAGGAACACCTCCAATCCACGGATTCTCTAAACCTGCAATTCTCTTCCTTAAAAATAATATTTATTTTAATTATGAACCCGTTGATGAGTGTTTATTCCTCTATGGGGAGCTTTTTCCACTGGAGGCATCTATTTTTGATTCAAACCGGCACGCATAAATCCTCGCCCCTTTGGGATGCATACATACGGGCCCGATATTTACTTACTGAATGTTGATCTTGCTCACTGAATATTGATCTTGTAACCTTTACCCCTCGCCTCCTCAGCCTTGGGCAGGACGACCTCGAGGACCCCATTCTTGAAGCTCGCCTTCGCTTCTTCGCGTTTCACGGGACTTGTCAACGGGAGCGTCCTGCTAAACGCCCCGTACATCCTCTCGCGGCGATGGAAGGCCTTATCGTCGATGGCCTTTTCCTGCTTCATTTCGCCCCTTATGGTTATAGCATTATCAGTGAGGGTTATATCCACGTCTTTGGGGTCCATGCCCGGCAAATTGGCCTTAATAACAATGTCGTTTTCTGTTTCATACATATCCACGGAGGGTTGCCATACCCGGCCTCCAAAGAAGCCCGGCGCCCCTCTCCTGGCAAAGGTATCGTCAAACATCCTGTTTATGGTCTCCCTAAGGGAAACCAGATCATCGAACGGATCCCATCTGATTAAGCTCATGCTCTCAACCTCCAATTTTTAGATTCTTCCCCGCCAGGCGCAATGCAGCTGCTACCAGGCACGATGCAATCATTTTCTACAGTCATTTTTAGTATGTCCAAACATGATGCGGCTGATGCTCGATGCCGCGACCACGCCTCCAATGAAAACGAAGGGCCCGGTCTCCCCGGGGTTGGCGGAGACCAGGCCAGGCTGTCGGAGATAACGTATCAATACTCCTTTGGTATCTCCCTGAGTTGGGCGTAGGTGAATACCGGCCCGTCTTTGCACACATATTTCGAACCGATGTTGCAGCGCCCGCACTTGCCTATGCCGCACTTCATCCTCATCTCCAGCGTCGTGACAATCTGCTCGGGCGCAAAGCCGAGCTCGAGCAGGTTTTGGATCACAAACTTGATCATGATTGGCGGACCACACGTAACCGCCACGGCGCCTCCGGGCGCCGGCGCAATCTCCTTGAGGACGGCAGGCACAAAGCCAACCTTTCCCGTCCAGGTATCGTCGCCCCTGTCAACTGTGACCACCAGACTCATGTCGCGGCGCTGCTGCCATTTCTCAAGCTCCCATTTGAATACCAGGTCACCCGGACTCCTGGCGCCATAGATGATGTCGATCCTGCCGAAATCCGCCCTGTATTTCGACGAGAGCATGTAATTTATGAGCGACCTCAGGGGAGCGAGGCCTATACCCCCGCCTATGAATATTATGTCCCGCCCCCTCATGTCATCAATGGGGAATGTATTCCCATAGGGACCGCGCACCCCGATAACCGCGCCCTCCTCAAGGTAGTGCAGGGCGCTCGTCACAGCGCCCATCCGTTTTACACTGAACTCAAGGTAGCCCTCTTGAGTCGGGGATGAGGTGATGGAGATCGGGGCCTCGCCGACCCCAAATACCGAAAGCTCTGCGAACTGGCCAGGGGCGTATTTGAAACCCTGCCAGGCGTTTTCGTCCAAGAATACAACCTCGAATGTTTTAACGTCGCTCGAATCCGTCTCCTGCGTTATCTTCCTGATCCTCGCTATGTGGGGCAGGTAAACATCCCGCACCGTACCTGGATCTGGAGCTGGACCTGGAGTCTGCTCGGCATACTGCAAAGCTCTCACCCTTCCCTCAAACGACGCTCAAACGCAGCGCTCACACTCAAACAGGAACCGCGGATTCAAACCGTACCCGCGGATGCGGCGGATACGGCGTCCAGCGAGGCCAGAACGCTGCGAATATCCATATTCACCGGGCAATTCTCTATACAGCGCCCGCAGCCGACGCAGGCAATGTCGCCGTTATTCTCCATGAAATAGCTGAATTTGTGCATAACCCTCTGCCGGAAACGCTCCTTCCGGCCCGGCCGCGGGTTGTGACCCGAGGCGTGGAGCGTAAACATGGGAAACATGCACGCGTCCCAGCATCGCACTCTCCGGCCTTTGTTATCGACGGCCTCATCAGCTATATCAAAACAGTGGCAGGTCGGGCAGAGGTATGCGCACGCAGCGCACCCCAGGCACTTGCGGTAAAGCTCGCCCCAGCACTCATGCTCAAACATCCCCTTGAGCTTCTCATGGATCCCTCGCGCGGGGACGAGCGCAGGGATCACGGCCTCGGCCCGCTCCTTCGCATTCCTCTCCGCGGCCAGCAGCTGCTCCGGTAGCAGCGGTAGCAGCTGCCCCGGTAGCGCATCTCCTTCCGCCTGTTCAGAAAGTCGCCGGAATCCCGGCACGACGCCCTCAAGCCCGGCGAGGAGCCCTGCCCCTCGCTCCGTAATGACCTTTATAAGGTAAACATCTCCCACGTCTTCGAGGATAACATCGGATCCCGCTTCATCAAACGGGCCTCCGCCCGTGGAGGTGCAAAAGCATATCTCCGCGGGTTCGCTGCAGGCGACAGAGATTATCGCTGTCCCTCTCCGCCTGGCGATGTAATGGCCGTCCTTGTAATCAGTTGAATCAAAAACCTTATCTAGCAATAGGAGGCTCCTCGCATCGCAGGGCCGCGCCCCGAAGACGACCCGGGGCATGTCGCCCACGCCAGGCTCGGCAGGCTCGACCTTGACTTCACCAACCATGCCGCCTGACGTCTCGACCTCAAATTCCAAAAGCGTCTCACTTGGGGGCAGGAACAGCTCCTTGAGCGGCCGCGAGGTGACGGTGGTGGGCATCATTACCTCGCCCGCTGATGATACCGGGGCAAACCTCGTCGTCCCCGCCTCCTGAACCGGGGCAAACACCCGGAACCTGGCGATGAGGCCGTTCAGGAAACCGGCCAGCCCCTCCTTGCTCATAACGCTAACGCCTGCGACCCCGGGACCACCCGTACGATCCAGACCGGCGGTACCATGCATTTAAAAAGCACCTCTCAACACATTATGTGAATTTAGGTATTGTGTTATATGTATAAGGGATAAACCGCCAGGTTTAAAACAAATTGCTCATCGCCCAGCACGCACCGGACGTTACATCCATAAGCTCATAATGCTCATAAGTTTATAAGATGAAATCGTCAGGATCCTCCCTCGTAAATGAAGCGAAGAGCGGCAGCGCGCCTGCGGCCGCGGCCTTGCCAGCCTCGTAACCAAAAAGCTCCCTGGCGTCTTTCTCCATCTTCCTCGTGAGCTTCCTCAGGTCGATACCCATGGGGCAAGCGCGCACGCACGCCCCGCAATCGATGCACCTCCCCGCCAGGTGAATGGCGCGCCCCAGGTGGAATACCATCTTGTCCGAGAGCGCCCGGTCCTTGCCTATCCACTTGGGAGTCGCCCTGTCCGCGAAGCATTCCGGGCAATAACAGAGCGGGCACGCCTGCCGGCATGCATAGCACAGGATGCAGCGGTCAAATTCCTGAGAAAAATAATTCCAGCGTTCCTCGCTCGCTCTAGCCTCAAACTCCCTTATCTCGCCGAAGGGATCGCGGCTCCCGCTCTTATCGCCTGGGCCGCCCGGTACGACGGGGCCCGTGGCGCCCCCTGCCAGGAAATCGTAAACCGGGGCCGTACGCTCCTCGCACACCTGGCACGACGGGTGCAAATGGACTCTATTGCCCCCGTCCCTCTTCACGCTCTTCCGGTCGATCACGCCCGCACACTCGACGGCAACGATCTTGAGCCGGTCGCGCTCGACCTGCTTCTCAGCCAGAAGACGAGCCAGGGCCCTACCATCGCAGCCCTTTACGACTACGCCGGCCTTGCCCTCGATCCCCGGCAGGTAAACGACGAGGTCATTCTCGCAGCGCGCGTCCCAGATGAGGGCATCGGCGTCCTCGGGCCGGGTTATAAATACAGGCGTGACCCTTGAAGGCAGGGTCCCCTGCCCGTAACCGATGAATACGTCAACCTCCCCGTCGCTGAGGAGCTTCCGGGCTATGCGTCTGATATCCTGTGCAACTCTGTCCGCGGCCTCGTTGGCAGCAGCACCGTTCACGTCGCTATCTCTCTTCCAGTTATTCATACCGCCTATACCGCTCATTATGCCGCTCACGCCAAGTAAATCGCTCATAAACTCGCGCCCGCCCCTCCCTGCATCTCCCTCACCTTGACCAATTTACGGGCCGGGCCCAGCTCCCTGACGCGCCTCGTCACAGTCTTGATGACATCCGCAAATTTCTCGCCCTCGGCGGCGGAGACCCACGAAAACTGAACCCTTCCCTCCTCCACGCCGAGATATTCAATAAGCCTCTTTAACATGGCGAATTTGCGCCTGGCGAGGTAATTGCCTGCTATATAATGGCAGTCGCCGGGGTGGCACCCCGATACTAGCACGCCGTCGGCGCCACGCTGCAGGCATTTCAGGATGAGGAGCGGGTCGACCCGCCCCGAGCACGGCACCCGGATGACCCTGACGTTGGGCGGATACTGGATCCTGCTGGTCCCAGCGAGGTCCGCGCCAGCGTAGGAGCACCAGTTGCAGAGGAATGCGACGATCTTCGGCTCCCACTCGCCCTCCTGGTTCATTTTCATATCGCGTTCACCTCCGCCAGTATCTCCTCATCCGTGAAACCCTTCAGGGTTATCGCCCCGCACCGGCATGTCGCGGCGCACGCGCCGCAGCCCTTGCACAGGGCGGCATTGATTTTAGCAACGCGTTCCTTGAAATCAAGCTCGATCGCCTTGTACTGGCAAACATCGACGCACATCCCGCACCCGCTGCACCGCGCCTTGTTGACCTCGGACTTTATGCCATCACTCCTGATCTCCTCCAGGCTCAGGACGGTGCATGCCCGCGCGGCCGCCGCATGAGCCTGCGCCACCGTCTCATCTATTGACTTCGGCGCATGCGCCAGTCCCGCCAGGAATACCCCCTCCGTGGCAAAATCCACGGGCCGCAGCTTCATATGAGCCTCAAGGAAGAAGCCGTTATCATCGAGGGGAACCTTCAGCATCTGGGCCAGCTCGCGGTTGGAATCATTAGGCACGATAGCGGCAGCGAGCACCACCATATCGGCCGGTATGGCGACCTTGCTCCCGAGCAGCGTATCGCGCACCACCACCCGGAGCTCACCTACAGGCTTCCCTTTGCCCCCTTGCTCGACCTCAGGCCCGGCTACCGGCTCGACCACCGGGGGCTCATCCTCGGGGTAGCGTATGAAGACCACACCGGCCGCTCGAGCCCGCTGGAAGTATACCTCCCTTTCCCCATAGGTCCTGATATCCCGGTAGAGGACATATATGTTGGCCTCAGGGTCCGCAGCCTTTAACCTGAGGGCGTTTTTCACCGCCTCGCTACAGCAAATCCTGCTGCAGTAGTTTCGCTCGCCCTCACGCGAGCCCACGCACTGGATCATCACAAAGGTGCGGCCGGTACCGGTGCTCGCCGCGCGGCTACCTGGTTGAATCTTTCCCGTCGCGAGCAGCTCCTCGAGCTCGGACTGGGTAATGACCCTTGGATCCTCGCCGTAAAGGTACTTGTCAGGCTTGAATTCGCCCGCCCCGGTTGCCACTATGACGACGCCGTGCTCGACCTCGGCCTCGATGCCGCCACCGACCGGCGCGATCTTGCTCTTGAAATTGCCCACGTATCCCGCTATCTCGGTCACGACACACCCCGGGTAAACGTGGATGAGCGGCTCGCCGTCGATCCTGCGAATGAGATCCCTGAGGCGCTCCTGCACATCCTCACCCTTGAGCGTGAAATATATTCTATTGAGATGGCCGCCCAGCTCGCCCTCCCTCTCCACCAGGTGCACCTCAAAGCCCTGCCGCGCCACGTCGAGCGCAGCCGTCATGCCCGCAAGGCCGCCGCCTATGATAAGGGCCGAATGCTTCACCGGGATTGGCAGCCGCTCCAGGGGCTCCAGGAGCGCCGCCCTTGCGACGGCCATCCGGACAAGGTCCTTGGCCTTTTCCGTGGCGAGCTCCGGCTCGTGCATGTGTACCCATGAACACTGGTCGCGAATGTTCGCCATGGCGAAGAGGTAATGATTCAGCCCGGCCTCGCGGATGGTCTCCTGGAAAAGGGGCTCGTGCGTCCGTGGTGTGCACGATGCCACAACAACCCTTGTGAGACCGTGCTCCTGGATCTTCTCCTGGATTCGCTTCTGCGTATCCTGGGAGCAGGTATAAAGGTTTCGCTCGGCGTAGACCACATGGGGTAGCGTCCTGGCGTACTCGACAACGGCCGGGACGTCGACTACGCCGCCGATGTTGATGCCACAGTGGCATACGAAAACCCCGATCCGGGGGCCCTTGCCCCTGAGATCCTTCTCCGGAGGGTAAGTCTTCTCCCGGACCAGGCTCCCGCGAGCGCTCGCCAGGAGCGCCGCAGCCGCGCCTGCCGCCCCGCTCGCCTGCGTCACCGTCTCCGGTATATCCTTGGGCCCCTGCATTGCGCCGCACACGAAAACCCCGGGGCGCGAAGTCTCCACAGGGTCGAAGGTCCCGGTCCTGGCAAAGCCGTACTCATCGAGCTCTATGCCCAGGGCCCGCGCCAGGCCTGCCGCGCTCTTCGGGGGCTCCAGGCCCACGCTCAGCACGACCAGGTCAAATTCTTCCGTTACAACCCTTCCAACTTCGTCCTCATACGAAACGATGAGGTTATTCGTCTCGGGAACCTCCGAGATATCGGCCACGCGCGTCCTTATATACCTGACGCCGTATTCGGACTTGGCCCTTTCGATGTAGCTATCGAAACCCTTCCCGTAAGAGCGCATATCCATATAGAATATGGTAGGCTCGACACCGGGGGCGTGTTCCTTTGCGATCACGGCCTCCTTGCTCGCATACATGCAGCATACGGATGAACAGTATTCATTGCCGCAGGACCTGTCCCTCGAGCCCACGCACTGGATGAATGCGATCTTCCGGGGTATGTCGCCGTCGGAGGGCCGGAGGACCCTCCCCTCGAACGGCCCCGAGGCGCTCAGAATGCGTTCAAACTCCACGCTGGTAACCACATTTGGATAGCGCCCGTAGCCGTACTCGGCCATCTGCCCGGGATCATACGGCTCAAAGCCCAGCGCCAGGATGATGGCACCGACATTGAGTTCCCGCGTGCTCGCGGCATCATCGTATCTCACGGCGCCGGCCATGCAGATATTCTCGCACAGCCCGCAGCCTATGCATGTTTCCCTGTCAATGGTATAGGCGAGCGGCACGGCCTGCGGGTAGTCGATGTACACCGACGGCCGGCTCGAGAGCCCCGCATTGAAGGCATCCCGCGCCGCGCTGACAGGGCAATGCTCGGCGCACAGCCCGCATCCCGTACACCTGTGGGGGTCGATATACCTCGCCCTCGTCTTCACCGTCACCGTGAAGTCCCCCGGGCTGCCATCGAGCCCCGTCACCTCGCTGTTGGGGATCACCTCAATATTCAAGTGCCTGCCGCACTCAACAAGCTTGGGCGACATTATGCACATGGAGCAATCGTTAGTCGGGAAGGTCTTATCGAGCTGCGCCATGGCACCCCCGATGGCTGGTTTTGCCTCCACCATATACACCTTAAAGCCCGAATTTGCGAGATCAAGGGCCGCCTGCATACCCCCGATCCCGCCACCTACGACCAACACAGCCCCGACACTCTTGGCTCCAACATCATTATCCATATTATCCCTGTTATCCAAGGTCATCTACCCCTATACGCGTAGTTGACTGGTACCTTGGCGATTGTTGCCGGACATCGTAAATATCGAGGACCCCGCGTTTTTTCAAGTACGCAACCTGCTTTAATACATCCCTGGCGGCCAGCCCGAGCTTCGATGCCATATCCTTAACAGATAGGGGTTCGCGCGCCGCAAGGACCTGCACGCCTGCCCGCACGTACTCCTCGGCTATGACATCCCGCACCAGCTGCTCAAGCCTGGCCGCATCGATCCTCTCACCATATACGCTTCCCTGCTCGCGGAGCTCGCGCAGCCTTCCCAAGAGCCACCTGAATCTCTCGCCCTCCACGATTTCAGCCGCTATCGCCAGGGCCAGGGGCAGGTCATAAGGCAATGGCCCGGACGGAAGCGAAGCCTGCAGCGGCCCCATGTGCCTCATCCTGTTGCAAAATTCCTCAACGATCTCGGCAAATCTGGCGCCCTCGGCCGCCGAAACCCAGTCAAGATGCAGCCGCCCGGGATCTACGCCGACCTGGCGGAGCACCTCCCATACGATTCTCACACGCTGGTCAGTCTGGTAATTACCCGTGAGGTAATGGCAATCCCCGAAATGGCATCCGAGCACGAGAACCCCGTCGGCACCGTCTATGAAAGGCCTGATCATCATCGCAGGGTCGACCCTGCCCGAGCACATCACCCTGATGGCGCGTACGTTGGCTGGATAGTAGAGCCTAGACGTGCCTGCGAGGTCAGCACCGGCATACGAGCACCAGTTGCACAGAAACGCCACAATTTTCGGTTCGAACGTTTCACTCTCCATTTAGCCCACCTCCAGCAGCGCCGCTGTCTGGGCATATATCTGTTCATCCGAATAGTGGCGCATCTTAATGGCTCTCGCCGAGCATGCGGCGCCGCACACGCCGCACCCTTTGCATGCCAGTTCGATGACCCTTGCCTTGAACCCCTTATCGGTCTTCTCAACCTTAATGCCGCCATAGGGGCAAAGCTTCTCGCAGAGCCGGCACCCGATGCAGAGTTCTTCATCCACAACGGGATTCAGCGGGTCCATCTCTATCCTGTCGCTCGCCAGGACGCCCGCAGCCGCAGCCGCAGCGCACCCCGCCTGCGCGACGCTATCCGGGATATCCTTGGGGAATTGAGCGCACCCGGCCAGGTAAATTCCTTCAATGGAGGTTTCGGCCGGCCGCAACTTGGGGTGGCCCTCGAGCAGGAACCCATCGGCGCTCCTCGAGACGTTCAGCTTCTGAGCCAGCTCTACGAGGCCACCGGGAGGCCTCAGGCCTATAGCGAGGACGACCATATCGAACGTAAGATCCAGGATGCAACCGCTATCTGCATCCTCCGCGACAACCCGGAGGCTGTGATCCTCAGGGTTCTCCACTATCTCACCGGGCTTCCCCCTTACAAAGACTATACCCTCGCTGCGCCCACGTTGATAAAACTCCTCAAAACCCTTGCCGGCCGTGCGCATATCGGTATGGTAGACGTAAACCTCGGCATCCGGATATTTCTCTTTGACCATGAAAGCCTGTTTCGCCGTGATCATGCAGCACACGCGCGAGCAATACTTCCCCGCCCCGTCCGTTTCATGTTCATCGCGCGACCCGACACACTGTATGAAGGCAATGCGACGAGGGATCTCCCAGTCGGAAGGCCTCTTCAGCTTCCCGTGGGTGGGGCCATCGGCGCAGATGATGCGCTCGAAATCCAGGCTCGTTATAACATTGGGGAAGCGCCCGTAGCCGTACTGCGTCTTCCTGGAGGCATCATAAGGCTCAAAGCCGGTCGCGATAACTATGGCCCCGACATCCAGCGTCACGATCTCCTCCCTCTGGGAGAAATCCACCGCCCCGCGCTCGCAGATCTTCTCGCAGACCCGGCACTTCCCGCCGCGCGTGAAATACCTGCAATAATTCGGATCGATTACGTAGCTTGCGGGGATCGCCTGGGGGAATGGAATATATATGGCCTTCCGCTCGGAGTAGCCGCGATTGAATTCATCGGGAGCCTTTGAAGGACACTTCTCAGCGCAGAGGCCGCACGCCACGCACTTGGCTTCGTCTATATATCTCGGCTTCCGCAGGAGCTCAACCTTGAAGCTACCCACCTGCCCCTCGACCTTTCGAACCTCCGTATAGCTCAAGAGTTCGATGTTGCTGTTCTCCCTCACCTCCACCATCTTGGGAGACAGGATGCACAGACTGCAATCGAGGGTTGGGAACGTTTTGTCCAGCATCGCCATGTGCCCGCCGATGCTCGGCTCACGCTCCACGAGATAGGTCTTTACGCCCATATTTGCAAGATACAAGGCCGCTGAGATCCCCGCAACCCCTCCCCCGATCACCATGGCTGACTTCGTCACAGAGCCCACATTGCGCTCGAGGGGCTCCAAAAGCGCAGCCCGCGCGATAGCCGCCCTTGTGAGCGCCACAGCCTTCCTGGTCGCAGCCTCGCGATCGTGCCCGTGCACCCAGGAGCACTGCTCCCGGATATTGGCCATCTCCAGGAGAAAGGGGTTCAACCCCGACCTGGCCATGAGCTCGCGAAAGGTGCGCTCATGAAGGCGGGGCGAGCAAGATGCTATTACAACCCTGTCAAGGTTGAGGTTCTTGATGTCATCAGCGATGGTCTTTTGCCCGACCTCGCTGCACGTATACTTGTTGTCGCGCGCAACCACAACCCCCGGCAGGCCGGCCACAGCATCGCGCACGCGCGCCACATCCACCGTCGCCGCTATATTCAGCCCGCAATGACATACGTACACACCGATCCGGGGACCGCGGCCACAGCCGGCTTCATTTATCCCGCCCATATGAGGGGCTTCGGCTTTGACCTCGCCGTGTGCCACACCCATAGCTATCCGGTCACCACCTTCTCAGCCAAGCTTCGCCAGGAGCGACTTGGGCTTTATGGGGTTCATGTTGAGCGCGAGCTCCTCCGGCTCCATCCCCATCGCAAGCCCGAGAACCTGCGGGTAATAGAGGATGGGCAGGTCGTATTTGACGCCATATTTCGACTGGACCTTCCTCTGGTTTGCCCCATACATGATGTTGCAGAATGGACAGACGAGATTTATGGCGTCGGCGCCGCGCTTCGAGATATCATCCAGCTTCTGCTTGGTCATACTAAGGGCTATGTTTTCATCGACCCCGAGAATTGCACCACCGCAGCATTCCTTCTTTGTTACATAGTCGACCGGCACAGCTCCCGCGGCCTCCACCAGCGCGTCGAGGCTGGCCGGCACCTCGGGGTCGTCGAAACGGTCGTAGATTTCAGAGGGCTTGAGGTAATGGCACCCGTAGTGCGAGGCGATCCGCAGGGAGCTGATATCGCGTTTCACGCTCTCCCTCACCTTATCAAGCCCCACATCCTCATAAATAACGCGTGCGAAGTGCTTGACCCTGGTCCGGCCCGAATACTTCCTTCCAAGCTTCTTGAGCTGCTCGTTAACCTTGCCGAGAAGCTCCCCGTCGGAGCTAAGCCTCCTGGCCGCCTCGGTCAGGACGGAGGTGCAGGCGCTGCAAAGGGTGGTGATATCGAGGCCGCGCTCCTCCGCAAGGCTCAGGTTTCGCGCAGCCATGAGAAGCGTCGTATCCTGGTGAACTGACTTCACTGGATAGCCGCAGCAGCTAAATTCCGGTATATCAACCAGTTCGATCCCCAGGCCACCTGCGACCTTGCGGGCCGAGACCTCGTAGCTCATGGCCCTCACGGGCACCGTGCAACCTAAAAATATAGCATACTTCACTGCCATCGCCGCCTCCTCACGTCTCTCACGTCAACGTCACGCGCTCGCCGTCCTGACCGGCTCCTGGGATGCTTCGCTCAATAGCTCAGCAAGCCCCGTGATCTTGAAGATCTCCGCGACCTCGGCGATGTCTCCGGAGAGCCGGGCGAGCCCGAGTTCCTCCCGCTTTTCTTCAGTAAATTCATCGATCTCATACAGCCTGCCGTGCGAGCCGATGAGCTCCGCCTGAGCTCTGAAGGCAGGATGGATGTATCCCTCCCGAACGGCCATGTTCTTCAATGCGTTCATGACCTCGGTTATCCTGACATCCTGCGGGCAGCGCTCATAGCAGGTATAGCACGTGGAGCAAAGCCATATGAAATCGCTCCTCAGAACCTGTTCCCTCATCCCCAGTATGACCATGCGGATGATGCACCTGGGGTTATACTTGCTATCTATCTCGCTCACGGGGCAACCTGATGTACAGGTGCCGCACTGGAAGCAATACTTTACGCGCTCGCCGCCCTCCTCCTTCGCGACCTCATGCTTAAACCTGGGGTCAAGATCTGTGATTACAATATCCATAAGCCATCCTCCCCGCGTTCCGTCCCGGCGCGTTCACGGTCATTTCTTTACGTGCTTGGCGATTTCCTCCTCGAGCCACCTGGCGGCCTTCTCCCCCTGGAGCAGGTTCTCCAGCTCCGCCGAGTTTTCGAACCTGATCTTGGCGACCCAGCCTTCCCCGTAGGGGTCGCTATTCAATGTAGTCGGGTCGTCTTCAAGGGCTTCATTGACATCGACCACTTCGCCGCTCACAGGGGCATAGACCCTTCCGACCCATTTGCCCGATTCGACAGAGGCGAGGGGTTTACCCTGTTGCACCTTCTTGCCCTTTGAGGGCAGGTCCACCGAAACGAATTCCCCAGCAAGTTTCTGCGCGAAATCATTGATCCCGACGACCATGATATCGCCCTCGACCCGGCCCCAGCTGTGGTTTGTGTCGTAATAAAGCTCATCCGGCAGCGAGTATCCCTGAACCTCCATAGCGATTCAACCCTCCTGAATATCATTTAAGCTAATAAGCTAATATTCCGGCCTCGGCAAGAGGCCTGCCCGCTCGACGATAATGGGCGCAACGCTCTCCCACATTATGGGCATAAGATGGATGCCACTCACGCCCTCGATCTCCCGCAACTGCAGAATCGTCTCCACGCATATCCTGATGCCCTCCTCCTTGGGATCAGATGCCTGCTCCATGCGCCTCACCAGCTCATCCGGCACGCTCATACCGGGAACATCGTTTTTCATGTACCTCATGGCGCCGGCCGACTTCACAGGTATAACCCCGGCCAGGATATAAACCCTCTCGTGGAGGCCGCGATCCCGCACCATCTCCATCCACCTTTTGAACCTCGGGACATCGAAGACCGCCTGCGTCTGGATGAAATCAGCGCCGGCCGCGACCTTCTTTGCGAGCCGCACAACCCGGTATTCAAATGGGTCGGCGAAGGGATTGGCCGCGGCCCCTATGAACATCCTCGGCTCGGACTTCATCTCCTCGCCGTTCAAAAACTTCTTATCGTCCCGCATGCCCTTGACCATGCTGATCAGTTGGATCGAGTCGATATCGTAGACGTTCTTCGATGTTGGGTGATTCCCAAAGCTTTGATGGTCACCCGTCAGACACAATATATTCTTGATGCCGAGAGCAGATGCGCCGAGGATATCGCTCTGCATGGCGATCCTGTTTCTGTCGCGGCAAGTCATCTGCATCACAGGATCCAGGCCGAGCCCCGCAACAATCGCGCACGCGGCGATGCTCGACATCCTCACTATGGCAGTCTGGTTGTCCGTTATGTTTACTGCATCGACATACCCCTTGTATGCCTTCGCCTTCTTAACTATGACCTCCCTGTCATTGCTCTGCGGGGGGCCAAGCTCGCCCGTGACGGCGAAGTCACCGTGCACCAAGACCTTTTCGAGGTTGCTTCCTGATTTCATAGCAACATATCCTCCCTGACAACCTTCCTCGGCCCGCCATCGCGGTTTTTGGACCAGTCCTTGGGTGGGAGCATCGCCCCGAGCGCCTCCAACCTCCCCAGGGACTTCATCCTGTCGAATATCAACTGCCAGGCGCAGTCGATATCCTTGCTGACCTCACACTTGCCGTTCTGCGACCCCCCGCACGGGCCGTTCAAAAGGCTCTTGGAACACCGGGCTATGGGGCAAATCCCTCCCGTTCGATCGAGCACGCAGTCGCCGCACCCCGCGCAAAGCTCCGTCCAGAGTCCCTGCCTCTCGGGCATCCCTATGAACTTCGTGTTAAGGGCGGGGAGTATCACCTTGCCTTCAAACATCCTGGCCATCGCCTGGACCCCGGCGCCGCATCCCATGCTCAGCACAGCATCGGATGCCGCAACCTTCTCGGAGATCTCCTGGAGAAACTCCCACTCACACTGCCGCTCAACCGTGGTCTCGCTCACATCGATCAGGGGACCCAACCTGCCCTCTCGGGCCCACGCCATCCTGATCAGGGATGCCAGGATACCAGCCTCCTTCTCGCCCCCGGCCATGCAGACCGTGACGCATGTCCCACAGCCTACCACAAGGATCTTGCGATAACCCTCTATCATCCTCAGGATCTCGGCTACCGGCTTCTGCTCAGCGACTATCATATCCGCACCCCTCACCTAGCTTGCGCTGCCTGCGCCTGCTCTTTTGTCGTCTGATCCCTTATCCTTGTGACGGGACCAGGCCCCATGTTTACTACCTGCTTCGAAAGCTCCTCAATGATCCCGGAGAAACGCGCGTCCATGTCAGGGGCGAGGGAAAAGAATTGGACCCTGTTCTCCTCAAGTCCGATATCCTGGATGATCCTGCGAACATACCCCACGCGCTTCTTCGCTCGCACGTTCCCGGTGAGATAGTGGCACGCCTCTTCAAAGCAACCAAGCAGGACGACGATGCCCGCCCCACCCTCGAGAGCCTTGAGAATATCAATAACCTCGACTCTGCCGGTACAAGGGACCTTTAGGATTTCAACTTCAACAATCGGAAACCTCGGATTTTCGCCCGACACGGCTGTTCCCGTTTTCCGCTCGAGCGCCGCAGTCGCAGCCTCATATGCAGAATGCTCGCAAGCGAAAGCGACGATTTTAGGCATGAAGAGCCCTCCCTATACCCAGGCTTTACTCCCGACCGGCTGCCGGCTATGAAACTTCCAGGTGTTTCAGGGTTATGGCCCTGGCCGGGCATTCGCTCGCGCAAACGCCGCACCCCTGGCAAGCTATAGGTGTCACCCTCGCAGCCCGGTTCTCGTGATCCACCTCAATGGCCGCGTGCGGGCATGACCTCAAACACGTAAGGCACAACGCGCATTTGCCAGGGTCTACGCTGGCTGTTGCCCAATCAACAGGGCAATGACTCCCGGACACCAGATGATATGCCCGGAGCGCCGCAACTCTTGCGTCGAGTACAACCTCGTCGTCATCCTGAGGCCCGCGGCACGTCCCGGCAAAATATATCCCGCGCCTGCTGGAATCAGAGGGAAGCAGGTGGACATTGTCCTCCTGGAAAAATCCAAGCGGTCCCGGGTGAATATTTAGTATTGAAGCGAGTTGGGGGGCATCGATATCGGGCACCATCTCCTCGGCGATCACAAAGCAGTCGCACACGATCCTCAGGTACCCGGCAGGTCCGGTCGGCCCGTCAGGCCCGGCGAATCCCGCAAGCCCCGCAAGCGAGCCGTCCCGGGCGGTGACGGTTAACCTGCCACCCGAACGGCCCGCCTCACTCGCCCTTTCCACGCCGGGGGCGCTCGACCCGCATCTTATGAAGATGGCTCCCCTGTCGCGAGCCTTGCGGTATAGGGCACTCATGCCGCCCCCCGCCACTTTGACATCATCACACAATACTACAACCTCTCCACCGCGGTCCAAAACCGGGATAATCGTTTGCAAGGTCAGCCTGAATGCCGGACCATTGTTGCCAGCCATTACAGGGATCCAGAAAACAACCCTCCGACCGGCTGGCTCCTTGAATATGCTGCCTCTCCGGAACTCCGAAAGGGTGAGGATGCCGGCATCAGCCGGGAGCCGCGCCCCCACCGCGGCAGCAGGGAGTTCAAGCCTATGGCCGATGGATATGATAATAGCGCCAGCGCGGATTGTACCCGGGGGACCGCCGCCAAGATGGGACGATAACATCACCTCGAAACCGCCCGCCATGCCGCGCAGGCTCGCAATACGTGACGATGTCTTGATGCTGATCAGCTCATCTTCCATTACCTTTTCAAGAAGGGCCGATACATCCGGTCTCTCCGAAAGGTAGGCCCTCCCGCCAAGGCTCGCGTCGCGCTCCACGATCGTGACAGTCACGCCTAAGTCTGCAAGGGTCTTTGCCGCAACCATCCCCGCGAGACCGCCGCCCACGACGAGGACATGGTCACCCGGGCGCCCATCATCCCGGCCCGGAGGGCGGCTCTGGACCCGCACAGGCGAACCCGAGAGTGCCCACATGTTTCCCCGCGCCAGGGTATTCAAAATCTCAGTTGCTACCCCCTCGCCATCCCTCATCGCTTCGGCGATATCCATCGGCCCGCGGCACGCACCAGCCGCAAATATACCGGGTACCCCTGTCGGGGAATCAAAGAAGCCGTCGCGGCCAGCGCCCACACCAAATACCTCTCTGAGCCTGGTTGTATCGCTGCCCGGGGTGCTGCCTACAGCCAGCACAACAAGATCAAACCCCGCCTTGCGGACATCCCCGGTATCGGGGTCCTCAAACCTGACCTCGAGTTGGTGAGGGCGATCGTCCGCACCATCCTCGCTCGCCAGCCCCTCGAGCACCCTCACTTCCCCGGGCATGCTCCTGATCATGCGCACGTTTCCGGTCGTCTCACAATACTCCCTGAAAGCTCGCGGGGCCTTGCCACCGCCCTGAAAATCCATGTAAAATACGGTTATCTCTGCATCCGGGAGTTGCTCACGTATCACCTTGGCGAGCCGGAGGGAATACATACAGCATACCCGGGAGCAATAATCATGCTCGCTCCGGACGTCGCGCGACCCCACGCACTGGATGAAGGCTATCGAACGGGGCGCGACCCCGCCCAAGTATTCGGCCAGCGTTCGGCCCCCCCGTAGCGCCCTCTCGAGTTCGAACGCGGAGACCACTCTCTCGTGGCGCCCATAGCCGAGGTGCGGTCGCAGCCTTGCATCAAACACATCAAAGCCTGTGGCGATGACGATGGCCCTAACCTCCAGGATCTCGCCGTTGGACAGGCGTAGTTTGTAATCACCGAACTCCCCTGAAGACCTCTCGACGCTGCACCCGGTTAGCACCTTTATATTCTGATGGGAAGCCACCTGGCGCTTCTTATCCGCCACCAAACATACATTACACTTGTTGCACTTATCCGTCGCCTTGCAACCATAATACGCAGCCTTCCCGCCCAGTACAGGCTCTTTCTCCACAAGATAAACATTTAACCCGTTATTGGCCAAAGCTACAGCCGCCGACATCCCGGCGGGCCCACCGCCTATCACGGCGATTCCCGAACCCTCCATCGGGGTTTCCCTCCTCGAAAGACGCCTCAATTTTTATCTATTCGCATTAGGTGCAAAAAACTCCTGCTTTTCCGAAATAGTTTATACCAAACAATGGGCCGCATAAGCTCCGAAGCCAAGACTCGCCCGCATAAAGAAATATAGCCCGGCGAAGGATCGAACAAATCGATCCCGCCGGGCCATATCTGTCCCGCTCCGCCCGAACAGCCCCTTTACAAAGCTCCCTCTCCTATTTGAAGAGAGCTTTTACCTCGTTCCAGAGCTCTATGGGTACGGTCTTGGTCTTGCCGACGGCTACGTCAAGGTCAACGGTAACGATCTTGTTCCCCACGACGGCCGGCATCTTCCCGAACTCGCCCTTCATGACCAGGTCCACCGCAGCCATGCCCAGCCTGGTCGGATAGTACCTGTCTGAAACCGTCGGGGATCCACCCCTTTGGATATGCCCTATAGCGGCGACCCGCGTCTGGACTCCCGTCCTTTTCTCGATCTCGTCGCCGACCGCCTGGCCAACGCCACGGAGCCCGAGTCTGACATGACCAAACGCATCCACCTCGCCGCCGGCATTCTCATCGAGGTGCGGCAGCTTTACGCCCTCGGATACGACCACCAGCCCGTATGACCTGCCGCGCGCGCGGACATCCATCAGGTGCTTGCACATCTCGTCAAAATCGACCGGCACCTCGGGAATGAGGATCCAATCTGCGCCACCCGCCAGGCCTGTCATGAGAGCCACCCAGCCTGCGTCTCGCCCCATGACCTCCAGCACCATTATGCGGTGATGCGACCGCGCAGTATCCCGCAGGCGCTCCAAGGCGTCTACAGCAACACTTACGGCTGTATCAAAACCGATGCAGTATTCCGTACCTGAGACGTCGTTGTCCATGGTCTTGGGGACGCCTACCGCAGGCGCGCCCCGCTTGCTCAGCTTATTGGCGACGCCTAGGGTATCATCGCCGCCGATCCCGATAATGGCGTCGAGGTTAAATTTCTTTATGTTATCGAGAACCTTCTGGACATCCTCTTCCTTTTTGAAGGGGTTGGTCCGGGAAGTCCCCAGTATCGTCCCGCCAACCGATATGATGGTGTCCACATCAGCCAGTCCGATGGGCGCCATATCGCCTTTAATCAGGCCGGCCCATCCATCGCGTATCCCCATGACCTCCAGGTTGTAATCGAGCGCCCGCATCACAACCCCTCTTATCGCAGGGTTGAGACCCGGGCAATCCCCACCTCCTGTAAGCACCCCTATCCTCTTAATTTCTGCCATAGACATCACTCCTTACCCCTGTTCTTGACTCTTATTCTCCTGCATCACTATTCTCCTTGTATTACTCCTTCTTCAGGTCGCTCGCGGAAAGCTCCTGGCGGCCACCGTAACCGACGCCCTTCGCAACAAAATTCCTCGCCTTGCCTGACGCACCAAACAGGCGCATCTTGGCCTTGATGACCTTCTTGATCTCCTCGCGGCCCACTCCTGCGATCTTGCGAGGATCCACCACGCTCGGGTCCTTCTCCATGGCGGCTTTCATGCCTCGGGTAAATGCCTTATTTAGTTCAGTGGCGATGTTTATCTTGCAGATCCCGGCCTTGATTCCCTCACGATAGCCCTCGTCTGTTACCCCCGACGCACCGTGCAGGACGAGAGGAATGCCTGTAATCTCCCGAATCTTGGCTATTCGCTCGATATCAAGCTTTGCCTCCTGCACCTTCATCTGGTGGACGCTGCCAACCGCCACAGCAAGGGAGTCGCACTGGGTCTCCTCTACAAAACGCAGGGCCTCCTCGGGCTTGGTCATGAGCGCCCTGACTTCTTCAGGAGTAACCCCGACTTGAGGCACCTTGCCAAGCTCGGCCTCTACGGGGATCCCGCATGCGTGAGCTATCTCTGTGACCTTTTTCGTTATCGCCACGTTCTCCTCAAATGGGAGCGAAGAGCCGTCAAACATCAGCGAGGTGAAGCCCGCCCTGAGGCACCTCACATTCTGGAAGAAATCCGTGCCGTGATCCAGGTGCAAGACCACGGGGACGCTGGCGGCCTCCGCAGCAACCTTAACCATGGCCACGATCTGGTCGAGCCCTGCATACTTGATGGCCCCCTGGCTCGCCTGGAGGATCACGGGGGCCTCCTCCTCCTCGGCAGCCTCCACGATAGCCTGGACGTACTCCAGGTTATTCGCGTTAAAGGCTCCGACCGCGTACCCGTTCTTCTGGGCATCGATCAACATTTCTTTGCTAGTTACTAGCGGCATAGTTTATACCCTCCTTAGGTTGGTCTGGATCCGAATCGTATCTGAGCTCTGCCACCCAGATCCTGTCCGGACCCTGGTTCAGCATCTGCCTGTAGCATTTACCTGCCCCTAGCATTTGCCTCTTTCGCGGTTCTATTCTGCAATGATCGCCAGATTCCTGCTTTTTAATTCTCAAAACTTTGTGTGAGCATAAAATTAGTCAGGAAGGGAGACGACAACATATGGGTATGGAGATAGCACTCCCCACCATCGTCGGGTTCGTATCGGGCGCGCTCGGTACCGGCCTGGGCGGCATCGTTACAGTGCTCTATAGGACCCCCTCCCGGAGGGCGCTCGCGTTTCTACTGGGCTTTGCAGGAGGGATAATGCTTGGGGTCGTGGCCTTTGACCTACTCCCCGCATCATTCCGGACTGGCGGGATCCTGGCCGGCATCCTGGGGTTCACGACGGGTATGTGGAGTCTCGCTCTGATATCCAGTATCATGCCTGGTAACACAGGGCATGAGAACAGCAGGTCACATTACCTGAGGACCGGCATCCTCGTGGCCCTGGGCATCGCAACCCATGACATGGCCGAGGGCCTAGCTATAGGGTCGGGGTATGTGGCTGCGGAGATGCTTGGGCTCCGTGTGGCCCTAATAATGATGATCCACAACATACCCGAGGGAATGGCGATCGCGGCGCCCTTTCACCTCGCGAGGGTAAGGAGGCGCAAAATCCTGCTCGCCACCTTGATCGCGAGTGCGCCCACCGGTGTAGGATCCCTGGCCGGCGTGCTCCTCGGAGAGATCTCCCCTCTCATCCTCGCAACGTGCCTGAGCATCGCCGGCGGGGCCATGACCGGTGTAGTCGCGAGGCAACTCATCCCGGATGCATGGGACCTGGAGGCGAAGCCCTTTGTGATCGCCGGCATCGCGGCGGGCGTCCTCACCGGGTTATGCATTATCTTCTCCCTTTAATTCCACTAGCGATATAAAGACCGCGCCCGCCGGGCGAGAAGACCTACATTACTCATGCTGTATTCATGAAAGGATCCTGGCAATACGATAGTAATCAAGGTTGACGTTCTTCGTTTGCTCCAGGGCATAATCGATATCGAAGTCTTTTATCTGGTCGCCGATGATGCCCACCATTCGCCCCGCCTTGCCTTCAAGGAGAAGCTCAACCGCCCTCGCGCCAAACCGAGACCCGAGGATCCTGTCGAGCGCAGTTGGCGCCCCGCCCCTCTGTATGTACCCGAGCACCGTAACCCTGGTCTCAAGCCTGGTTTTTTCCCGAACAAGCTCGCCGATCCTGAATCCCACGCTCTCGCCCGCGGGACGCTCAGGACCCTGATATCCCCATACGCCCTCTGCCACGACGATAATGTTATGCGTCTTGCCGCGCTTGTATCCTTCGATTATCTTCTGGCAAACCTCATCAAGATCAAATGGCACCTCAGGTATGAGTATATGCTCGGCGCCGCCCGCAAATCCAGCAGTCAGAGCCAGGAAACCTGCCCTCCGCCCCATTACCTCGATAACGTTGACCCTGCCGTGCGAGCTAGCCGTATCACGTATCTTCGTGATGGCATCGAGGGCCGTGTTGACCGCGGTATCAAAGCCAATAGTATAGTCAGTACAGGGTATATCATTATCTATGCTCCCGGGTATACCTATGGCTTTTACGCCCCACTTTGAAAGGCTTCGCGCCCCCCGGAACGAGCCGTCGCCACCGATTACGACGAGACCTTCGATGCCCCTCGCCTCAAGCTGCTCAACAGCCTTCTTCTGGCCCTCCTCCGTCTTGAACTCCTCCGAGCGGGCTGATCTCAGTATCGTCCCCGCCCTCTGGATGATATCGCCCACAGATCTCTGGTCCATAAGGACCATATCCCCGGCCATCAAGCCTGCGTAACCGCGCGATACGCCAAAGACCTCAAGGCCGTTATGCAGACCCGTCCTCACAACGGAACGTATGGCGGCGTTCATCCCCGGCGCGTCTCCACCGCTCGTCAAAACAGCGATCCTCTTCATCCGGCACTCTACCTCCTGCCCGGCGTATTACCGGTGCACCAAGTAAGAAGTAATTCGTCGATTCATCATGCCCAACCGGTCATGTCAAACCAGTTACAGGGAAATGGTATCCCTGATCTCCTCACTCGTACCAGCTTGTTGGTCCACAATAAACTCGCCTATCTTCCTGAATTTCCTGTACCTCTGCTCGATAAGGCTCTTCCTGGATACGCCCACCAGGTGATCAAGGTGTTTCAGGATAGCCCCCTTTATGACGCGGGCCATGGCTTCGCGGTCCTTGTGGGCCGCGCCCCCGGGTTCCGCGAGGATCTCATCGATGATCCCGAAACGCATGAGGTCCTGAGCAGTCAGCTTGAGGGCCTCCGCCGCCTCCCTGGCCTTCGATGCATCCTTCCACAGGATCGCGGCACAGCCCTCGGGCGAGATGACCGAAAAATACGCATTCTCAAGCATGATTATCCTATCCCCGACCCCGATACCGAGCGCGCCGCCGCTCCCGCCCTCGCCGGTTATGACCACTATGACAGGCACCTCCAGCCTCGCCATCTCGCATATATTATTCGCTATTATGACAGCCTGGCCCCTCTCCTCGGCCTCGATCCCCGGATACGCCCCCGCGACATCGACAAAGCAGATAACAGGGCGCCTGAATTTCTCAGCCTGCTTCATCAGCCTCAGTGCCTTCCTATAGCCTTCAGGGTGAGGCATCCCGAAGTTGCGCGCCAGGTTCTCCTTTGTATCCCGTCCCTTTTGGGTACCTACAACAGTCACCGGGCGTCCCTCGAGCGACGCTATCCCGCCCACGATGGCGGCGTCATCCCTGAAGCACCGGTCCCCGTGAAGCTCAATGAAGTCGTCAAATATGAGATTGATGTAATCGAGGGTCGTGGGACGGTGAGGATGCCGGGCTATCATGATCCTCTGCCAGGGCGTGAGGTTGCCGTATATCTCGCGCCGCAGGTCCTCAGCCTTTCGCTCGAGAGTCGCAATCTCACCCGACAGGTCGATCCCCTTATCGCTGCTGAAAACCTTTAGCTCCTCTATCCTCTTCTCAAGCTCGGCAAGGGGTTTCTCAAATTCCAGAATCCCGTTACTCACCCAGCGCCACCTCACTCACTTTGCTATGGAGCGAGAGCAGGAGACCGAGCGTCTTCCTCATGTTCTTCCTCTCCACAATCTTGTCGATCATACCATGGGCAAGCACAAACTCGGATGTTTGAAACCCCGGCGGGAGCTTTTGATGCACGGTCTCCTCGATCACCCGCGGGCCCGCGAACCCAATCTGGGCCTCAGGCTCGGCGAGCACGA
Source organism: Bacillota bacterium (assembly GCA_012839815.1). Classification (GTDB taxonomy): domain Bacteria; phylum Bacillota; class SHA-98; order Ch115; family JABLXJ01; genus JABLXL01. Next base: position 11,392 of record DUMQ01000037.1, on the reverse strand, counting down.
TATCCGCAAGCGAGGCGAAGCTCGCCAACACCCCGCCTGTGGTCGGATTCGTCAACACCGAGATATATAGCAGGCCCGCTTCATTGAACCTGGCCACAGCCGCGCTCGTTTTCACCATCTGCATCAGGGAGATGATGCCCTCCTGCATCCTCGCCCCGCCCGACGTGCAAAACATCACCACCGGCAGCTTGCGTTTTATCGCAAACTCGAATGCCCTTGTCACCTTTTCACCGACAACCGACCCCATGCTCGCCCCCATGAAACCAAAATCCATGGCTCCGATAACCACAGGGAAGCCACATATCCTGGCCTGGCCTGTAAGAATAGCCTCGTTGAGTTTCGTCGTGTTCTTGCCGCTTTTCACTTTTTCCTCATAACCAGGAAAGCCCAGGGGGTTGACGGTTAAAAGATCTGAATCAAATTCGACAAAACTATCGGCGTCCACCGTCAGCGCCACACGCTCGAGGGCGGATAACTTAAAATGAAAACCGCACTTGTGACACACCTTGAGGTTGCCTGCAAGTTCCTTATTGTAGATTATCTGGCCGCATTTGGTGCACTTAGACCACATGCCATCGGGGATCTCCCTCCGGACGCTCGCAGGCTTTACCGTTACATATTTTTGTTTCGAACGAAACAGATCCTTGAACATCCCTCACCGCCACCCTTACCTGCCGTAGGTGCTGGTCAAGATCTCCTGAGCATCCTCGGCTTCGGATTCCGGCACAAGTATCTCCACGTTCCCCGACGCCCCGAGATGGGGAACTCCCACAGGACGCAGCATGACCAGGTGACCCTCCTTCTCGAGGAGTTCCTTCATCGATTCCGCAATAGCCCGATTAGGTGCAATATACACGACGGTCCACATTACGAGCCTGACGCCTCCTCTGTGGCATTTCTGGCTTTCATCATATATTATACCTTAATTATGCCTGCATCCCCCAACGGACAATTTCGCCGATCCCCTTTCCCTCAATCAACTCCGCTGCACGCTTCTCGAGAACGCTATCCGGATCGACCCATAAATCCGGCGAGGTCGAGACCACTACGCTTCCGTCCGGTGTGGCAATTTCGATAAAAACAGGGGCGTTTCCCTTGCTGGAATTGAATAGCCTTTTTAGCTTGCCGAGCGACTTGGAGTCAGATTTTGTCGCGTCAATAGTAATATGAACCTCGCCAGATGTCAAGGGAATAATCTCATTTGCGATCACTTTGGTCCCTTCCTCCTTCACATCGGCCCGGCCCTGGACGACGACGATCTCCTCCTCCCGGATAAAGCCGCCATATTTCTCATAAGTTTTAGGGAATACTATGACCTCACACGCTCCCGTCAGATCCTCGAGCGTCAGAAAGCCCATAGGTTGACCATTCTTGGTGGTCGTCTTCTTGAAGCCTGTTATGATCCCCGCCAGGCTGACATCCGCCCCGTCGCGCAGCTCGCCCAAGAGGGCTGATGTCACCGTAGCCTTCTTCCTCAGCTCGGCAGCCACAGGGTCCAGAGGGTGGCCGGAAATGTAAAGCCCGAGAAGCTCCTTTTCCATAGCGAGCCTCTCCCTCTCCGGAAACTCGGGGATATCAGGAAGCTCGATGTCATTAATGCAAAATGCAGCCTTCTCGTCGAACAAATCCAGGAAAGATACCTGACCACGTTTTTTCTCCCTGCTCCCCGCCTGCGCGGCTTCATAAGCCTCATCCAGCACCGCGAGCAATTGCGACCGTCTCACCCCGAGCGAATCGAAAGCCCCACACCTGATGAGACTTTCCGTGGTCTTCTTATTGACAACGCCTGTATCTACGTGCTCACAGAAGTCTACCAGTGACTTAAACCTCTTATGTTCCTTCCGGGCAGCAATTATTGCGTCAACGGCGCCCCTCCCGACGTTCTTGACCGCCGCGAGCCCAAAACGGATGGCCTTGCCCTCTTTGACCACCGTGAAGTCGGCAAGGCTCTCATTTACATCGGGGGGGAGTATTTCTATGCCCTTCTGCCGGCATTCATTCACATAAAATGCAATCTTGTCGGTATTACCAGTGACGCTTGTAAGCAGGGCTGCCATAAACTCCGCCGGGTAGCGGGCCTTTAAATAGGCCGTTTGATAGGATATCAGCGCGTATGCCGCCGAGTGCGACTTATTGAACCCGTAACCTGAGAAATATTCCATGAGGTCGAAAATCTCCCCGGCGGTCTCACTGTCCACCCCATTCTTTGCTGCCCCGCTCACGAAGCGGTCGCGAAGGCTAGCCAGGACCTCAGGCTTCTTCTTACCCATTGCGCGCCGCATAAGATCGGCCTCTCCCATGGTGAATCCCGCGAGGTCGCTGGCCACACGCATAACCTGCTCCTGGTAGAGCATGATGCCGTAGGTTTCTTTCAATATGGGCTCCAGCTTTGGATGGGCGTATGTTATGGGGGCCAGCCCGTGCTTCTGCCGGGCGAAATCCTGGATCCTGTTCATCGGACCGGGCCGCCCCAGCGCCAGGATGGCGATGAGGTCCTCAAAGGTCGTTGGCTTGACCTCCTTCAGCAGGCCCTGAAAGAGGCTGCTCTCAAGCTGAAAGACACCAAGCGAGTCCCCGTTCCTTAACATCTCATAGACTCTGGCGTCGTCCAACGGGATGGTCGTTATGTCAATCCTTTCTCCCCTGGTTGATGCAATTATATCCAGGGTCTTCCCTATCACCGTCAGCGTGCGCAGGCCGAGAAAATCCATCTTGAGAATGCCCAGGGGCTCCAGGTCCTCCATGGGGAACTGGGTGGTTATGGCGCCGTCGCCCGTCTTGTAGAGCGGCACGTAGTCTGCCAGCGGATCTTTTGAGATCACTACACCGGCCGCATGCACGGAGGCATGCCTGGGCATGCCTTCGACTGCCTTGGCCGTGTCGATCAGCCTCTTCACCTGCTCATTACCGTCGTAAAGCTCCTTGAGCTCGGGGGAGTTCTCGAGTGCGCGGTCAATGGTCGTATTCAACTCAGCCGGGACGAGCTTGGCGATCTTATCAACCTCGGCATATGGGAAATTAAGCGCCCTCCCTACATCGCGGATCGCCGCCTTCGCCGCCATGGTACCGAAGGTTATGATCTGGGCGACGCGGTCCTCCCCGTACTTGCGCGTCACGTACTCAATGACCTCGCCCCTTCGCTCAAAGCAAAAATCAACATCGATATCAGGCATGCTCACCCTCTCGGGGTTGAGGAATCGCTCGAAGATGAGGTCGTATTTTAGCGGGTCGATGCTGGTGATCCCCAGAGAATACGCAACTATGCTACCGGGGCACGATCCCCTCCCCGGGCCCACGTAGATGCCAGCCTGCCGCGCGAAGTGGATGAAGTCCCATACGATGAGGAAATAACCGCAGTAGCCCATCTTCCGGATGACATCAAGCTCGTAGTTGAGCCTGGCCTCAAGCTCCGGTGTGACCTTTTCGTACCTCTCCCGGAGGCCCTTCTCGCATAGCTCGCGCAGGAAGCTTTCCTCAGTGTGGCCTTCGGGCACCTCGTACGCAGGCACGAGCGAGCGCCCGAATTCAAACTCAAAGTTACATCTTTCGGCGATCTCGACGGTATTCACAAGCGCTTCGGGTATCTCCCCAAATGCCCGCTCCATCTCATCGGGGGACTTAAGGAAAAACTCATCTGTGGGGAACCTGAGCCGGTCCTGGTCCTCGATGGTCTTTCCCGTCTGGATGCAAAGAAGGACGTCATGGACCCTCGAGTCCTCTCGTTTAACATAGTGGACATCATTGGTCGCAACAAGCGGGATACCGAGCTCTCGTGAAAGGCTAAACAGGGCGCGGTTTACCTTATCCTGCTCGGGAATACCGTTGGACTGGACCTCCAGAAAGAAATTCCCCGGCCCGAATATATCGTGATAAAAAAGCGCCTTCTTCCTCGCCTCGGAGAGCTTGTCCCGCAGAATAAGCTGGGGTATCTCTCCTGCAAGGCAACTGGATAAAGCCACAAGCCCTTGCGAATGCTTTGCGAGCACCTCGTCATCAACACGCGGCTTGTAATAAAAACCTTCCACAAAGCCTATACTCGTCAATCTGACCAGGTTCCTGTACCCCACCTCGTCCCGGGCGAGCAAAACAAGGTGATAAGGATCCTTATCAACCCTGGCCTCCTTGTCCAGGCGGGACCTGCTCGCGACATAGACCTCGCACCCTATGATCGGCTTAATGCCATATTTCTTTGCCACTTTAAAGAACTCTACAGCGCCAAACAACACTCCGTGATCCGTTATAGCAAGGGCCTTGCCGCCCTGAGCCGCGCTCGCCTGCATGAGCTCATCAAGTTTACATGCCCCATCAAGCTAAAGAAGGGAGTATTGTGTATGCAGGTGCAAATGCACGAAATCTCCCATTACCAACCACCCCCTCGCGGCACCGGCGCCGGGCAATACAAATGCAACAAGTGACATATTCCACGCCGGGCTGCCAATTCCTGCTGACCTTCCGGCACCCTGATGCCTGAGCTATCACCCTGATATCTGACCTATTCTGAGCTATTCTTCGAGTTCGCAAAAGAGGCGCTTGAAAAAGAGGTTTACGAGGTTCGATCGACGCCTGGTCCTCACGCCACATGAGACGAGGATAATTGGATGAGCATGATTCTCTACCTCGTTTACGGCAACATCGACCATAGCCATGGCGTCATTGGCATCCATATGATCCTTAACTATGACGGCCCTGCCCTTTACACCTATCGCGATATCGCCCTCATCCAGAATGGAAATTGCCACCCACTGGTTATCCCTGATATTTGCAAGGGTATGCCCGCTGCGTTCCAGGGCGAGACGCAAAGTCCTGTCGTCCCGTGGGACAATGAGATTCACCGGGGCAACGTGGGGCCGCCCATCGTTCGTGACAGTTGCCACGACACAGGTTGTAAGCCTTTTTTTAAGCAGGTCGACAACGTTGCTCGGGAGCCGATCGCCAGCATGCCCTGACATCTCCAAGCCTCCCTTGGCGGCCGGGCGACCTGTGTACTACCTGTTAGCATGTGCATGTCCGGTCCCGTTCCTAATCTATTCATATTGAGAGTAACTACAAACTATTCTATTTATCCTTTACTTACCATCCTTTATTTCCTCGCCATCCTGGGGCCGGGCCCAGAGTCTCTCAGCGGGTTCTCCGAGCACATCTGCTGCTTCTTCCTCGTTAACCTCCGCCATGATCATATCCAGGAAGTCCTTATCATCAAGATCGACTGCCCTGCGCAGGTTGCTCCCGCCCATCTTCGCTGCTTTGGACTTTCTCGCCGGGAACGACCGCTGTGCCACGGAAATCACCGCCTTTCAAATATTCAGATAGCTCAGCAGATCGACACCGCGCCGCCAAACGAGGCACCCAAACGAGGCACCACCTGCCGGGATTTGAGCGCCCGCGTATCTATCCTACGCATGTACGCCGTTTTTTATTATCTCAACCCCGTCAATAACGAGGGTGGGCCTCAGGATTATTCCATCCAGATGGCTCGGCACCTTGACCTTGCCCCCGAAACCGCTGTTATCACCTATTGCGACATGGACGGTCCCAAGGGCCTTTTCGTCCCCCAGGACGTTGCCCGTAATCACGGCCCGGTCATTCGTGCCCACACCGAGTTCAGCGACGTTTCGAGCCTCTCCAGGAAGGCCCTCAAGTATAGCAAGCAAGCGCCTGGCTCCCTCGCCACCTTCGATTGACCTGACGTATCCGTCCTCGACGCGCATCACGATAGGTTCATCGACCATTCCAACGCCGGCCATGGCCCCGTCTACTACGATTATACCACTAGCTGTACCCTCCTGTGGAGCAATATAAGCCTCGCCAGCGGGGAGGTTCCCAAAATCCCCCGGCAGGTGATATATCCCCGTGTCGGGGCTGGCTTCACGCCCTTCAATGCAAAACGTCACATCGCAACCTGCGGGGCTCGTCAACCTGGCTATCTTGCCCCTGCTTAAGATCCCAGCCATGCGGGTGCTCCTCTCAGCAATGGCGCTATAATCCGCCACGAGCGTCCGCACCATGCACTCCGCTGTTATACCAGGCAGCGTCGCGATCCTTGCTCCCGCCTTGCTCGCCTGCCGGCGCGCTTCGGTATGGGAGAGGGATCTGCTCGTGGGGATGAGAATAACGCTGAAGTTCTTCATGAACTCGGCGACCGCCGGCGGCGGTTCTTCCCCATTCACCCGCCTTGTTATGATCTCGGTAATTACAGCCTCCGCTCCGGCGGCTTTGGCCTCTTCCCACAATACATAACCGATCTCCCTTTCGGGCTCGTCCGTCAGGATGAGGACTCCCTCACCGGGCTTGACCGCCATACACTGGGATATAACAATCTTTGCGGCATCCCTCAAATCGTCCCTAACTTCTTTAACCATGTGCATGCTCCCCCTCTCAGCCTTGTCGGCTGTTTATGCCTGTATGCAACGTTGATACTTACATCAACATATTACCATATAAATTCACACATAAAGTGCCCAAAACTCAAGATACTAATCACTGATAAAGCTTAGAACCTGACTTTCAATTACGAAGCATGCCATCAAAGGGAGGAGTGTCTATGCCGAGAAAAATGATGGGAGACTATTTCATTGATGGACGCGTTGCTTTGGACCCCGTCCCGCTCGCCGAGGGTAAAAGGGCCACTGTCATGTATAAAGGGCTCCTTGCAAAGTCCGGGGCCGATGCAATCTACCTGCACTGTGGTTACGGGCATGATAATTGGACAAACGTCAAGACGATTCCCATGACCAAGCAAACCGAGGACACCTGGGTCGCGGAAGTCCCAATCGAGGGGACCACCAAATTCAATTTCTGCTTCAAAGATGGTGCCGATCATTGGGATACCAACAGCGGCCTGAACTGGGGCTGTGAGATCATCTAATACATGACAGTATAACAGTCACATGACAATATGACAGTATGACAGGCTCCGGTCCTGGCATCGATGTGTTTCAGAGTCCTTCAAAGGAGGCTGCTTCATTTTAGCTACTCCACGCCGCGCCGGCCGCAATAGGCAACCCCGGGCGGGAGATAGTGGGGTTGCGCGGGCGGCCTCTTTTCCCTTGTATTCCCCATTGACTCCTCTCCCTGCCCGTGCTAATATGAAGGCGACTCGATGGTATCCAATCGGCGATTCGCTGGTATCAGTCGGATACGCCCCGTCGGGTATGTTTTGTTGTGAAAGGGAGGGATCTTGCAGGGTTACTTGAAAACCTGGCTCGGATCTCAGATTTTATTGTCATGAGTCACCGTTATGAGTCACTTTTAAAGAATCTTCCATACGAGGAGATGCAGTGAAAACTTGATAATAGGGCTAACTTATAATCTTAAAGGAGACTATGGGGGCACCAGTGGACCCGAGGATTCGGAGGCGGAGTTTGATTCCGAGGAAACCATAGAAAACCTGGTCTTTGCCCTCAAGCGTTGCGGCTACGATGTAATCCGTCTCCCATACGAGCCAGATCTCCTTGACAGGCTCAGGCGCGAGAAACCAGACCTGGTTTTCAACATCGCAGAAGGCCTGGGAGGGAGAAATCGCGAATCGTTAGTGCCAGCCATCCTGGAGTTTCTCAAGATACCTTATATTGGTTCAGACCCGCTTACTCTCGGGCTGGCCCTTGATAAGGCAACGGCAAAGGTCCTCGTCGCTGCCCACGGGATTCCCACCCCGAGATTCCTCAAGATAGAATCCCCAGGCGAGCTGTCCTTTGACGGGCGGTGCATCTTCAATTATGCACAGAATCTTCATAGCCTCAACTTCCCGCTTTTCGTAAAACCTAACTGTGAAGGATCCAGCAAAGGTATACAAAATTCCTCAAAGGTAGATAACTTACCAGGGCTTCTCGATAAAGTGGAGTTAATAACGAAGGTCTACAGGCAACCTGCTCTGATCGAGGAATTCCTCGATGGCAGGGAGTTCTCCATCGGGATCATTGGTAATGAAGAGCTTATAGCGTTCCCGATCCTGGAGGTGGAGCCGGGCTACCAGGTTGAGGCGGGGGGATTTGTATATTCCTATGAGACGAAAAGCCGGAACCTCGAAAGATTCATATGTCCTGCCAGCATACCACGTGACCTGGAGGACAAAATCCGCGCCATAGCCTGCAGAGCCCATCGCGTCCTGGGTTGCAGGGACTTCAGCAGGATAGACGTGAGATTGGATTCCAGGGGAAACCCGTATTTCCTGGAGGCCAACCCCCTACCCGGGCTCTCGCAAGTAAGCCTTTTCCCGCTTGTTGCGTCTGCCGCAGGGCTATCGTTCGTGGAGCTCATTAACAGGATCGTTTCAATCGCAATAGAGAGGCTCAAAAAGGAGCGGGAGGCGTTTGAAGGTGGACCCGAGGTCTGCGGATTGGAAATGGCAGATGTCCCACAGGATTACCGGTATAAGCGGGCTCAAGAGGTACGTTGATCTGAGCGATGATGAGGCGGATGAGATCGAAAGAGCGTCCAGGGAATTCCGGTGGGCGATAACACCCTATTACGCAAGCCTCATGGACAGGAAGGATAGGAACTGCCCCATACGGAAACAAGCCATACCCTCGGCGCGCGAGCTCGAGGATGTGCTTGGAGAGGAAGACCCCCTCCATGAGGAAAAGCATTCCCCGACAAGGGGTTTGATCCATCTCTACCCTGACAGGGTTGCTTTTTGTGTCACAAACCGATGTGCCATGTTTTGCAGGCACTGTGTTAGAAAGAGGATCGTCGGGAAAAGGGACTACAACCTGTCCCAGGGGGACCTGGCGAAAGGGATAAGGTATATAAGGGAGCATGAAGAAGTCCGGGACGTGCTCATCACGGGCGGAGACCCGCTGGTGGCGCAGGATGCCTGGATCGAAAGCCTCCTGCGGGAGATCCGGGCTATCGACCATGTGGAAATAATCAGGATCGGGACGCGTACCCTATGCACCATGCCGCAGAGGATAACGAACGAACTATGCGATATCCTTTCCAGGTACCATCCTATCTGGATAAATACGCAATTCAACCACCCTAAGGAAATAACTGAGGAAGCCGCCGCCGCCTGTGACAGGCTCTTGCGTGCGGGCGTGCCGCTGGGCAACCAGTCGGTCCTCCTTCGTGGGATAAACGACGACACTGATACCATGAAGAAGCTCGTCCACTCACTGGTGAAAATAAGGGTGCGCCCCTACTATCTCTACCAGTGCGAGGTCGTGCGGGGAACAGCGCATTTTAGAACCCCTGTGGAGCGCGGTCTCGAGATAATCCAGAGCCTCCAGGGCTTCACCACGGGGTTTGCGGTGCCTCGGTTTGTAGTGGATACGCCCATAGGGAAGGTTCCAGTGGCTCCCCAGAACATCGTGGCCAGGGACGAGAATTCCGTTACGCTACGAAACTACGAAGGGAAAGTGTGGCAGCTCCCGAATTCCGTAAACTGGCGGTAAAACTGGTGATAAACGCGGTAAACTTGGCGTCATCCATTTACGTAAAATGCCTCCCGGGTGCGGAGTCTTCAAGACCCCGTACCGGGAGGCATTCATTCACCCATGAATCCACCCATGAATCCATGTGGGCCAACTCATGCAGCTCCCCAAACATAAAATAAAAATGGTAGCCCCGACGGAATTCGAATCCGTGTCGCCGCCTTGAGAGGGCGGTGTCCTAGGCCACTAGACGACGGGGCCACACATCCAAGTTCCTTTATTATATTATATGCTCAACCATGCTGTTGTCAAGGGGAGTTTTTGTGCATTTGTGCAGGCCTACGGGCTCAGATGGCTTACCACAAACCTACAACCTGGCTTCGACCGGCCAACTTGAAAGGGCTTTGGCCAGTGGTATACGAACCAGCCAAAGAGCCGCCAGAGTTGTAAACATGTTGGGCATCGTATCTCCAGCCCCCCTCAGAGCGCCATTGATCGCAAACATCATCGATAAGGGCAGATAAGAAAGCCCTACTATCCTCAAATAATTGGCACCAGCGATGAGGACGGCTTGATCGGTTGTAAAAAGGCTAAGAAGTGACTTTGGAGTTAAAAGCACTAACAAGGTAGCCATGCTGGTAATACCGCCTGTCATCAACGTACCCCAGCGCAAGATATACTTTACTCTATCATACCTTCCAGCTCCCACGTTCTGACCCACTAGACTCGATATGGCCAGGCTGGTGCTCATGGCTGGCATGAAGGCAAACTGGTCTAGACGAGAGGCGGCACCAAATGCAGCTATGACTGTTGGACCGAAAGCATCGATGATAGAGGTGAGTACGAGGCTGCCTAAAGAAACCATCAGCTGTTGCACCCCTGCGGGCAATCCAATCCTGAAGGTCGTCGCTGTCAGCTGGCGGTCTATGCGCCACTGCCCGACAGTATCAGGCAGGAGGTGGTTTATTTTAGCCAGGTGGCGCACAAGGAGAAAGACTGAAATGCCTTGTGCAATAACAGTAGCTAGCGCCGCGCCTGCTACGCCTAATCGAGGAAATGGGCCAACCCCGAAAATCATCAAAGGGTCGAGGATGATGTTAATGATTGTGGCGTAAGACAGGAATATAAGGGGCGTACGGGAGTCCCAGAGCCTCCTCAAGATTGACCCCAGCCCATTGTAAAGAAACATGAAAACGAGGCCCGCAATGAAAATACGTAGATATCTGGTCGCCATCTCCAGTAATTCAGGTGGGGTGTTGATAAGCCCGAGTAATGGCCGTACGAGTATCATGGAGTGCATGTAATTGTAATTTTTGTAATGTGGCCGGGGAAACTGTGACGGCCTCTGCCCGGGGTGGAGCGAGGAACCGGGACCGGAGAGAAATTCACCATCAGGTCATGCGCGCGGGTCATGATTCGGGTCATGCGGGTTATGATCGAGTGATGCTTATGCTCGAGTCATGCTTGAGTTATGCTCGAGTTATGCTTATGCTCTAGTCATGCTCATGATCGAATCATGCTCGTGATCAAATCTTGCGGGCGAGGTGGTGAGCGAGTTGGTAAGGTGGTAAGCAGGTTGCCACCTTTACGGAGCAGGGTGATAAGATTCTTACCACCATCACCGGTGGGTCACGGTTGGGTGGTAAGAAAGTTACCAGGATAGGCGTCGAGGTTATAAATAACTTGCCATCTCATCGGGCTAAGTGGCAAGATACTTTCCAGTGCAGCGAGCAGGTGGTAACTAACTTGCCAGCCTAGCGCACAGAGTGGTAAGATACTTGCCAGTTCGACGAATTGGTGGTAATTAGCTTACCACTTCAGCGTGTAAAGTGGAAGAATACTTACCACCCCGGCATAAGAAGTGGAAAGATACTTTTCAGCCTGAGGCTCAGCTGGCAAATATGTTACCATCCCGGCGTGCGAAGTGGTAAGATACTTGCCAGCTAGCCGGCTAAGTGTAAGTTTGAAGATTACTGACGTTTTGCCATGGGTTGCCGGTGTTGCGTTCCGGGGACGGCGCGCTT
>DUMQ01000036.1 GCA_012839815.1 Bacillota bacterium | reverse complement strand
GCGCGCCGTCCCCGGAACGCAACACCGGCAACCCCTGGGACGTGCTGGTAAACTGGCACAAATTAAGGAACCTACACCTAGTCGAGCAGGCCGCTCCGTAATCTCCGGCCGAGGGCTATTGGGCCGGAGATCAAGGCCGCCTGGCGGAGAGATGCGAGACACCCCGGCCACTGTGCGGCACTGGTAGCTGTTACCTACGAAAGGTTTGGATATTTTTGCGCGCTAACTTAGCTGCAGGGTACTTCGCCCCTTTTATAGAATATCATACAGGATAGAGGCGATCGGTGTAAACTCCTCCATCCAGTAGATATTACGGTCGGTCGGAAGGCCGCACCGCGGCATGGGGGTCTATGGGGTCTAATAGGGTCTATTACGAGACCGCAGGTATTATCACAAGATCACATCTTTTTTATGAAGATGAGGTGACCCGGGTCTTTGTGAGGTTACGAGGTATGTATATGGGTATGAATATAGGCATCGTATCGCTGCTCAAGGTAATTGCCGACATACTGACCTTGTCGAGAGGGGGCATCGCCATCATTCTCCTGATGGCCCATGATTTTGAGGATCCCGCCTCGATCGTCCGTTTTGTTGTGCTGCTCACCTTGATCGGCTGGACAACCGATGTATGCGATGGCAAGCTGGCGCGGGCCTCCGGGCGTACCGGCGGCAGTATAGCGTCTATGGATTTCCCTCTGGACATTCTATTTATGTGGAGCGGGGGATATGTATTTGCTAGGGCAGGACTCATCCCGCACGCACTTTATGTTGCCTATTCCACGGCCATGGCGGTGGCCGCGATACTTTCGCGTTTCAACAGGGCGGTGCTTCTAGGCTTTTGCGCGCCACTTGCGGGGTTGCCTCTTGTAATGAGCTACGCATACGCGCGGCCGTATTTCGTCACATTCACCTTCTGGATCATCATGGCACTGGCAGCAGATTGGAGGCGTTTTACCCAGGTCGTCGATTCGTTCATCGAGGCGTTGCCAGATCCAGGACGGCGCCGCATCCTGGAAACCCTCGGGCGTTTCGGTTTCCGCCGTACGGAAATATACCGCTGAACATAGAACACATAAACAGAACATATGCCCCCGCCTGAACAGAACATACGCCTTCGCCTGGTTAGATGCCTGGTTAGACCCGGCTGAGACAGCGGCCACCGGCCATCCCCATCCATAACGCCGCACCCTGGACTGGACATGCCTGGATACCACTGTAGCTCACCCAGTTGCGGCCGCTTCTTTGATCCCTCCTGGTTGCTTGAGGTCCTTGAGTTCCTTGAGTTCTTTGAATTCTCGGAGTTCGCCTTTGATCCCTCTTGTCTCTTTGCTCCATTTGACCTCTTTGACTTCTTTGGGCTCGTTGATCTCTTTGAGCTCTTTGAACCGAATAGTTCCGGGTATATCCTCATAAATGCCGGGAGCATCATAAATACTGGGAGCCCCGAGCTTTACGATCTTGGAGCTCTTGATACCCTTGAAGGCATTACGCGTATCGACTATCAGGTTGGAATGTTTCTCAATCCATTCATAATCATAGGTCGAGTGATCGGTGCAGAGGACAACGCAATCTACGCTTTCGAGCAGCTCCCCGGTCAGCTCGGCGGATTCGATGACCTCGCCGTCGAGGAATACCCTCTTGCAGCGCGGGTCGTGATAGATCACCGATGCGCCATCCTGCGCGAGAAGCCGGTATATCTCCAGGGCAGGGGACTCTCTTGTATCGTCAACATCCCTCTTGTATGCCACCCCTAAAATGAGTATCTTTGCCCCGTTTATGCACTTTCGATGCCTGTTTAAAGAACGGCTGATTTTGGCCACAACATGCCTGGGCATGTTGCTGTTGATATCGCTTGCGAGTTCGATGAATCTGTCATAGAAGTCCAGGCACCTCGCCCTCCAAAAGAGATACATGGGATCGAGTGGTATACAGTGGCCGCCGACGCCGGGGCCCGGGTAAAAGGGCATAAATCCGAAGGGCTTTGACGATGCCGCGTCTATAACCTCCCACACATCTATGCCCATACGCTCGCAAAGCAGGGCCATTTCGTTCACCAGGGCGATATTGACGCTCCGGAAGGTATTCTCGAGGAGCTTGACCATCTCAGCCGTCCTCGTTGAGCTGACGGGTATGATGTTGGAAATGAACGACCCGTAGAGGAGGGAAGCAAGTCTCGTGCACCGGGGTGAGATGCCCCCTATTATCTTTGGTATGTCGCCGGTCTTGAATTTCGGGTTCCCGGGGTCCACTCTCTCAGGGGAAAAGCATATGAATAGGTCGACACCCGCGCGATAGCCCATCGCTTCGAAGGTATCCCTCAAGAGCTCCTCTGTCGTCCCTGGATATGTGGTGCTTTCGAGAATAATGAGCATACCTTTGTGGACATACTTTTTTAGCGCATCTATAGCGGTCGCAAGGCATGAAAGGTCGGGATCTTTCGACCTCCTCAAAGGGGTTGGGACGCATATGCTGACCGCGTCGACATCCCGCAGTTGGTCGAACTCCCGGGTAGGCACCAGCATCCCTGAGGATACCGCTTCCTGGAGTTCGGAATCGGGCACATCAATTACGTAAGACTTGCCCCCGGCCAGCAGCCTGAGCTTGTCCTGATTTATATCTATGCCCACGACGTGGTATCCGGCCTTACACATTGCTATGGCGAGTGGCAGGCCCACATACCCCAGCCCGATTACGGCGATTCTCGCTCGCCTTGAGAGAATCTTGGCCTCCAAATCCTGAGCGATGTCAGCCTCAGCCATGAGCTCACAAGTCCCAATCCCGGTCTCTGCCCCGATCCCGGTCATAATAAGATCACCACCTTAATGTTCCGCCTAATGTTCCGCTTCGACCGCCTTGGGATTTAAGGCCTGTCTTACCTGCCTCGTCCCCCAGCTAGTGTCGGTTGAGGTCAGGATGGCCTGGTATATCTGCCATGAGAATATAAATGCGTTTAGAAAGACAAACGCGAAGGCGTACGGCCAGAGCCCATCTCGCCTGTGGAGCCTGTAATATAACCCGTAGAGTGCCCCAAGGATCGCAAGCCCGCCGAGATAGGCCCACCTGGAGGCGGCATTCAGGACGAGCGAGCGCACGAGCACGAGCGGCGAGCAGAATGCAAACAAGACCGAGAGATAGTAAGGTATCGATGCCCCGGGGTTACGCCTCCACATATGAGTCACAGCAATGAGATTCTCTCGAAACCAGGATTTTTTCCACCTGAGTTGTTGTTTAAGATACCCTCGCCACGTTTCGGGGACTATGGTTTTGACCCTCGCTTCTGACGCATACAAGAGGGAGTAACCCTCTCTCAACAAGAGGTTTGTCAGGCTCCGGTCATCCCCGAAGGTGCACTTCTTTCCGAGGAAGGTTTGATTTTGCCATTCATTTAGGACTTCCAGCACCGCGTTGCGGCGATAGGCCGAATAGCAGCCTGAGCAGCATGTGACGCTATTGAAGACGCTCTCGGATGCTTTGATGATGCGGAAGGAGATAAAATATCTGACGGCCTGCATCCTCGTGAGAAGATTACGATCTTTGTTTAGAACATCGGCATGCCCCACGACTGCGGCTACATTGGGGTCTACAAAGGGCCGGACGAGGACTTTCAGAGAATCCGGCTCGACAACGCTATCAGAATCTATGAACACAATTATTTCCGATTGTGACCGGCGTATGCCTTCTACCATCCCGGCGCGCTTGCCCCGGTTGACCGTCCAATTTACCGCTTCTACCTGCGGGAATACGTCCATGGCACGAGTGATCTCCCGCCACGTCCCATCCGTCGAACCATCATTGATCACGATAACTTTAAGGAGGTCGCTTGGATAATCTAATCGGCAGCAGGCTTCGATGGTTCTGAAAATGGCCTTTTCTTCATTCATTGTGGGAATTATAATTGTCACAGAGGGGTAGAAGTCGCAGGTGCCTTCTCCTTCTCTTTCTCCTTCACCTTCTCCTTCTTCCGCTCCTGCTACCCGTCCCACCCTTTGCGCGGGGCGCCCGGGCGCGGGGTGATAGACGGGGTGATAGAAAAGGAGACACAGGAGCCTGAAGAGTAAATAGGATGTAGTTAACAGACCATAGAGCCCGAATGCAGGGTCATTGGCCAAAAAGCTGAGCTGGTGGAGCTTGAGCCTTACCAGCGCGGCCACAATCCCGAGCCAGAGGACAAGAATTATGAGATCGAGAAGCTTTCGCTCAAGTCCGGGTAGATGCATTCCTTTCGTCACCCGCCGCCTGAGGGGAGAGGATGTTCAAGATATTCGATGCGTCCGGTTGGCATCCTCCCATTATGGAGCCTTAAAAAGAAATATTTTCAAACTCAGGAAAGAGAAGTAATTTTTAATGTTGATTTAATCTAGCCGTGCTATAATTAAACTTTCATAGAGAGAGATATCTCTTATGGAGGTATTCCTTAATCAGATCGGACCGGGGCCGGGAGGCGCCAGGAGGCCAGCGATGCTTGTCTTATTAGTTGAGGACGAGACGAAACTTGCATCTGTCATCAAAAAGGGGCTCGAGAACGAGGGCTTTACTGTCGATGCTGTGTACGATGGGGCCGCTGCGTACGAACGTGCGTCATGCGCTGAGTACGACGTTATCATCCTCGACCTGATGCTGCCGCAAATGGATGGGCTTACGGTATGCCGGAAGCTCAGGGAGGAGGGCAACAAGGTCCCGATCTTGATATTGACTGCCAAGGATGAGGTGACCGACAAGGTTATAGGCCTGAATGCGGGCGCTGACGATTACCTCACCAAGCCATTCTCTTTTGATGAGCTTATTGCACGCCTGCGCGCGCTCCTCCGGAGGGGGAGGGATTTGAAGCCCGAGAATCTGGTTGTAGCCGATCTCATGCTGGATACCTCCACGCATGAGGCTGTACGCGGGGGTAAAAGGATCCAGCTTTCGGGGACGGAATACCGCATACTGGAATATCTCATGCGCCATCCCAACCAGGTGGTAACCCGGGGGGTAATCGAGGAGCACGTCTGGGGGTATGATTTCGTCCCCAATTCTAACCTGGTGGACGTATATATCCGTTATCTGAGACGAAAGATCGACGAGGGTTTTGAGCGCAGGCTGCTCGAGACGGTTCGAGGTGAAGGCTATCGCCTTTCTGCGGGACCGGGCGGGCGAGTAAGTGAGTGATACGTGGTGACCATGTTTAGCTTGGAACGGGATAAGTTTACAGGCAGATTTACAAGGGTTTTGCAGCGCGCCGCCACCGCCGCGACAAGGCTTAAAAGCATACGCGTGCGCCTTACAGGCTGGTACGTCTCTTTGCTTGCGGCCATCCTCATCGGCTTTAGTATTCTTGTATATGTCTCCATGGAAAAGAGTCTTTGCAGCGACCTCGACGCGACTCTGCAGGCAAAGGCTGCCCAGGTCGAAGCGGCCGTCAAGGTCGTCCCGGGCGGGCTCACGATCATGGAGGATGCCATGAATCATCCTGGAAACCTGGGAAGCCTGGGGAGGCAGGATGTGCCTCCACCATCGGTGAGCATTCCCTTTGTTATACTTGATATGGCCGGGGACCTCAAGGTTGCCTCCGGATTCTCCAGCAGGGTGCTGCCTGTCGGGCCGGATGTTGTGGGCCCTGCCATCCATGGGGATACCCTCTTTGGCACGGTGAAGATCGAGAACAGGGAAAGCCTCCGGTTTTTAAGCGCACCTCTGGAAGTGAATGGGAAGCAAGTTGGCGTGGTGGTCGTCGGCCGTTCCCTTTATTCCCTGGAGTCGACCCTGGCCCGCCTGCGCCTCATACTTGCCTCTCTCATCTTATCGGCCCTGATCTTTGCCGGTATAAGCGGGTACCTCATGGCGTGGCGGGCCCTCGCGCCGATTGATACAATTACGCGAACAGCGCGTAAGATTACCGCTGAAGACCTGAGCCTCCGGCTGAACCTGCGAGGCGTCGATGATGAGCTCGGGCGCCTGGCACGCACCTTTGATGAGATGTTAAGCCGCCTGGATGAGCAGTTCCAGAGGGAGCGACAATTCACGGCCGATGTGTCGCATGAGCTCCGCACGCCGCTGACTGTGATAAGAAGCACCTCGGATGTGGCGCTGAGGGATCCTGCTCCTACTCTGGAAGGGTATCATATGGCCCTGGTAAGTATAAGAGACGAAGCCAGCAGGCTTTCGCGCATCGTGGATGACCTCCTGTTCTTTGCGCGGGCGGATTTTCGCCAGGTACGATTACGTATTGAGCCGGTTGATGTGGATAGCCTTATGGGAGATGTCTTTGATTATGGGGTCCGGCTGGCGGCGTCAAAGGAGGTCGAGATGGAGTATGCGTCCGGGACCCGGGGGCCTGCCGCAACCCGGGGAGCTAAAGGCACGGTGATAAAGGGCGATAGGGCTCAACTCATGCGGATGTTCATAAATCTTATTGATAACGCTGTGAAATATACACCTGCGGGCGGGAGGGTGCGGCTCGAAACGGGGGTTGAAGGCGATCTTTTCTGGGCCGTTATCGCAGATACGGGGCCGGGGATTCCCGCCGAGGAACTGCCGAGAATATTCGACCGGTTCTATAGGGTAGATAGGTCGAGGTCGCGCGCCAGCCCCGGTTGCGGGGGGCACGAAGCAGCCGGCACCGGGCTCGGCCTGTCCATAGCGAAGACAATTGCCGAGCTCCACGGGGGAACTATCACTGTGAGGAGCGAGCTGGGGAAGGGTAGCGCCTTCAAGGTGACCTTGCCCCTTTCGGCAATTGTACAGGGCGCCTCGGATCTATCCGCCCGGCGGACGCGGCCGGGAGGCGGGCCGCTCCGCATGCCGCGAGAAAGGTCATGAAGGTTAGTGCTGCAAAGTCGCCGGCGGGAAGGCCTGCGGATTTACCCGCGGGGTCGCCCGGGTCGCCCCGGGTGGTGCTGGACGCAACAAAGCATGAGTAGTATAATAATGTAAAATATCCTGCCAGGGTCCTGCCAGGATATTGATGGGAGACTGGCGGGAGAATCGAGGACTGTCGAGAGAGTGAAAGCATCCGGCGTTGATGGCGTTGGCGTTGATGAGGTGGAGTCCGGATTTGAGCCCGATGCAGGGCTTACGGGGTTGTCTGGGCGGATGATAAGGCAGAGGGTCGTCGCGCTGTCCTGGCCCTCGCTGATTGAAATGATCCTCGTGACCCTCGTTGGAATGGTCGATATGATCATGGTGGGACGGATCGGGCCCGCCGCGATCACCGCGGTTGGGTTGACCAACCAGCCGATGTTCCTGGCCCTGGCTGTTTTTATGGCTCTTAATGTGGGGACAACTGCTATAGTGGCCCGCGCAATAGGGTCGGGGAACCCGGGTGAGGCGAATGCGGCGACCAGGCAATCTATGATACTAACCTGCATCATGGGGATCGCGTTTTCGATCCTCGGCTACATCTTTGCTGGCGACGTCATCCGCCTCATGGGGGCCGCAGCGGATGTAATGCCCCTCGGGACCAGCTACATGCAATTTATAGCCATCGGGGGCTTATTCGTTACCCTTTCCATGAGCCTCTCGTCAGCCCTGAGGGGAGCGGGGGACACCAGGACCCCGATGCGGATCAATGTGGTAGCCAACCTCTTAAATGTGATCGGAAACTACGCCCTGATATATGGGAAGTTTGGCTTCCCAAGGCTCGGCGTAGCCGGCGCCGCGATATCCACGACCTTCTCGAGGTTCATCGCGTGCGTCATGGTCCTCGGCGTGGTTTATAGCGGGAACTCTGTCATCACCTTATCGCTGAGAGACAGGTATTCCATCGACCCGGGCCTTGTGAAACGCATTCTAAGGATAGGCTTTCCGGCGGCGGTGGAGCAGTTTATCCTCAGGGGCGGGCAGCTGGCGTATGTGAGGATTGTCGCCGGTTTTGGAACCGCTACCTTTGCCGCTCACCAAATCGCCATGAACATTCTCAGCCTCTCTTTCATGCCCGGGCAGGCCTTCAGCGTTGCTGCGACCACGCTTGTGGGGCAGGGGCTGGGCGCGGGGAGTTACGCCTTTGCGCAGCGAGCGGCCCTGGAAACACGCAGGCTCGGTATGATCGTATCGGGTGCTATGGCGGCGGGGTTTTTCTTTTTTGGACGCGAGATTGCAGCCCTCTATACCAGTGATCCCACTGTGATTGCAAAAACCGCCATGGTGTTGAAGATTATAGGGCTGGTGCAGCCTGCCCAGTCCACGCAGTTTATTCTCGCCGGCGGCCTGCGCGGAGCGGGAGACACCAAGTGGCCCCTTTATTCAACCTTTATAGGGATCTGGGGCGTGCGGGTGGTCCTGGGCTATATCCTCGCCGTTGTCTTTAACCTCGAGCTGCTCGGTGCATGGATAGCCATGGCAGTGGACCAGTGTGTGAGGTCGGCCATAATCTACACGCGCTTCAGGGCCGGCACCTGGAGAAATGTCAGAGTCTAACCCTCACATTTCCCTCAATATTTCATCAGATTTCCCTCAATATTTCATCAAACCAACCCCACAATTATGTTGTATCCTACAGGAGCAGGGAACGGATGGCATAGACCTCGTGTGGTTGAGGCAACCTAATCTTTGACCATGGTGAAGCAACACCAGAGGAGGCCGCGGTCTATCATGTCCATCGGTGAAGTTCTTTATCGTGTGTTAAAGGCGGAGGAAGAGGGCAAGAAGATCCTGGAGGATGCCGTCAAAGAGGGCGAGGCTATGGTAAAACGAGCGAAGGAAGAGGCCCGCGCCCTCATTACACAGGCATCGGAGAGGGCCGACAGGGAAGCCCGCAACCTTATAGAGGACGCTCGCCGGGAGGCGAACCAGGTCGCCGCCCGCCTGCGTGAGGAGGCGGCCCGGCGGAATGCCATACTCGAGGATAGGGCGAGGAAAAGGTTGGACCAAGCCGTCGATATGGTGTTGCGCGCGGCATGGTATGGCGATTCCGGCGATCCTGGCGGTCCCGGCGGTCTTGGTGATCCCGGCGACTCTGCCGATTCTGCCGGGGAGAAGGGGAAAGGGTGAGCGCGCTTGGGAGTCAGGGATTTAGCGGCCGCTCAGGCTGTCACCCGGAGCCTCCTTGGAAAGCTTATAGGCCCGCAGGGGATTGACGCTCTCGCAAAGAGCGAGGATGTATCCGCTGCTTTTGCGTTCCTGGAGCGCACCGCCTACAAGGAGGCGATGGCGGGGATCCCCAGGTCGGGTCGGGTCTTTCGTGAGGTCGAACACGCGCTGCGCCAGAGCTTGATCGATGATGCAATCAAGATATGGCACTTCCTGGGGGCGGCACACCGTCGAGCCCTGACGCTGCTCATGGCGCGCTATGAGATAACGAATATAAAGGCTGTGTTTGGAGCCATCGAGGGTGGCGAGGACCCCAGGGCGCTCAGGGGGTTTCTCTTCGAGATGGGCCCCCTCGCGAGGGTTGACCTGGATAGGCTTATTGAAGCGACGAGCGTTGCCGGGCTGACGGAGGCTCTGGAGGGCTCGCCCTACGGTAAAACCCTCGACCGTGCCCTGGACCGGTATAGAGCTGAAAAGACCCTCTTTCCCGTAGAGGTCGCGCTTGACTTACAGTATTTCAGGAGCCTCCTGGCCGGGCTGGAGAAGCTCGGCGGGGAAGATCAAAGGTCCATGCTTGCGGCTGTGGGCCCGGAGATAGACGCCAGGAACCTATTATGGGTGCTGAGATACCGGTTCAACTTCGGACTCGAGCCTGAGGAGATCTTTAACTACATCGCGCCCTCCGGCCTGGAGCTCACCGATGAGATGCTCTGGAACGTGGCCAGGTCTGAGGATCCTGCCGAAATAGCCTCTGCCCTGCCGCGTGATTTCGGCGCGCTCGTGGAGAAGGCGCGGCAGGGCCGACAGCTGGATCTTATTCACCTTGACGTCCTGCTGAGGCGGCGTTTATGGGTCAGAGCGCGGAGGGCCATAGCGCGGGGACCTTTCTCGCTCGGGATGATAGCGGGCTACTTGATAGTAAAGCGAATCGAGCTGGATGAGATCATAACGGTGCTGGAAAGCAGGCGGTACGCGATGACGGACGCAGAGGTGGCTCCCTTCCTTATTCATCAGGGTTAGATTATTCATCATATACACAATATACACATATGGACATAGACGGCGAACGGGGAGCGGATGTAGGTAACGAATGGGAAAAGGTGAGATAGTGTGTGGATACCTGCGCAGATGAGCCTGGTCCAGATATTGATACTGCGGGATGACCTTCCGGGCGTGACGGCGGCCTTAGGCCGGAGGGCTTCTTTACATATTATTGAAACGCGTGATATATGCCCCGGCCACCTGGCGGATAAACTCAGTGACGTGATGAGGGATAGAGAGCTCCTTGCGAGGTTGTCCGGCCTGGAAAAGAGAATAACCTCCATCCAGCAAGAATTCGACGCGGCTTCCCTGAGTTTGGCACCGGTGGTTATGTTTGATTTTGATCCGGTTCGAGCGGCCCAAGACGCGACTTCGACTCTGGAACGGGAGATCGAGCCGGCGGTGCGGGCCATCACCGACAGGATAAGGGCTCTCAGGGCAAGGAAGGAACGGAATGAATCCCTGCGCGCGCAGCTCATGGACATCCAGTCTCTGGATGTCGACCTCGGGGAGCTCAGGAACCTCGAATTTGTTTACGTTACCATCGGGCACGT
This sequence comes from Bacillota bacterium, assembly GCA_012839815.1. Taxonomy (GTDB): domain Bacteria; phylum Bacillota; class SHA-98; order Ch115; family JABLXJ01; genus JABLXL01. The sequence continues at coordinate 7,434 of DUMQ01000036.1, read as the reverse complement.
GCCAAGGGCCAACCTGGCACGCCTGGAGGAGAGCCTGAGGGAGATGCCCAGCATCATGATCCCCTATTCCTTTACTAGAGACGAGGTCTTTATTGCGGCGGCGACGCTCAGGCATTTGGAGTCGAGGCTCAGGGCTGCGCTCAAAGGGGCGTATTTCAAGCCTGTGGAGCTGGGGGAGGAGCTATCCGGGGTCCCCCGGGATGCCCTTGAGCGCCTCGAGCAGGACACGGCCGAGATCGACAGGGCATTAAAACAGGAGACCGCGCACCTGGCGGCCCTCGGGGAACGATGGGGCAAGACCCTCCGGGACTTGCTCGGCCGGGTGAGGTTTAATAGGTCTGTCCTGGAATTTTACGCGCATTTTGAAGGCACCGGGCAAACGGCCTTGATCACGGGGTTCGTTCCCAGCGATGAAACAGAGCTGGTCAGAAAGGACCTGGAGGAAGCAACCTCGGGCCGGCTGGTATTCGAGGCCCGGGTTATGCCGGCAAGCGCCGGCATCACAAGCGTCGGCGTGATAAGCACCGACACCACCCACCCGGCCCGGGGGCTGGCGGTGCCTGCGGTGCCAACGTTATTGAGAAATCCCGGGTTTCTGAAGCCGTTTGAGAGTTTGACCGTAACATACGGGCGCCCGCTCTACGGGGAATTCGACCCGACGATCATCCTGGCCATCACCTACGTCTTCATGTTTGGTTTCATGTTTGGCGACCTGGGCCAGGGGCTGGTTATCGCAGCCCTCGGCGCGCTCCTGGCTTTGAGGCCCCCCAGGGCTCTCAGGCAGTTTTCAAATGCAGCTGGCTTCCTCCTGCTGTGCGGGTCTTCGGCGTGCGTTTTCGGGTTGCTTTATGGGAGCGCGTTCGGGCGGGAGGGCCTTATTCCGGCCATATGGGAGCGCCCTATCGAGAATATAACCTCGTTTTTGGTTGTCGGGATTCTATATGGAATCCTCCAGAACGTCATGGGCCTGGTCATCAATTTCATAAATAACTTGAGGCAGGAGAGGCTGGATGAGGCCATCCTGGGTGAATTCGGCCTCGTCAGTTCGGTTTTCTATTTCTCCTTGCTAGGTGCAGCCTACTGCGCCCTTGTTTCGCGGTCGGCAGTCGGGGTGAGGGTCGCGCTCTTGGTAGCGGCAGCATCGGTTATAGTTCTCATATTCAGAGGGCTTATCATGAAATGGGTGGTAAAGAGAGGGCGGGAACCAGGATCATCGGAGACAGCAGAGGCGGGAGCGGCAGAGGCTGAACCCGGGGAAACAACAGGGTTATTCGCCTCGCTGCTCGGGGTCTTCGACATAGTGCTCAGACACCTGACAAACAGCATATCGTTCGTCAGGCTCTCGGCATTCGCAATAGCCCACGTGGCGCTGGGCATAGCGATCTACACTATTGCGGGGTCGGTGTCGGGGCTTCCGGGCGGTCGACTCTTAAGCGTGATCGCCGTTATACTGGGGAATGCCGGTGTGATAGCGCTCGAGGGGATGATCGTGGGGATCCAGTGCCTGAGATTGGAATTCTACGAGTTCTTTTCAAAGTTCCTCAGGGGTGGCGGGGTGCCCTACGACCCCTGGCGGCTGGATTCGGAGGTTAAACCTGGAGGTTAAAAGCGGGAATTAAAAGAAGAGAAGAGAAGAGAAAGAGAAGAAAGGGAAAGAGAAAAGAAGAGATGAGATTATATGGAAATCAAGAGAGGAGTGAAATCTACGTGAAGGACGACATGGTTATAACTAGGGCTGAGGCTATGTCTAACGCTGTGTCTAACGCTGTGTCTAGCGCTGTGTCTAGCGCTATGTCTAGCGTTGCGGCTAGCGTTGCGGGTAGCACTGCAGGTGGCACTACGGCCGGCACTGCAGTTGGTACTGTAGCTGGCTGGGACGATGCGGGGCCGGCAGGTGGCGGCGATGAAATCATAGATATAGATGGACATGGAGGAAGCCGGCAGCAGGGATGGCCTGCTGAGAGGGCTGGGAAGAGCTTTGGGGAGAAACGGCGGAGGGCTTTCGCGGCCGTTGTTACCCTCGGGTCCGCGATGATTCTTGCGGCCGTTCTCTTCGTGGCCAAGAGCATCCTCCTGCCCGGCCACGCCCTTGCTGCACCTGAGGCGGCCGGAGCGACCGCGTCGGGGCTCGGCTTGATTGCCGCCGCGCTCGCGACGGGTATATCGACGCTCGGCGCCGGCATCGCGGTGGGCACTGCGGGCGCGGCGGCCCTGGGTGCCATGAGCGAGCGACCGGAGTCTTTTGGGCGGGCTTTGATAATCGTGGGCCTGGCCGAAGGTATAGCAATATATGGCCTTATAATCTCCATCATGATCCTTTCGAGGATCTGAGGCGAGAGGATTTGAGACGAGAGGGTTTGAGGCGATTCGGATGAATATCATCGTAATTGGCGACCGGGATACAGTGACGGGCTTTCGGCTGGCCGGGGTCGAGGGGTGGCATGTTGACACCCCCCAGGAGGCCGGTGCCGCCCTCGAGAAAGCCCTGGCGGCGCGGGACACGGGCCTTATACTCATTACTCAGCGCTGGTCCGCGGCCATACGCTCAGAGGTTGAAGTGGCGCGCAGGCGAATCATGCCCGTTGTTGTGGAGATACCTGACAGGCGGGGCCCGATGGACGAGGTAAGCCTTACCAGGAAGGTGCATAGTATTATCGGTATTTAGATGTATTGGGGGCTTGGCATCTTTACGCACCCTGCCAAGAATGTTGGCAGGGTGGTCCCGGGTGGTGCCTAGAAACTTGCCACCTTGGCGTGCGGTCTGCCAAGAAAGTTGTCACGGGTATGACTGGGAGGCGAAGACTATAGAAGCAAAGACTATAGATCTATAGATCAGGACTTACGAAACGAAGTAGTGGTTACTGCGCGCTGATGGGGCGGGGGCGATATATGATGCTAGTCGATGCCATTTATGAAGAGGCACAGAGGCGGGCGCAGGAGAAGCTCGAAGATGCCAGGAGAGAGGCGGAAGCCATCCTGGCGAGGGCCCGGTCCGAAGCCGAGGCTTTGCGCAACGAGAAGCTAAGAGTGGCGGAGGAGAAAGCCAGGTCCGAGAGGCGGCGGATAGTGTCCTCGACAGAGCTCGACAACCAGAGGGAAAACCTGATTTTTAAAGAGAAGCTGATCATGCAGGTGTTTGATATAGCACGGCGGCGCCTCGGTGATATAACCGGCCGCGAGGAATACCCGGATCTCCTGCGGCGGCTGGTGGTGGAGGCGATATCTACACTCGCCGACCAGGATTTGACGGTCATGGTGCGGGAGGAGGATATCCCACTCGTGGGCGAAGGTTTCCTGCAGGAAATAGCAGGCGAGGTTGCCAGGTCCAGGTCCGGCCGGCCCGGGGTTTCCCTGCACGTCGAGAGGTGCGACCGGCCGATTTCGGGCGGGTGCATTGTCCGGACCTCCGATGGGCATTCGGTATTTGATAACTCCCTGGAGCGCAGGCTTGAGAGGCAGATTCACAGCATCAGATTTAAGGTGGCGCAGGTGCTTTTCGACGGGGATAAGGGCGCCGGGCAGGATGGCCCGGTGCGGAGAGAGGTTGAGGGGCAGGATGGGTAATGGATTTGCAGGAAATAATACAGGGGCGGCCAGGAATGGGGCGAATGCGGAGACGAATCTGAATGAAAACGTGGTGGGTATCATAAATAAGATAAGCGGCCCCATAGTTGGTTGCAGGAACGTTAAGCACGCGCGGATGCTCGAGCATGTCTGGGTCGGCCCCGAGCGCCTCATGGGCGAAATTATAAAACTCGAGGGGGAGACAGCCACCATCCAGGTATATGAAAACACGGAAGGCCTCAAGCCCGGGGCCGAGGTGTATGGGACGGGCCAGCTTCTTGCTGTCGAGCTGGGACCCGGGCTCGTCGGGCAGATTTTTGATGGTGTCGAGCGGCCCCTCGAGATAATTCGGGAGAGGCACGGGTCGTTTATAGCGAGGGGAGCCAATGTCCCGCCCCTGAACCCTGATAGAAAGTGGGGGGTCTCCGTCCTGGTCAAGGCCGGCGATGAGCTGGCCGGGGGCGCAATCGTGGCGACGATCCAGGAGACATCGACCATCGAACACCGGATCATGTTACCTCCCGATGTCAGCGGGCGGGTTGTGTTTGCCGCCAGCGATGGCGAGTATTCGATTGACGATGTTATCGTCAGGCTCGACGGGGGATATGAAGTGCGGTGCCGGACCCGCTGGCCCGTCCGCAGGAGGCGGCCCTACGCCAGGAGGCTGGGGCCTCACGTGCCGCTGGTGACGGGGCAGCGCGTGATAGACACCTTTTTCCCCATTGCAAAGGGCGGGGTCGCTGCGATCCCCGGCGGGTTTGGGACGGGAAAGACCAGCATGCAGCACCAGCTGGCAAAATGGTCCGATGCCGATCTCATTGTCTATGTGGGTTGCGGCGAGCGAGGCAATGAAATGACGGAGGTTCTCTCGGATTTTCCGGAGCTTGTCGACCCGAGAACCGGGAAATCCTTGATGGAGAGGACCATCCTGATCGCAAATACGTCGAATATGCCGGTTGCCGCCCGGGAGGCGAGCATATATACGGGCATAACGATCGCGGAATATTTCCGAGATATGGGGTACCATGTGGCGATGATGGCGGATTCCACCTCAAGATGGGCCGAGGCTTTGCGCGAGATCTCGGGGCGGCTGGAGGAGATGCCTGCCGAGGAGGGGTTCCCGCCGTACCTCGCCTCGCGCCTGGCGGAATTTTACGAGCGCGGCGGTTTGGTCCAGACCCTATCGGGGAGGCAGGGTTCTGTAAGCATTGTGGGCGCAGTCTCGCCGCCGGGCGGGGATTTTTCCGAGCCTGTGACGCAGCATACGAAGAGGTTTGTAAGGTGCTTCTGGGCGCTTGACAAGGAGCTGGCCAATGCCAGGCACTATCCGGCCATCAACTGGCTTGAGAGCTACAGCGAATACATAGATGAGCTGGTGGAGTGGTGGCAGGAGGGCACGGAGGACACAAAGGGCACGGGTGGGGCGGGGGCGAAGGACCCGCGCTGGCGCGAAAGGCGCGACCGCGCCATGGAGATTCTCCAGGAAGAAGACCGGCTCCAGCAGATCGCCAGGCTCGTGGGCTCTGATGCCTTGCCCGATGACCAGCGGCTGATTTTGAGGGTGGCTGATATGCTCAAGGAGGGCTTTCTCCAGCAGAACGCCCTCGACGATGTAGATAGTTTTTGCCCAGCTGAGAAACAGGCGAAAATGCTGGACATAATCCTGCATTTCTACGAAAGGGCCAGCGTCCTTTTAAAGGATGGCGTGCCCCTTATAAAAGTAACGGGGTTCCGGACCATACCTGAGATCATGCGGATGAAATCTACAGTGGAGAATGACCGCCTGGAGAAGCTCGATGAGCTCCGCAAGAGGATTGATGAGGAATTTGACCGCGTGGAGAGTGAATATCGCTAACCGGGCGGCGCGCCGCCTGACGTGAACCCTAACAAGGGGAGGGGACCCTACGTGCTATAACTTGGGTGGGACACCCTACGCGCTAACTTGTGTGCGCTGGCCTGGTGGCAGGTTACACGCTCGCAACAAATCTTAGGCTGGTGATAGCTTATGGGTGATAGCTTATGATAGAAGAGCAAGAACGAGAATACCTGGGGACCTCCCGGCTTTTCGGTCCCATCCTTGCCGTGGAAAAGGTTTCCGGGGTTGGCCAGGACGAGATGGTGGAGGTTGTGGAGCCCGATGGGCGGGTGAGGCTGGGACGGGTCCTCGAGGTATCTGAGGACATGGCCATAGTGCAGGTATTTGAGGGTACAGCCGGCCTTGTTGCAAAAACGACCCGCGTGCGATTTACGGGCCACCCGCTCCGGATACCCGTGTCGCGAGATATGCTCGGGAGGGTGTTTGACTACCTGGCGAGGCCCCTCGATGGCGGGCCCGCCCCGATCACGGATGACCTGAGGGGCGTCGAAGGCTCGGCCATTAATCCTACCGCCCGGGAATATCCCCGGGACTATATTCAAACCGGCATCTCCGCCATTGATGGCATGAACACCCTGGTGAGGGGGCAAAAACTCCCGATCTTTTCGGGCTCGGGCCTGCCGCACGATGCGCTTGCTGCCCAGATCGCGCGCCAGGCCAGGGTGAAAGGCCAGGAAGGGGACTTCGCCATAATCTTTGCGGCCATGGGCGTAAAACACGACACCGCCGAGTTTTTCAGGCGGAGCCTCGAGGAGAGCGGCGTCCTGAGGAATACCATTATGTTTTTAAACCTGGCTGATGACCCACCGGTCGAGCGTTTGGTGACCCCGCGGTCCGCGCTCACGATGGCTGAGTTTCTGGCGTTTGAGGCGGATATGCACGTGCTCGTTATCATGACGGACATGACAAACTATGCGGAAGCCCTCCGTGAGATATCAAGCGTTAGAGGCGAGCTCCCGAGCAGGAAGGGTTATCCGGGCTATCTGTATAGCGACCTGGCTTCCATATATGAGCGGGCCGGCCGCATAAGGGGTAAGCGAGGCTCGATCACGCAGCTTCCTATCCTCACCATGCCCAACGACGATATCAACCACCCTGTCCCGGACCTGACGGGATATATCACAGAGGGGCAGATAGTGCTGAGCCGGGACCTATATCACAAGGGCATCTACCCGCCGATAGATGTACTGCCTTCGCTATCGCGGTTGATGAAGGATGGCATAGGTGAGGGGATGACAAGAGGCGACCACCCGAATGTCGCCAGCCAGCTTTACGCGGCTTATTCCCGGGTCAAGGCGGTCCGTTCCCTGGCGGCTGTTATAGGGGAGGAGGAGCTCTCCGAGGTCGATAAGGCATATCTCAAGTTTGGCGAGGAATTCGAGCGGCGTTTCCTGAAACAGGAGCCTGACGAGGATCGCTCCATGGAGCAGACCCTGGACCTCGCGTGGCACATGCTGGCGCTCCTGCCCAGGGATGAGCTCCATCGCGTGAGCCAGGAGCAGATAGAGAAGTACATGCCGGGCAAGGATAACCCGCCGCGCAACCCGGCAGCGGCAGGCCGGCCGGGCGCGGAGGGTAAGGACACAGGCGCGGATGCAGGCAAGGATACGGTCGCAGTGAGGTGACGGACTGGTATGGCCAGGTTACGGGTGCCCCCGACGCGAAGTAATCTCCTGAGAATTCAAAGAGACCTGGAGCTCGTATCCCAGGGGCATGACCTGCTCAAGCAGAAGCGGGATGTGCTCCTCATGGAGGTTACACGGCTTCTCGGGGATGCCGAGGCGCTCCAGCGAGAGGTGCATCAAAAGCTCGAGAAGGCCTTCGCGGCCCTCAGGCGGGCTAACCTTACCATGGGGACCGAAGCCGTGAGGCGCACCTCTTTAACCGTAAAGAAGACGGGCGTCGTGACGATCAGGCAGCGGAGCATCATGGGCGTAGTTGTGCCGATTATAGACTACAGCGATGAAGAGAAGCTTCTCGACTACAGCTTCTTC
>DUMQ01000035.1 GCA_012839815.1 Bacillota bacterium | reverse complement strand
GAGTCCCGAGCCTCTCTATGTTGAGGCTCGGAGCCACCCTCCTGAATCGACTGGGATAGGTCAGGGCATACTGAATAGGCAATCTCATATCGGGGCACCCCATCTGCGCCTTGATTGAGCCGTCTCGGAACTCCACCATGGAATGCACCACGCTCTCGCGATGGATGACCACGGTGATCCTTGAAGGGTCAATGTCAAAAAGCCACCTGGCCTCTATAACCTCGAGGGCCTTATTCATCAAGGTGGCCGAATCGATGGTGACCTTGGCCCCCATGGCCCAGTTGGGGTGTCGCATGGCATCTTCGGGCCCGGCCCTTGCCAGTTCCTCGAGGGTGAAATCCCTCAGCGCTCCACCAGACGATGTCAGGATCAAGCGCTCGATAGTCGTCGGATCCTCACCCACGAGGCACTGGAAGATGGCTGAGTGTTCGCTATCAACGGGGATGATCCTCGCGCCGTAACGCGACGCCTCGCGCATAACTAGCTCCCCGGCCGCGACCAGCGTTTCCTTATTTGCCAGGGCGATATCCTTTCCTGCGCGAATAGCAGCCATGGTAGGCTCCAGGCCGGCTATCCCCACAATGGCGTTGAGCACGAGGTCCACGCCTGGATCGGTAACCATTTCGATGAGGGCCTCCCGGCCAGCAAGCACGCGCGTGCCAGGCAAGGAAGACAGCCTCTGTTTAAGCCAGTCTCTCCGGCTATCATCAACTATAACAACCATCGATGGGTGAAAGCGAAGCGCCTGCTCGGCGATGCGCTCAATATTCGTCCCTGCTGAAAGCCCGGCGATTTTTATATAATCAGAGAGGCGCGACGCAACCTCCAGCGCCTGGATCCCTATAGAACCTGTCGATCCCAGAACCACGACACTCTTGGGCTTGATGCTTGTCGCAAATCCTTTACCTGCCATATTCATACCTACCACCCAAATATAAGTTAGTGCGCAAGAATACCCGGACCTTTCGCGGGTAACAGCTACCGGTGCCGCACAGTGACCGGGGTGTCTCGCATCTCTCCGCCAGGCGGCGTGCTCGACTAAGTGTAGGTTCCTTAATTTGTGCCAATCTACCAGCACGTCCCATGGATTGCCGGTGCTTGCGTGACGGGGCCTTTTGAAATTTGGCAAGGCCCTCGCGCCAAATTTCAACGGAGGCGCGCCGCAAGCGCGCCGTCCCCGGAACGCAACACCGGTAACCCCTGGAAAAACGTCAGTAATCTTCGAACTTACACTTAGCCGCGTCGGCCGGGCGGAGAGATGCGAGACACCCTATGCGAGTGCCCAAAAGGGCAGAGATTCTTGAGCACTAACTTAATCCTCAGGCCAAAGCGGCAACAGGCCGCTCCTTACCAGGGCTTTAAGCAAAATGGCCACGAGCGGGCCGAGGATAAAACCGCCCGGCCCCAATAGCTGTATTCCGACATAAATAGCGACCAGCACAGCGAGGGGATGCATCCCGACCCCCGCGGCAACTACGCGCGGCTCAGCGATCCGCCTCACGATAAACATGGCGACCATGGTTAGCGCCAGAACTATAGCAGCACCCAACCGGTCGACCAGTATATCGTAAATCATTATTGGCACCATGATCGTGCCCGGACCTACTATGGGAATCGGATCCAATATGCCCGCCAGGATGCCAAGGAGCCATGCATACGGGACCCTTGCTATCGTTAAGCCTATGATGCTTATAATCACAGTAAAACTTATGAGGATGACCTGTGCCCTCAAAAAACCCATCGTTGCCCCGATGACCTCGGCTCGGGTCCCACCGGCTTTTGCCCGCAAGGCCGAAGGGAGGAGCCGGAACATGAATTCCACCAGCATCTCTTTGTCGCGGCTGATAAAATAGGTCGCTATAAATGCTACAACCAGGATAAAACCTACCGAGGGCAAGCTCACGGCGAAGCTCAGGACGCCAAGCAAGCTCCGCTCTACGGCCTGATAGAATTTATAACGGTTCAGCTCGATAGCGCTGATAACGGGAGCGGGAAGCCCATGGTAGAACCTCTCGATCTCGCGTATTATATTATCTATCATTTTACTCAGGCTTACATCATAACCGGGAAGGGCCCTGACGAGGTTCTCGATCTCGAGATAGAGCCTGGATGCCCCAACAACGATGAAGACGGCTAAACAGAGAGTAAGCACGAACATCACAATCAGAACGGCGAGCCCCCGGGCGAGACGCAATCTCCGCTCGAGCAGGTTTACCGCCGGATCAATTATCGCCGCCAGGATCAAGGCAATGATAAAGGGCGCTATATATGGCAGGACGTATTTCAGTGCAAGAAATATCCCTAGAAGTATCCCGGCCCATAAAAGGGCTATCCTCTTTATATCGCCCATAAATAAAACGCCACCTTATCCCCGGCCTTGAGCTCAAATAATTCCCGAACAATAATTCCCGGAAAGGATCTCAAATAACTGCCACAAAAAACTTAATATAGTAGTATGCAATGGGTGCGGCGAAAAGGACGCTATCGAACCTGTCCAGCGCCCCGCCGTGCCCTGGTAGGAACCTTCCGGAATCCTTGACCCCGGCATCCCGTTTCAACGCCGACTCGCATAAATCCCCGAGCTGGCCCGAGAGGCTCAGCAAAACGCCAAGACCCACAGCGTGACTTACCGGAAGCGCACTCCACCACCCTGATGCCAGGGCTAGATGATTTACCAAGACCACCGCGAGAACGGCTACGCAGATGCCGATGATCGAGCCCTCGAGCGTCTTATTCGGGCTCACCCGGGGCCACAACCTGGTCCGCCCAAGCCACATCCCGCCGAAATATGCACCGGTATCTGAAGCCCATACCGCCAGAAGCGCTCCCATCAAATACCCTGCGCCCCCCGGAAGGTTTCTCAGCATCAACAGATAGGCCATCGGGAGGCCGACATATAGCGTGCCAAAGGCCGTACCGCTGGCACCGGCGAGGGCCTCATACGCGCCACGTCTCAAGAGCTGGGTCGCAAGGCTGGCCAGGATGACCAGTGCCGCTACATGCACCACATAGACACCGGCATTTAAATACCCCGCAATAAGCAGCAGAACCCCTCCCGGGATCATCACCCAGGCGTCCGGCGATAACCCCTTCCGGGAAAACAGGGCCCGTATCTCAATGAGACCCGCTACGGCTATCACGAAGGCTGCCAGCAACAGCGGAATCCCTCCGGTCAGGATCAGGAAAATCCCTATTGCCCCACCTAGCAACCCGGAGATAAGCCTCGTAGACACCATCTATCGTCCCTTCGATTCGGATTGGAGCTCACGCCGGGGACCGGGTCCTACTGGTAGTAGCCCCCCAAATCGCCTTTCCCGCTCCTGGTAGGCGCGTATTGCCCTGTAGAGGTCATCTCTGGTAAAATCCGGCCACAGGGTTGGGGTTGTCCAAAATTCTGTGTACGCCACCTGCCAGAGCAGGAAGTTACTCAGCCGCATCTCCCCGCTGGTTCGGATCAGGAGATCCGGATCCGGCAACCCCGCTGTGTAAAGCCTGCTTGCGATTAACTGTTCATCTATAAAGTCTGGCTTGATATCCCCTGACAGGACGCCCTCGCAGATGCTCCTCACGGCATCGACAATCTCGGACCGCCCGCCGTAGTTTACCGCAAGATTCAATTGAAGGCCCGAATTCGCACGGGTCTTTCCCTCCGCGTCCTCTATCAAGTTGCGCAGCGGCAACGGCAAGCCATCCTTGCGGCCGATCACCCTCAATTTAACGTTGTTCTTCATGAGGTTCGGTATTTCCTGCTCCAGCGTCTCCAAAAATATGGACATGAGGGCATTAACCTCCTCCGCGGGGCGACGCCAGTTCTCTGTGGAGAAGGCATAGAGCGTCAGGATCCTCACTCCAAGCTCGCCACAGGCGGTTGATATCTCCCTCACCCTGCCGACACCCGCCCTGTGACCGGCGATGCGAGGCAGCCCGCGCTCCTGCGCCCACCGCCCGTTCCCATCCATGATTATGGCTATATGCGAAGGGACGCGAGCCCTATCTATCCCATCTATGTTGTTATTGTTAATTCCCTCGTCTCTCGCCCCGGAGCTACCAAGCCACCGGCCTAAGGCTCTCCTCCAATGAAGCTTCATAAAATAATAAGCCCCTCACCCAGAGAAAAGTAACATAAACATGGGAGGGGAGGCGAACCCTCCCCTCAAAACAATTCGTGGCAAATCGCCATCAGCCCTCTGAAATCGCTCCGGATGGGCATTGATCCGCGCATAAACCGCAATCAGTGCAAACGTCGGGATTAATCTGGTACTTGTCCTCCCCCTCGCTTATCGCCTGAAATGGGCAGGCGTCAGCGCAGCTTCCACATTTCGTGCATTCATCCCCGATCACGTGGGCCATGTAAAACACCTCCTTTCGGGCTTCCATCGTGCGCCACGACCAGCTCGACGACGGAACCGGAACCAGCGGGGCGCTGGCGTATGACCCGCAGCTCCCCATCTATCGTCCCGGCGGGTGGCCCCGTGAAGATTACGACGCACGTGTACCCGCATTTCTTCATAACAGCCTCGGCAAGGTCGAGATCGTACCCGATAACATCGGGGACGCTCATACCTCCATTATCTCCTTCTCCTTCGCCGATAGCAATGCATCTATTTCCGAGATATACCTGTCGGTCAACTTTTGAACCTCATCCTGGGAGCGTTTCAGCTCATCCTCGGAAATCTGCCCGTCCTTCTCCATGGCCTTGAGCTGCTCATTTGCCTCGCGTCTCAGATTTCTCACGGTTACGCGCATATCCTCCGCCTGTTTCTTTGCGATGCGAACAAGCTCCCGTCGCCTTTCCTCGGTGAGCTGCGGCAAAGTGAGACGTATGACGCTTCCGTCGCTCGTAGGCGTAAGGCCGAGATTTGACTTTAGAAGCGCCTTTTCGATCTGGCCTAGCACTGTTTTATCCCATGGCTGGATTATGAGTAGCCGGGGTTCTGGCGCGCTGATGGTCGCCACCTGGTTAATGGGGAGATTCGAACCGTAACACTCTACGGTTATCCTGTCGAGGAGCGCAGGATTTGCGCGTCCGGTCCTTATAGCGCTAAACTCCTTCTTTGTAGCCTCGATAACACCCTTCATCCTCTCCTCGGTGCGCTTTAGCACCTCCTTGGTCATGCACTACTCCCTCCTTACAATCGTCCCAACTTGGTCGCCAAGCACAGCTCTCTTGATATTTCCCCTGTGATTCAAATTGAAGACGATAATCGGGATCTCATTATCCATACAGAGGGAAGTGGCCGTAGAATCCATCACCCCGAGGCCTCTTTTTAGCACGTCAAGATAGGTCAAATCCGTGAACATCGTAGCATTAGGATTCTTGAGAGGATCGGAATCGTAAACCCCGTCGACCCTCTTGGCCATAAGGATAACCTCGGCCTCGATCTCCGCGGCCCGTAAGGCAGCTGCAGTATCCGTCGAGAAAAATGGGTTGCCGGTTCCAGCTGCAAATATGACAACCCTTCCCTTCTCCAGGTGACGGATGGCGCGTCTCCTTATATATGGCTCAGCAATCTGGCGCATCTCAATAGCGGTCTGGACGCGTGTATCTATACCCAATTTCTCAAGGGCATCCTGGAGGCACAGGGCATTCAAAATCGTTGAAAGCATCCCCATATAATCTGCGGTGCTGCGGTCCATGCCATGCCTGGCGCCTTCAGCCCCCCTCCAGATATTGCCCCCGCCAACCACGATACCGATCTGCACCCCGAGGTCAAAAACTTCTTTTATCTCACATGCCACATGTTTGACCATATCGAGGTCTATACCATATTCGAGCGAGCCGGCCAGGGCCTCTCCGCTCAATTTCAACACAACGCGCTTGTATTTGGGTTTATCCTGCAAAGCGATCCAGCTCCCGTCCCTATCCTGTTTCCGGAATCCTGTTTCCTGCTCTCATTCTTAAAGAAGAGAACACGCGCGTGTTCTCTTCTTTAAGAATGAAGGACGAAAACCTATTTCTCAGGTTGAGCCGGAACCCCGCAGCCCTGCGGTTCTCTTTCGATCCCCTCACCCAGCTCAAACCTGGCGAATCGCCGCACCGTTATATTCTCCCCGACCCTGGCCGTGAGCTCCGCAACCAGGTCTCTCACGCTCTTCTCGGGGTCGCGTATATAGGGCTGTTCGAGCAGGCAAACCTCCTTGTAGAACTTCTCGATCCTGCCCTCAACGATCTTATCGACTACGCGTTCAGGCTTCCCTTCATTCAGCGCCTGAGCCCTGTAGATCGCCCTTTCCTCATTGAGCATGCTTTCCGGCACGTCTTCCGGCTTCACAAACATCGGCCTGGCTGCAGCGATCTGCATCGCTATCTCCTTGACCAGGGAACGAAATTCTTCGGTCCGAGCGACAAAATCCGTCTCGCAGTTCACCTCGACGAGCACGCCGATCCGGCCGCCCATGTGGATATACGAATCCACGATCCCTTCCGCGGCAATCTTACCGACCCGCTTGGCGGCCTTCACCAGCCCCCTCTCCCTGAGGAGGGCGATTGCCCTTTCCATATCGCCGCCCGTCTCCGCCAGGACCTTCTTGCACTCCATGATACCGGCACCGGTGCGCTCTCTGAGTTCCTTGATATCAGAAGCAGCAATCTCCACGATAACTCTTTCGCCTCCTTTGCAAAAGGCTGCCCGGAACCCAGGCTACCTGCTATTCTACCCTTCGGCCTGATCATTGTAGCGTTCCTCGTCGTAAGTCTCATGCTCACCCTGAGGAACTAATTCCTCTACATCAACGTCGAGAGGAACCTCCACCACATCGCCCTCTACGGGGGCATATTCCTCCTCGACATCGTAATCACCGATCTCGCCTGTGATCTCAGCCTCGTTCTCCGCGGCGACGAGAGCTGCATCGCGGCCTTCAAGGCCCTCGAGAACCGCATCCGCCATCTTGCCGGTGATGAGCTTTACAGCCCGGATAGCATCATCGTTGCCCGGTATGACATAGTCAACCTCATCCGGATCACAGTTCGTATCAACTATGCCAACAATAGGTATACCAAGCCTCCTGGCCTCCGCCACGGCGATCTTTTCCTTGCGCGGGTCAACAACGTAGAGAGCATCGGGTAACTCCTCCATATTGCGTATGCCGCCGAGGAATTTCTCGAGTTTTTCCTTCTCTTTCATGAGGATTAGTACCTCCTTCTTCGGCAGCACTTCGAAGGACCCGTCTTCCTCCATCTTCTCGAGGAGTTTCAACCTCTCGATCCGCTTCTTTATGGTCCGGAAGTTGGTAAGCGTCCCGCCGAGCCACCTTTCATTTACATAGTACATCCCGCACCGTTCAGCTTCTTCCTTTACAGTATCATGAGCCTGCTTCTTGGTACCCACGAAAAGGATCTTCCCGCCCTCGGTAGCCACTCTCTTTACGAACTCATAGGCTTCATCGATCTTCTTCACGGTTTTCTGGAGATCGATGATATATATACCATTTCGTTCCGTAAATATGTAAGGCGCCATCTTGGGATTCCAACGGCGCGTTTGATGGCCGAAGTGAACACCAGCCTCCAGGAGCTGTTTCATAGAGACGACCGCCATTTGCGTCACCTCCTCTCCGCGTGGTTTTTATCCTCCGTCCCCTTCATCCCCTGCAAGACCGCAAGGGGCACCGTTGCGCGGGTCCGGGGACGTGCGTAATCACACCATACTGTAGTATACCACAACCACTATGCCTTATCAATGAAAAAATGCGATGGATCTTACCTAGACCCATCGCAGCCCGGCCGGCTCTATCTTTAAATCATCCTGGACCCCTACCCCAGCCCTTCTACCTCACATGCACGACTACGGGTACGGCCATCCATTTGCTGGCTACCACATTGACAGTCTTCCCCGCCAGCTCAGATCTTAGCGTCTCACGGACTATATCGTGGGTTATAGCGCCGAACGAGTCAGCCAGCTGTGAGAAATTCATCGTATCAAGCGTTGCGAGCACCGACTTTTCGGCCAACCGGTTCAGCTCGTTCTCCAACTGCCGAAGGGACGCGCTCGGCAGGGAAATCTGGATGTTTGAAATCCTGATGCTGCTGTCCCCCAGCCTGATAGGGTTCTTTGCAATCTGAGCAGGCACGGATTTCTTAAGACCCTCTGCTACCACTGGCAGCTCAGCCCTGGCGGCCTCCTCGACCTGTGTCCTGATTGAGGCTGCAAGCTTTTGGGAATCTATAGCCAGACTCACACCCTTTGATAATACTGTGTACCCAAGGCCGGCAACTATGACGAGGACAGCAAGAGCTCCAATGCCGATCCCGAAAAGAAATGATCGCTTATCCGGAACCATATCACGCATACCTCCCTCTCACCTCCACCTAAAATGGAATTTTAAGTAACTGTGTGCCAGTCCTATATCATATTATGCCAGTAAGTACAAGTTCTATAACAAAAAGAGAGAAATTGTGTTTTGAGCCACAATTTCTCTCTTCGTACTCCCGCTCTTTAACCTATCATTATTCATCCCGGGAGCTATTATCTTACTTCAATTTATCTGCTTACCTGCCTGGTCCTGAGCCGCTCCAGCTCATCGAAGAGCTTATCGTTGAGCACGCGGATATAGGTACCTTTCATACCCAGGGACCTTGACTCGATTACACCGGCGCTCTCAAACTTTCGCAGCGCATTGACGATCACAGACCGGGTTATGCCAACCTTGTCAGCGATCTTGCTTGCAACCAGCAGGCCCTCTTCACCATTGAGTTCGTCAAAGATGTGCTCAACGGCCTCCTGTTCTGAGTAGGAAAGCGTATCCAGGGCCATCTGCACTGCGGCCTTCTTGCGCGCCTCGCCCTCGATCTTCTCATTCTTGGACCTCATTATCTCCATGCCAATGACGGTCGCAGCGTACTCCGCAAGGACGACGTCATCATCGGAGAATTCCTTGTCGAATCTAGCAAGGACGAGAGTCGCGAGTCTCTCGCCGCCGCAGTATATGGGCACGATCGTGTAAACCTTTTCCTCAAAGGGGCAATCCACCGTATCGCTGAGGAAGCATTTGCGAGTGTCCTCACGCCAGTTCTCCATGGTCTCCACGATGCGTAGGAGCTTATCATTGTATTCCTTGGGGAACATGCTTCCATCGGAGACACAGCTCTCGATGGTCTCACAGTCAAACCCCTCTACAAACCCGTAGCCAAGCACCTTTCCCTTCTTGCTGACGACATACACATTGGCAACGAGTTCGTCGGACAGGACTTGAGCCATCTCCTTAAAATCCACCGGATACCTCGCAGATTCCTGGATAAATCTATTTATCCTCCGCGTCTTCTCAAGCAACTCACTCATCTTCAACATCCTCCCTGAAGCTACTCCTAAGTAAGATATCGACATCTAATCCTCAAATATAAAATCCCGCGGCAACCGGGATCCCTTAATTGCTTGTCCAGTTTTTTGCCCGGTTGCTCCCCCCTTTCCATGAATCAAGTGAGGACCATTTAGATTAAGCTCACGACCTCAGCCGCTGCCAGGCCCTCCTACCAGGCTCGGATTACCAGGTACCGGGCCCGGCAGGTAGACCGGATATAAACAAGCCATAGACAGGCTGTAAGCTACAGAATATAGCGGCTGAGATCCCTGTTTTTCACTATATCTACAAGCTTTGATTTGACGTAGTCCCGGGTAATCACTACCCTCCTCCCGGAGACGTCAGGCGCTTCAAAAGATAGGTCCTCCAAAACCTTCTCAAGAATTGTATGGAGCCTTCTGGCGCCGATGTTCTCAGTTTGCTGGTTGACAAGATCCGCGATCTCGGCTATTTCATCTATGCCGGTTTCATCGAATTCTACTGTCACCCCATCGGTCGCTAGAAGAGCAGTATATTGCTTAATAAGCGCATTTCTGGGCTCCGTCAATATACGCTTGAAGTCATCCTTATCCAGGCTCTCCAATTCAACCCGGATGGGGAACCTCCCCTGGAGCTCAGGTATCAAATCTGACGGCTTCGACACATGAAAGGCACCGGCAGCGATAAACAATATATGATCCGTCTTAACCGGGCCGTGCTTCGTCATAACCGTCGATCCTTCAACAATTGGAAGGATATCGCGCTGCACCCCCTCGCGAGAAACATCGGGGCCGCCGCTGCTGTGATCCTTGCCTGCTATCTTATCGATCTCATCGATAAAGACTATGCCCGACTGCTCCACGCGCCGGATAGCCTCAGTTACAGCTTCATCCATATCGATGAGCTTTTGGGCCTCCTCCTGCGCGAGGATCTTGCGAGCCTCGCGGATGGGAACCTTACGCTTCTTCTGCCGCTTGGGGAATATATTCCCGAAGACATCCTGGAGATTTATGCCCATCTCCTCGACGCCGGACCCTGAGAATACCTCGAGCATAGGTGGGGATGAATCCTCCACCTGGACCTCGATGATCATATCCTCGAGCTCACCCGCCCGGAGCTTCCACCTGAGGGATTCGCGCTCTCGCTCGACCCTCGAACGCTTCTCCTCATAATGAGAATCATCCTCGCGATTGAGCCCGATGTTTCCAAACAGGGCCGCAAATGGGTTCACATTGACCTCTCTGGTCGGCAGTGGGGCCAGGATATCGAGGATCCGGTCTTCCACAGCTGCCTCCGCCCTGCTGTAGACCGTGGCCATGCGCTCGGTTTTAACCATGCGTATTGCTATATCAACGAGATCGCGAATTATCGAGTCTACATCCCTGCCGACGTACCCGACCTCGGTAAACTTGGTGGCCTCAACCTTGATGAACGGGGCATCGGCTAACCGCGCCAGCCTGCGCGCGATTTCGGTCTTGCCAACGCCGGTGGGACCTATCATCAGGATGTTCTTCGGCAAGACCTCCTCCCGGATTTCCTCCGGCAATTGCTGGCGCCTGTATCTATTTCTCAAAGCTATGGCAACGGCCCTCTTGGCGGATGCCTGGCCGATTATATACTTGTCGAGTTCCTCCACTATCTTCCGGGGAGTCAGGTTTTCCACGTAGCAAACCCCTCCTAAAGCTCCTCAACGATTATCTCCTCATTCGTGTATATGCAAATGGAAGACGCTATCCGCATGGCCTCAAGGGCTATCTCCCTGGCGCTCAGGCCGGAATGCTTGATGAGAGCTCTCGCAGCAGCAAGGGCATAGGGCCCGCCCGATCCTATGGCGATCACCCCGTCATCCGGCTCGATTACATCCCCGCTACCGGAGATCACCAGCAGGTGATCCAGGTCGGCAACAACAAGTAGGGCCTCAAGCCGTCTTAGCGCCCTGTCCAACCGCCACTCCTTGGCGAGCTCGACTGCAGCTCGCGGGAGATTTCCGTGAAACTCCTCTATTTTAGCCTCAAACTTCTCAAACAGGGTAAAGGCATCAGCGGCAGCTCCGGCGAAGCCCGCCAGGACCTTGTCCTTATATATTTTCCGGACCTTCCTGGCCCTGTGCTTCATGACGGTATTCCCGAAGGTAACCTGGCCGTCCCCGGCCATCGCAATCTTGCCGTCCCTCTTTACCGCCACTATAGTCGTTGCAGCATACGCATCGTTCAAGGGAGTCGCCTCCTCCTGTAGCCCAAACCCGGGTCCGCCTAGGCCCTTGGATGGGACCGTTTATAGATCGTCCTGAGCTTCTCCCTGGTAATATGGGTATATATCTGGGTGGTCGAGATATTCGCATGTCCCAGGAGCTCCTGGACCGCCCGCAGATCCGCTCCACGATCCAGGAGGTGCGTGGCAAAGGAATGCCGGAAAGTATGCGGGCTCATCTTCCCCCGGATGCAGGCCCGGCGTATGTACTTATCCACCATGCGCTGGACGCTTCGCACCGAGAGCCTGGTGCCCATTTTATTAAGGAATATAGCCTTCTCGTCATCCTCTCCGCCATACCCTCCTCCCGGCTGGCGTCCAAAAACCTTGCGCGCCCTCTCCCGGATGGCGGGGCGGGCTTCGCTGAGGTAAACCGCTAAAGCCTCCATGGCCTTCCTACCCACGGGTACCAACCTTTCCTTTGAGCCCTTACCAAACACGCGAAGATAGCCTGAGATCGTATCCAGATCCGCCAGGTCCGCACCGACCAGCTCACTCACGCGTATCCCGGTGGCATAAAGCGTCTCCAGGATAGCCTTATCCCTCAGGCCAAACGGCGAATTGTCTGGAGCATTCATAAGAGAAGAAATTTCCTCTATATGTAGAAACTTTGGCAATTTTCTCTCCCGCTTCGGGGTCGAAACTCCCTTTGCCGGGTTTACTGCCAAGTAATTCTGGCGACAGAGGAACCTGAAGAAAGACCTCACTGCCGCTAGGCGTCTCGCGATCGTTGCCCTCGAATACCCACCCGACTGCAGGTGAGCTAGGTAACCTCGAATTGCGAGGTGGTCGACGCGGTCGCCCAGATTAGCACCATTTATATACCGGATAAAATCCCTGAGATCCTTCTCGTAGCTCTCAAGGGTATTTTTCGATGCATTTCGTTCCACTGTCATATATGTCAAGAATTCCCGGAGAAAACCGTCAAACAACCCGCACACCGGCTTCCGTATGCTGGCTCAAATGATCCTTAACTGTCAAAGTCTCCATAGAAACTTCAGGATTTGCTTTCATCAGACAGTAATTGTAGCATAATTATAATATTTCAGCAACCCCATCAAGCACAATTTCCTCGATTTTTTTCAGAGCAAGTAGAGCCCGGTCGGAAATCTTAATCTTCTTATCTATCTCTTTTATTCGACCCCCAACCGGTGGCATGAGGCCAAAGTTAATATTCATAGGTTGGAAGTGCTCCGGGTCGGCTGTGCATATATAGTGACAGAGCGCCCCGTGAGCGGTCTCTTGTGGGAATACAACAGGCGGGTTCCCCGCGGCGAACCTGGCTGCATTCACCCCGGCCACCAGGCCGGATGCGGCTGATTCGACATAACCCTCAACGCCGGTGATCTGGCCCGCAAAAAAGATGGAATCCCTGGCTTTAAGCTGCAGGGTAGGCCTCAACACGCGCGGGGAATTAATGAAGGTGTTCCTGTGCATGACGCCGTAGCGGGTAAATTCAGCGTTTTCGAGCCCGGGTATCATCCGAAATACCCTCTTTTGTTCCCCCCAGAGGAGCCGGGTTTGGAACCCTACAAGATTCAGGAGAGTACAGGGGTCGTTTTCCTTTCTGAGCTGAACCACGGCATAGGGCCGCTTCCCCGTGCGGGGGTCGACCAGCCCAACGGGCTTCAAGGGCCCAAACCTCAATGCCTCCCGGCCCCGCCTCGCCATCTCCTCGATAGGCATGCACCCCTCGAAGACGACGAGTTTTTCGAAGGGCCTGGTCTCCATCGTTTTTGCGGTCACGAGCGCCTCCCAGAAGGCATTATACTCCTCCTCAGTCATCGGGCAGTTTACATAGTCATCCCCTCCCTTGCCGTAGCGAGACCCCCAGAAACAACGTGAGAAATCAACCGATTCAAGGGTGACGATGGGGGCGACCGCATCATAAAAATAAAGGTAGTCAACGCCGACCAGGTTCGAGATGGCCGATATTATAGCCTCCGATGCCAGGGGCCCTGCGGCAACGATTACAGGGACATCCCCGTCTCCCGGTATATCCTTGACTTCTTCCCTGATAAGCGATATATTCCTGCACGACTCGATCCTTTGCGTCACAAGCCTCGAGAAGGCCTGCCGGTCCACGGCCAGGGCCGAGCCCGCCGGCACCCGCGTTCTATCCGCGCATTCCATTATCAACGATCCAAGCCTGCGCATCTCCTCTTTAAGGAGCCCGACTGCATTTTGAAGGCTATTTGACCTCAGCGAATTACTGCATACCAACTCCGCAAGATCGCCTGTGTGGTGGGCGGGCGTCATCTTCAAAGGTCTCATCTCATAGAGTTTGACCCTGATATTACGCCTTGCAAGCTGCCACGCAGCTTCACTTCCGGCAAGGCCTCCACCGATGACAATGGCCTCAGGATACGCTATCTTCCCGGTAGTTGCAACCTTCCCGTGAGCACTCATAAACCGTTCCACCCTTTAGATGCTTCTTGACAAGAATCTCCCCGCACTGAGGGCAGGTTTTTGCAACAGGCTGGTTCCACACAACAAAGTCACAGTTTGGGTATGCGCTACAACCATAAAACTTCCTCCCCTTCTTCGTCCTCCTTTCCACTATAGGAGAACCGCACTTGGGGCAGTCGACTCCAATCTCCCTGGTAATCTTCTTCGTGAATTTGCACTCAGGAAAACCGGGACAGGCCAGGAATTCACCGTAACGCCCGTGTTTTATGACCAGGTTGCGACCGCACTCGGGGCAGAGCTCGTCAGTGGTTTTATCAGGTATGACAACCTTTTCCATGGCTTCTTCGGCCTTCCTGAGGGAACTCTGGAAAGGCCTGTAGAATTCATCCACCACCCTGACCCATTCAGACTCCCCCTCCGCTATCTTATCGAGCTGGCTTTCCATATTTGCCGTGAATTGGACATCAATTATGGCAGGGAAATACTCCTTTAACAGGTCAACGACGATGATTCCCAGCTCCGTCGGCCTGAAGCGCCGGTCCTCCAGGTAGACATAGCCCCGCTTGATAATGGTATCTATAATGGGTGCATAGGTACTTGGCCGGCCTATGCCCTTTTCCTCGAGCGCCTTGACCAGCATGGCCTCTGTATATCTTGAAGGGGGCTGGGTGAAATGCTGGAGGGGGTTGAGCTTGACCAGGACAAGGGTTTCACCCTCCGAGAGCTCGGGGAGCCTCTCCTCTCGCTCCTCGGCTTCATCATCCCGCCCCTCGATATAAAGGACTATGAAACCCATGAATTTTACAGTCTGGCCTGTTGCTCTGAAAAGATAATCCTTCGCCGTTATATCAACGCTCACAACATCGTATACCGCCGCCTCCATCTGGCTCGCAATAAACCTCTCCCATATGAGCTTGTAAAGCCTGTACTGGTCCCTCGTTACATATGGCTTTATGGATTCGGGCTCCCTCAATACATTCGTCGGCCTTATCGCCTCGTGCGCATCCTGCGAGGTTTCCTTGGATTTATAATGGTGAGGTTGCGGAGGCAAAAAATCCTTGCCAAACTTTTGCAAGATATAGCTTCTCGCACTCTGAATCGCCTCCTCGGCTATTCGCACCGAGTCCGTACGTATGTAGGTCACAAGCCCGACGCTGCCTTCCTCGCCGATATCAAGGCCCTCGTAGAGCTGCTGGGCGATGGACATCGTCTTTCGCGAACCGAACCCGAACCTCCTCGACGCTTCCTGCTGCAGCGTGCTGGTGGTAAATGGAGGTGCGGGGTAGCGCCTTCGCTCCTTCCTCTTGATTTCGGCAACCTCATATGATGCGCCTTCAAGATCGTGAATTATACGGCTTGCATCGCTCTCCGACTTTATGCTAAGCTTTTTGCCCTCCTTCTCTACAAGCCTGCCCGTGAACTCCTCCTGCTTGCTCCGGGGACGGAAGGTAGCCTCGATAGACCAGTACTCCTCGGGGACGAATTCCTCAATTTCGCGTTCCCTGTCACAGATCAGCCTCACAGCGACGGACTGGACCCTTCCGGCTGATAAGCCCCGCCTGACCTTCTTCCAGAGAAGGGGGCTTAACTTGTATCCCACGAGCCTATCGAGGATTCTCCGCGCCTGCTGGGCATTGACCCTGTTCATATCTATCGCGCGCGGATTTTTAACTGCTTCGAGAACCGCCTTCTTTGTGATCTCATGAAATTCTATCCTGCACGGCTTTGTCTCATCGATATCAAGCACCTGAGTCAAATGCCATGAGATCGCCTCCCCTTCCCGGTCGGGGTCTGTTGCGAGAAGGACACCGCGCGCGCTCCTGGCCGCCTCCTTCAGCTCGGAGATGGATTTTCCGCGGCCGCGTATCGTAATATACTTTGGGGTGAACCCGTTTTCTATATCTATGCCCATCTGGCTGCGAGGCAAGTCACGGACATGCCCCATTGTCGCCTTAATTGTATATCCCCTGCCGAGGAATTTACCTATCGTCTTCGCCTTGGCAGGGGACTCGACAATCACAAGTGTATTTGACATGAACCACACTCCTACTCTCTAAACCTGTACCCCTTAAATCCAGTTAGCCACCTCTAGTTAACTATTCTGGTATCTGGCCTGGTATCAAAGAAGGCTTGATCCCTGGCCTCAGAGCCGGTTATTATGGCAAGCCTGTTCGGGTCTTTTACGGTCTTCTCCAGGAGCCATGACACTTCAAACACTCCAACCTCGTCGGTATCAAGCTGGAGAGCGTATAAGAGAACATCCTCGAGCTCCTCGGGCTGGACCAGCCCGGTGTATGTCAAGCCCTCGAGAAAGCCCTGGGCCTCGAGCGTTAGTTTTAGCCGTTCAGCATGGTTTAATACCCGGTGAGGCTGGGGTCGCGGGGCGCGCAGTATATCGCGCGATGAGAACGTCTTCCGGCCCTCCTTTTCTACGGGAGCCGAGAAAATGATTCCAAAAGCCGCGTCGATCTCAGCAGGGTCATACCCCCTCGAAAGTAAATCCTGCACGAGCGTCACCTCGCCAGCAGGGGACTTTTCCTCCTTTAATATAAGCTTTATGAGCAAGTTGACTATTTCTAGAACCCTCTCGTTCATCATAATGCTCATCCTCCCCATCACCCTGCTGATTATTGGTTTATTAGAGCCCAAGTTACTGCGCAAAAATCTCTGCCATTTTTGGCACTCGCATAGGGTATCCCGCATCTCTCCGCCTGGCGGAGCGGCCTGCTCGCCTAAGTGTAGGTTCTAGGTTCCTTAATTTGTGCCAGTTTACCAGCACGTCCCAGGACTTACGGTGTTGCGTTCCGGGGACGGCGCGCTTGCGGCGCGCCTCCGTTGAAATTTGGCGCGAGGGCCTTGCCAAATTTCAAAAGGCCCCG
>DUMQ01000005.1 GCA_012839815.1 Bacillota bacterium | reverse complement strand
CGAGTGCCGCCTGCAACTCGGCCCGCAGGTACTCCATGCCAGCCTCTGTTGCCGCTAGGAGCGGATTCGCCTTGATCCATGTCGCTTCGTCTTGAGGATTGTCCTCCGGGTCGAGCTGGGCGATGTAAGCGAAATATTGCTCATTCTCGAACTCGCCTTCAAGCACCTTAGTCAGGTATGTATATTCTTCGTAGCACGGCGAGGCAAGATCGAAGCCGGCGGTCGTGATAATGAAAAGCAACGGCTGGAGCCGCTTGCCCATTGCCGACACCAGGAGATCATACATCTCCCGAGTCGGGTGGGCGTGGAACTCGTCGATGATGCCGAGGTGTGGGTTCAACCCGTCAAGGCTTTTCGTGTCCTTCGACAGCGGCGCAAACTTACTCGCCGTGGTCGGGTACAGGATCTCGGCCTTTCCGGGCTCCAGCCGCCGGAGCAGGTCCGGAGAGCGGATAGCCATCACTCGGGCGGCATCGTAGACGATCCGCGCCTGCTCCTTTTTGGTCGCTGTGGCGTAGACTTCAGCTCCGGCCTCTCCGTCGGCCATGAGCATGTATAGTCCGAGGCCTGAAAGCAGGGTGCTCTTGCCGTTGCCGCGGGCGACCTGAATGTAGGCCTTCCGGTATCGCCGGAGGCCCGTCTCACGGTGCACCCATCCGTAGATGGAGCCGATGATGAACTGCTGCCATGGTTCCAGCTCTATCGGCTGGCCCGCTAGGGGCCCCTTCACATGTCGGCAGAACCGGAAAAATGCAAAGACCCGGTCAGCTCGGGCCGGGTCGAATATATACGGGAATTCATCTGTGCCTGCACGCTCCAGGTCGCGCAAGTGCCGCTCACAAGCTAGCCGCACCCATTTGCCGGCTAGCTCCCGCTCCTTCACTACATCGCGAGCATATTGAGTTACAACATCCACGCACTATCACCCAGACTTTGCCGTCTGGTTGCCAAACAGCTCCTCGAACTCATCCTTAGGTTTTTCGGCAGCCTTCGCCTTAGCAAGGGATGCCCGGGAAGTCGGATCCAGGCCCAGGGCCGCCGCAGCCTTCGACATTATGCGCCAGTACTTCTCCACCGCCAGCAGGGCGGGATTCTGAATCGGGGTGCCTTTATCGTTCATTACCACGAACCCCTGCTCGCGGACCTGCTGGGATGCTTCGGCATACCGCACTACGGCATCACAATAGGCCGCCAGGGTATCAACGTCTACATCGGTTAGGATACCAAGCCCTTCCATGAGCTTTACAATGCGTCGCCACTCTTTCTTGGCAGCCTTATCCAGCCATTTAGGAGGGGTTAGCCTGGACGACGGCGGGCGCACGGAGGCCTCGGCATCACGACGGGTCGCTACTTCTCGTCTTGTGAGATGATTCCCCTTAATTAACTGCAATTCTACAGGTCGCGCCCTTCGGCCCATCCTGTCCACCCCCTTCTGGCTCAATCATTCTCGGAATTTTGCGCGCGGAAAGGCGCGCGCCCGGTCAATGGGAAAAGTTGGAAAATTTTCATGCTCCCCCTACCATAAAACGGAAGATAATATGCGTTTTACTCACGGCTCATACTCCCGCCACCAGCGTTCCACGAGCCCGCGCCACTCTTCTACCTGATGAGCACGCCGTTCGTCTTGTTTGATACGCCTCATGCATTCATCAGCAGGCACGTCAAGCATAACAACCTTGGCACGTAAACGCTGGCGTAGGCTTTCCCTCTCTTGCCGCTTGGCCCCAGACATGATCACCCACGCTCGCCGCACATTGCTCGGGCGTTCAAGCCGCCTGAGAATGGCATCCCTCGCCTCAGCCGCGAAGGGCAGCAGTTCTTCGGGCTTGTCATACCAGGGCAGGCCGCTGATGGCCATGAAGATCGCATCCAGGTCAAGAATCAGGTCCCCGCGCCGCGCATGCTCGCGTACATAGCTTGTTTTGCCGCTGCCAGGCGGACCGCAGACCAAGGTCACTTGCGTCGCCTGAGACACTCCCTCCCCGCGGCCATGCAGCCGGTTATGGCAGGCCCGACAAATCGCTTCCAGGTTACTGAGGTCCAGCCTCCTGTCCCAGTCTTGCTCTATCGGTACTATGTGGTGAACCGTATCAGCCGGCGTGATTCGATGCTCCCTCAAACACGGCTGACAAAGATATGCATCCCGTTCCAGTGCCCGTCGCCGTAAAGCCAGCCATGCCTGGCTATGGTAGAACTCCACGACCCGCGAATCTCTCGCTTGCTGGTCATAGCGGCGCTGCCATTCGGCTTTTCGAGTCGCCTCTTCTTTCGCATGTTCCGGACAGTATCTTTCCGGTGGTTGCACCAGGGTAGGACAGCCAACCCGCGCACATGGACGTAAAGGACGATTCAATGCAGTCACCCAAATAAAAAAGCGGCTCCTCGCCGCTCGTTCTCACGATACCATAATACCACGCTTTCCCATTTCCGGTGCGTCAATTTTGCGACACCTTTTTTTGCCAGTCCACTCAGCCACCCTGCTTATAATTCGTTTGAGCATATATCTTAGTCGATGTTCACTACAGTGCAATAACTCCGCTATCTGATAATTGCTTCTGCGATAGATATATCTCTGCTCGGTGATCAAGCGCTCCTCGCTCGTGAGTTTGGCCATGATGGCCTCCATAGGCGCTATGAGCTCCTGTAACTCCAGTAGCCTATGCCGGATACTAGCGAGCTGCTTTTGTTTCTCCAGCAGGATTTTGGTGATCTTATCAATCTGCTCTTCATATTCAACCATCAAATCAGAGTAATCCCGGTCTGCACCCCGTTGGGCCCGCGGCACCAGCCCGTATTTGGCTGTTAGCCCTGGTATGCGCCTGACCTCCTCAAGCTGTAGCTCCAATCGCTTTATTGACGCCAACAAAGCATCCTCCTTGGCCCGAAGTCGTTCCATCCGGACCTTAGCCCGCCAGTAGTCAGCAATCATGCGCTCCGTCTCAGGATACCATGAGTCTTGATCGATGCTCACCCAAACCTCACCTGCCTCAGGGCGCCGCCCCGGGCCCGGCGGTAGGCGGAGTGCCGCATCAGGCGCTCATACTCGCTTGGCGCCTCGATTCGGGATAGCGGCTCGTGAATGACAGTCTCGACAAGGGAGCCCTCGAGGAGATGGAGGCCCAGGAGGCGGAGGATAACCATTCTGTTTGTGAGCCAGATGTATTCGAGTATCGTTAGCACCTTCTCACCCCCGATAAAGCGAAAGCGGGAGCCACCTTTCAGGTAAACTCCCGCGCGTTCTTCGCTCTGGGACTATAAACTAAACTAATGGGTCTCTTCCTGATCATCCAGTGTTATGCTTTCTTTGAGCCTTTCTATCCGTCTGGGTTGTCCATCCCGCATAATTACAAGCGCTTCACCATAAGGTATTTTTCTGAGCTCAGTGAGCAATCTCAATTCATTTTGCGATACTGCAACCATCTGTATTCTTAAATGCTTCACCTGAGCACCTCCAATCCAATTATACCAGAAATATCTATTTTCCTAAACTTTGCAGGGCACAGAATCCAGTGTTCATTAGTCTTGTGAACGTCTGGAACCTGTTCCCTTGTTGGCCGATAAATGGGAACCGGATCAATCAATTTATATAGAACCAAAAATGAGATATCTTTGGGAGCAGAGTTACGTAATGCAGCAAATGCTTCTTCCGGCGAAGGCGCGACACAAATTCTTGGGGTTGTTTTATCTTCATTTTCCATAGCTGTTTCAGGGATCCATGGTTCCAACAAAATAACATCTCCTTTGTCTTTGCGCTCCCAGCGATACCAGTCAGACATATTTACTTACCTCCGGAAACTCCTTTAAGAAAACCCCGTACAATTCAGGGTAATACTTCTTGAGCCAAACCAACCTGCCATATTGCGCCGCGCTAACCCCGAACACTGAACCGAGCCGGCGCTTTTCTCGTGGAGTGGAATCAGGTAAATCATATAGCTGGGCATAAGGAAGCCGGTGGAACATGATATATGCCCAGACATCATCCGACGTCCAGCCAATTATAGGATCGCATATCCATATGCCATTCTGCTGCCTAATTCGCTTTGAATATTTTGCGAGATTGCGCCGGGCAGCAGACTCTTCAGCCCGTACTCCACGAACCGCGCCATCAATGCCCCGTGCTCTTTCATACTCGCTGACTCGCTTTTTGTAAAGCCTATCAATGGACGGTGAATCTAACCCGTATTTGCGATACCATTCAAACAAGCTACCAAAGACGAATTCCTCAATGTTAGCTCCTAGTTCATCCCGCCAATACTGCATCATCTCAACAACATCGGGAAGGTGCGCCTCTGCCGAGCTGTGGCGTAGTATGATAATGTCAGGCTTAAGACGCCTTGCCAAATGCGCCACCACCGTGCTATCCTTGCCGCAGCTAAAGCTTACACTTGGACAATTGCAGAGGCTTAGCCATTCCTGGATCGTCTTGAGCGCCCGAAGGGTAATCATATCTAGTCTTTTTCGGTTAATGATGTTGGCCTCAATTGCAATGCGTAAATGTGGATATCCTGGCACCTCTTTAACTTTCGCGAACCAACTGCTTCCTACAACTTCATATTCAGGCATCAATTTACCCCCAATACCGCATTGCACGCCAATCTCGGATCATCCGGGATCCTGGCCCGCCTCCACTGCCACGCGAGCCAATACGGAGGCCGGATCCCCATCTCCCCGCCATCGGGATCGGGGAGCGCCCGGAGGTGGGAAAGGTCCTCCGGGTAATCCTCGACATCCCACCGCGCCACGCGACCATATCCCTGACTGCGCTTCTTCCCGATATGAGTCACATCGCGTAGTAGCTCCCCTACGCCATCCGCGTCTCCCATAGCATACCATTCTAACTTAGAGATAAGATACGTCACCAATGGCATTCGATAGCCTTTATAGGCACCGCTATGAGTATCGACCTTGCCCCGGCGTCCTTCGAAGTCGACATACTGTTCCCCCAACGCCTGGTCGAATCGTTTATGCCAGTGAACTATCTCTTCCTGCCGAGGCTCGCCACAGGCGAATGAGCAAGCCCAATACCAATCGTCGCCCTCGCCCCGGCGCTCAAGCGGAAGCTCAGGTATAATGAAATCTTCAGGTTTGATGCTACTCTGGCTCCCGGCCATGCGTTCGGGATGGTATTTTCTCATCCAGGCCTCCGCCAAGATGGAGTCGAGGGGAAGATAGAGATCGGTCGTCGCTATCTTCCCGGTCTGCATGTAGGCTGTAATCTTGAGCGGCTTCATGCGTTCGCCACCTTCCCGCTGATCGCCTTGATGAGACCATCCCTCTTCTCCTCGAGATAGCCAGCATATTTCTCAAGGAACTTATCATACTTCTCCTTCGCCTCGCCAGCTGGCTGGGACAAGAGGCACTTCCCATCAGATATGCTTAAGAACCGCTCTTTCTCTTTACCAACGAGCTCCCACGACATGTCGACCTTTACTTTGCCCATCCCAATCCGGGCCTGTCCGCCAAGATAGGGCTGTTTGGACCACTCGGCTATAGCCGCGACTAAGGCACCGAGTTCGATCTCGGTGAGCCCCTGAAATACAGTTTCCTGCCAAAGGACGGCACCACGGCAGAAGACCTCGAGGGTATAGCGCATCTGTTGCGGTCGGCGATCGTCCTCGGTGTTGCCTTCTTTGTCCTTCTTGCCCTTGCCTTTAGGCGCAGCATCAGTAGTCTCGCTATCTGTAAGCAGCGCCATCTGGGTCTGCTTCGAAGCATTCAACGCCGGCGCACTCAAATCCTGAATATACGGCCGCAGAAGCTCGTCTTTAGCATCGTCTTTCCGGGTGTAACTAACCTCGGTCGTCATTTGCCGCCAGGATAGCTCCCGGTTACCAGGACAGCTATCCGGAATGATATGCGCCAGCTCGCGGCAGACAGGAAGGCCTTCGCCGACGCTGATCTTTCCCGGCAAAATCATATTGCCAACCCCTCCGCCAAATACGGACAGATGAGGGACAGCCTGCCGGATCCTGCGCGCCTGGTCGATGTCGATAGCCTGATCCCCGCCGATGGAACCGCCCGAAAAGAATAGATGGAACAGCTCCAAAGGAATCTGCAACGTCGCGCCGGCGCCTAACTTATCCAGCATATACTTCGCGCCAGCATCGCGCCACATGCCACGCAGGGCGTTCCCTGAGTAGACGAATACCTCGGTAGGGTTTCCATCGGCCCCCAGGATGCTTTGTGTAGCAAGATAACTATCGGGGCCAATGGAACTCCCGATATGCGAAAGAGGCGAAAGTAGAGTGAATATGGACTCCAGTCTCCCACTAAGCAAGTTCTGCATCAACTATCTCCTCCTCGTCTTCTTTGATCAAGCCAGATTGTTCAAGTGGCTTCTCTCGTTCGAGCCTATCCCGGACCAGTGCAATCACCCAGGATGTTTTTTGATATAAAATGTCCAACACCGGCCTGTGATCGATCTCCTCAAGGATCTCTACCCAGAATTGCCGTCGGCCTGAATCGGTCTTCTGGATCAGCTCGCCAGTCTCTGGGTTCTGAACCATCGTAATTGTTCCGGGGTTGGTATCCATCCAACGGGGCTTCAGCGCCGAACACATGAGTTTCGGTTTTAACTTCTCGATGAAGTCGTGCAAGTCCAGCGCCCGTTTGGCACTGCTTTTCACGGCCCGCTCGATCGTACCCCACATATCTGGGGTGATCTTGAATCTCTTGACATCCCGACTGCGATAAACTCCGTAAACAAGTAGCGCTGCTATACCAGCATTTTCGTCTGATGTCTCGAAGCCGTAATACATTCCGTCTCTTCCTCCTTCCTCTGAGCCACAAATAGCGCCAGCTTAAACGCTCCTGACGCCCGGTGCCGCGCAATTTGGCTCCATAACCGTTCCCATTCTGCTATCCCAAACTCTTGAATTTTATGGCTCTTGAACGTACCCGAGGCAATCTCATCTTTGGTAAATACCTGATACAGCCGTTCGATCGGCTCCAGGAGCCTGGCGAATTCTAAAGGTGTAATCCTTACTTCTAGGTCCTCAAACCTGACGATCATGGGGCCATCCCGATATGTGATCTTCGAGCGGATATGGAGCCACCTCTGACCGCTGTCTGCAACGCATAATACAAATGGCGGTTCCGGCGGATTCAACAGCACTTCCCGGACCTCCGCTCTCGACGGGTGCCGCATCTCGTTCCATGTCGCGAGGATCGAATAATTCCGCAGGCTCCGGTATGACAGCGCCCATGCGCAGTGGTCGCAGACCACGCCGCTCCAGGGCGCCTTCGCCAAATTGGAGTCAGTAAATGTCGGCTTGATGATCTTGTTCTTGGGATGCCCGGAAGTAGTAAGGCACCCGCACAGCCAGCATGTCCCGATAAGCTCCCCTCTGGGCGCAGGATCATAATGCACGGTGGATCCATTCGGGACGGCGACATCCGGTGTTCTCATCGTGGCTTCATAGATAAATTCCAACGCACAACTCAAACTTGCCCCTCCTCTCGTCGCCTGAGCTCATCTAATAGCCCCATGTCTCTGGCTAATTTCAGAATACGATTCGGATTCATACAAAAACTTAACACCTTGAGCACCTGCTGTTTCTCAGGGTCCGCCCGAATCAGCTTCCTGCGCCGGCAGAGCGCTATCTTTATGGCATTCTCACTGCGACCAAGTTTCCGAGCTATGACATCATAACTCTTGCCAGTAGCATACAAGCGTATGAGCCGTTCCTTCTCCTGTTCCGTCCAGGGGCGCGCCTTCCTTGCTGTTAGACCAGCATTCTTTAGGTGACGTTCCACTGTGGTATGAGCCAACCGAAGTATCTGCGCGCACTGGCGGATTGTGAATCCAGCATCCCGCAGCGGTGCTATCAACGCCTTCCTTTCGCTATAGCGCCACTGCCGCGATTTAAGATCCTTCTTGTGGGCGAGGACGGTATGAATAACGCATTCCTCGCCCATCACGGTGGGCACGATCGGCCACTCTTTATCGTTTTCTCTGACAACGGGAAGGTAGACCGCCTTCCCGTTGAAAGAACCGCGATATATGAGAACCAACTTCCCGTCCCGCATCTCGGCATCCACAGGGAGGCCGGGAGCCTGGAGCATATCCTGCACAGCCTCGATGACTTGAGCCGGAGGAATATCAGCTATCCGCTCCCGGAACCTATCCACCGCGTGCGGCGTCACGAAATACGGATGCTCAAAAATCTTGCTCATATCGCTCCCTTATCACCCCCCACCACGTGGCACCTCCAACACCGTGGCTCATACCGCACGCTGCCGTCGTCGACCACTATCCTGGGCTCGTCCGCCCGCGCCGGGGTGCCGTCGAGGTGGAGGCGCTGGGTCCGGTCGGCCAGTGCTCCACAAATTGTGCATCGTGCCCGCAAGCTTATTATTGTGTCAGCTATGTCATATATGCCAGTTGTCGTAGCCCACGCCTCGTTTTTAAAATCCAGCAACAGCCCCGCACATATGATCGTCCAGCCCCACTCCCGGGCGGCCCGCTCGATGACTGGAACGACCTCGGGAGGGAAGAACTGGACCTCGTCAATGGAAACGAGTACTGGCAATTTACATTTGTGATCGTGCATCTGTAGGAATAGTTTCTCTAGGTCTGCGCAACATCTAGCTTGATATTGCCTACCATCATGAGTCTCGAGGTCAATCCATTCCTTTTGGCCCAATAGCGTAGGCACCAATACTTTTGTGCTCCTGACAATTGAGCGCTGATGGTAATCTTTACGCATGAGCAGTTCCGTCGTCTTCCCGCTAAACATCGGCCCCGTGATAAGCTCTATCCTGCCGGCCACTCTAGCTCATCCTCCCATTTGTTCCCGTCGGCCTTAACTCTACCCGCCTATCCTCAAACAAGGCCAACTGCCGATATTCCTCCGCGGCCCTCATTAGTGCCTCCAGCTCGACGCTCCACAATCCGTGCCGGCGGATTACATCCGCAAAGTCCTCGACCTCATGCCCCTGCGTCCGCCAGATCGGCCTGCCAAGGGGATCGTAGTCACAGCTGCAGTGGCTTAGCTCATGGTCGACCAGCGCTTCTCGTGCTTCCACTGTCAGCTTCGCCCATATGTCCCTATTGACAGTAATGACGAAATCAAATCCGGTCAGATATGTCTGCTGGGCGCTTAGTTTCGTCGCCTTAGCCCAGATCGTCTTGCACCCAGCGGTCCAATTACCGGACCTAAACAAATACTTGATTCTGGCTTGCTTTAGATGATCGTGATACTCCTCAATCAGCTTTTCAGCGATTTCCTGGACTTCAGGAGCCTCAGAAAACGATACTGCCATCATGATACCTCCCGCTTCAGCAATTGCAGGACTCTCTCTATTGGCAACACGATCAGCCAATCTCTCCGGTCTGCTCTTAGGGCCAGGAAATCCCGGCCCTCTAACCACCCGTAAATCTGTCGAAATCCATCGCGCCGGCGCTTTACTTCGCCCCGCCCGAGCCCCGGGACCACCACATCCCCGGCATAGTCCCCGCCGGCAGCCCCGGAGAGGGGCACCCTCTGTCCCCCGAGGAGCCGGACGAGCTCGCGCTCTCCGTTACTACCCTTGCGCTTCGGTGCTCTTCCGCCCATCTTTGTCCTCCCTAAGCGTGCTCATACTCAAATACCGATTGCATTTGGAAAGTGTTGTCTCCACTTCCCAAAACGGATCGTAGCATTCCTCGAGTTTTCGAACCATTATGCAGGTATCAAGCTTAGCGCAATCGCCACACAAAGACCTCTCAAAGTCAATCACCGCATAATCACTCGCATATGCCGCCATCACGCCGCGCCCTCCTTCCTCATCCAGTGCCGGCATATTGCCCAATCCTTGTTTGCCTGAGCCTTCTCCTTGATCGCACATACGACTTCATGGCAGCAGGTCCCGCACTCGCCAGGTACCACCTTGTCCACTTGTTTTACAGTCCTCGTACACGGCCTCGACTTGTGTAAACCATGCTCTATCAAAATCTTGTAAACTTTGCCCCTGTAAGTACCAAGCCTCTTCGCTATCATATGCCCGGATAGCTTTTCTTCCCTGGCAAGCCGCAGGACTTCGGCCTCAAAATCGGGCGCGGCCGCCGGTGAAGTCTGAATTTCGTTAGCCATATTAACCCGTCTCTCCTTCCTGTTCTTCACCATAACTATCCAGGTATCCTCAACGTATTTAGGACACTTAGCTGGCATTTGAGTAAGCAGGCCGTATTCCAGGCAACTGCCCGAATGCGCCATGTATAACTGGCATGTCTCGCATATCACGCCGCCACCCCCAGTATCCGTTCCAAGTCTTCGTATCCCTTCGCCCGCAGTATCTCGCGGACCGTAACGATGAACTCCTCCCGATGCTCCGCCGGCGGAAACGCCTTCAGCACCCGGGCCCGCCACGACTCGAGCTCCTTCCCCGAGGCTCCCCGGGCCTGGAGCTCGAGGAGCTCGAACAGGAATTGTGCCGCCAGCCGAATCTCCTCGCGAGACAGCCTTTTCATTCGTCAGTCCCTCCAATCTTGATCTCGCGCTCCCGCCTGCGCTTGATGACCTCAAACAGCCAATCTTTAAGCTTGGTATTAGCCTCAGCCTCACGCACATACAATCGCTGGTAATAGACCGCCGCCCCGAGACAGACTGCAGTGTAAACCGCAATGATCAGCCACATGGTCAGGCCTCCCTCCTCAGCCCTTCATTCCAAAGCCTTTCTCTCTCCTCAATCAACATCCCGAGCTTTTGCCGCGCCCGGGTCTTGCTATCTTCGCTGTCCCAGTCGATGTTATCCATGAGAATCTCGATCCGCCTATTAATTGCCTCAATTTCCGCCTTATGAGGGTGGTCGCCGAGGTTCATATCAGTTCCTCCAGCATAGATAGATTCTCAAAACGGCTTAGTGCGGGCATGAATTTTAGCTCTACTGTGCATGGGGTGCCCATGCGCTGTTTGGCCAGCATGATCTCCGTGATCCCAGGCTTGTCGCTGTCTTTTTTGTAATAATCCTCACGATATAGCAGCATTACGACATCGGCCGACTGCTCTATCTCGCCGGACTCCCTTAAATCTGCAAGGGTCGGCCTCTTATCTTGGCGCATCTCAACAGCCCTGTTAAGCTGTGACAACGCAATCACGGGAACCTGCAGTTCACGGGCCATGAGCTTCAAGTCTTTTGTTATCGCCGACATCTCCTGCTGGCGGCTCTCGTACCTGCCATCAGCCACGAGCAATTGCATGTAATCGACCATGACCAGGTGTATATCCCTCTGCTGTTTCATCCGCCTCGCCAGCATCCGGCATTTGCCTACGGATAAGCCCGGCTCGTCCACTATCGCGATAGGTGCGTCCCCCAGAATACCGGAGGCCTCCACAAGCTTAGGCCAGTCCTCCTTTGCGAAGAATCCCGTCCGAATCGCCTGCCCGTTAACCCCTGAGATAGCCGACATCAGTTTTATCACAACCTGCTCACGCGGCATCTCCAACGAAAAGATAAGTGCCGGTTTCTTGAGTTCAATCGCCACGTGCCGCACAATATCCAAGGCAAATGTCGTTTTGCCCATCGCAGGACGTCCAGCAATTATAATTAGCTCCCCTTCATGCAAACCGGAGGTAGCGTTATCTAAATCATAGAACCCTGTTTCCAAACCACTTATTCCCGATCTGCGCTCCTGAAGTTCATCGATCCGTTCCATTACGCAAGCCACGACATCGCTTATGGGATGCGCCTCAACCCTACTAGAAAGCCCGATATTCAAGAACCTCTGTTGCGCCTTCTGCAAAACCTCATCTGCATCAAGATCATCATAGGCATCCTTTTGGCTCTCCATTGCCGCTCTGATTACAGCCCGCAGGATTGATTTCTGTTGAACAATCTTCGCATATGCCTCAGCCTCCGCAGAACTTGGGACCGAGTTGCTTATCTCAATAAGTGCGCTCACTCCGCCGAGTCTTTTAACGAGCTCGCTGGCTCTGTTATTCACGGTGACGACATTTATCGCGTCGCCCGCCTGCCTTGTAGAAAGCAACACCTCAAAGAGTTTGCCGTATAAGGGACTATAAAAATCGCCGGGCCCTATAATATCCGCAACTACGTCGATTGTGTCAGGATCAATCAACATAGAGCCAAGGACAGCCTTCTCAGCATCAAGATTCATAGGGGGTTGTCTAAGGTTATCCATTGTTCACGGCCTCCCGGAGTTGTCTTAGGTATTTCCGCGTCTCCTCCGCGCTAAGGACTCTGCTGCCACCGCCATCCGAAGGAGATGCGCGGATATCGCTGCGCCTATGCTCAGCCTCATATGCCTCCGCCTGTTGACGCGTCCTCACCCCAGCATCGAACCAACGCTTGAGGATTCCCTTGACGTAACGTGGCTCCCGCTTATTGGCTGCAAGGGCGATTTCCATCGCATAGATGATCGCGTCAGCCTTCATGCCATCGTCGACCCAACTTGTAAGCATATCGACTTGAAACGCGCTGGCACCTATGATGAACGAGTTAGTCATGAACTCGGTAACTTCGCGTTTTTCCGCTTCAACACCCACTACCGCCACCGATTCCCCCTCTTTGAAGGAGGGGGGTAGGGGGGTGGTAGTAGTACTTGTACTTTTCTTTTCTTTACTTTTCTTTTCTTTACTTTCCGGCGTTTCTTCGGTTTTTTCTCCTGGATTATCTCCCCCATTTTCCTCAGGGAAAACTTCTGATTTGTCTACGGGATTTTCCTGGCTTGCCTTCCGCTTTCTCCACCGCTCCCGCATCTTTTGTATCTCTGCGGCCCGCCTTTTGATCCCATTGCTTGTCAAAATACGGCGTTCTTCGTATGCTTCACGGTTAAAACAACCAATATCAAATGCGGTCTCAAGCATTTCATCGAATCGCTCTTTGGTGACATGCACCTTGTTTATGAGTGCAGCCAATACCGCCGGCTTGGAAATGTCCAGCTCGGCGTTCTCCGTGCGGTATATCCGCTCAAGCAAGATGAAGTAGAAGGCATATCCGTCGTTGCCATATAAAGCTCTGAGGGCCTCTATTTTTTCGTCATTCGAGGCATCAGTATCATGTGGGAAATAATCCATGCCTTCCTTAAGTGGACGTGCCATGTGTTCACTTCCCCGCCGTCAGCACATTTCTTATGCGCTCCGGGAGCGATCCCCGGAGCCGATCAACATCTCCATACCCAGCCTCATAACTCATCTAGCTTTGGCCCACGCTTTCTGGACCGCTAATGCCCACTCGTTCGGGTTTGTCTCTGGGACCTTTAACATTTGACCGGCCTGTAATCGCGGCCCGTCGGGTCCCCATAACCCGTTGAGCTCTCTGATAATATCCACGGTCTTCCGTATATCCCCCGGCAACTTGTATAGTCTCGCGATATGCCATATTGTCTCGCCAGGTTGAACGATATGAGGTTCAGGGGCTACGGGTATTGCCTCAAGGCCATATTTACTCCACACATCCACTCTTTCGATCACTCTTTGTTGAGCCAGGGGGAGTCCCCCGGCCCCCGGGGGAGGGTGGGGTGGATATGGCTGGATACAGCTAACGTAGATTCCAATGCAGGTTAATATTGCCAGAATTAAAGGGTAAAATTTTTTGCGACGCCGGCGGGTCATGCTTGTTCACCGCCCCCTATATACGGATATGGAGTCAATCCTTTGGTCCTAGCCCACTCATCGAGATCGCGCTGGGCCTCTTCTCGTGTATTGCGCATAGGCAGAGCCTTGAAACGTCTCAATGAGCCCGTCTTATGCCGGTAGAATGCACCCCAAGCCTTACCTTGCGAGATTCCGTCTGAAACAAAGATCATGTGCCCGCGATAGAGGTATTGGTATGGCATCACGCGCTCTCCCCCTTCCCGAACAAATCGAGGATCATCTGGCGCCCCGGTAGATGCTCCCCAAACGCCCGATCCAGGGCCCGCGCCGTGATCCCAAGCTCCCGCATCCGGCTGTAAAGATGGGCTTGGCACTCTCTGGCCTCATCGATGCCCTCAGGGAGGAAGAACCCATATGGCGGGTGCACCGCACTCGCGATCGGGTAGTTATCTCGCCTGAGTTCGGCAATCACGGCCCGCACCTCGCGCTCGCTCATCCCTGTGAGCCGGGAGAGCTGCTTCGAGGTCAGGGCCTTGTCGCGGCCTTTGCAGTTTTGCAGGTATCTCCAGATTCTCATGTGTTTCTCTTCCACCGGTATCTCTCCCATTTATTAGGGCCGCCCCGTCAGCCGTGGGCTTGGCAAGTCGGGACGAAGGGACGAATGAGATTTTTCTCTCCTTTCGTTCCTAGTTTTGACATACACAATATATCAAGTGGGGCGGCCCAATCTGGTTTGTCTTGGCGCTATTGCGCCTTTGATGAGAAGAGGTTATCTGAAGAAAGTGATGTATCCGGGTTATGTCTTATCTCGGGCTCCATTTCTGGCTCCTGGGCCTCTTCTGATTTAATCGGGATTACCTCGATCACGTCCGACTCATCGGGAACGAGAGTCATATCCTCATTGATCTCCTTCTTCACGGTTTCATCCGAGCTCTCGACCTGCCTCATGATCTCGATACTGATCGGGAGCCATTTCCAAGCGCTGCGGACCACGGTTTTCTTCGCCATCTCAATGTAGTCGGTCATCCAGGGCCCATTGTTGCCGGTCTTCGATCTCTTCCGATGGTCATCTATTTCCTTTTTGCTCATGTAGTGGATTTGGTGGCCGCCGTCCTTAAATTTGGCGACCATATAACAGCCCCGGAAGGCTCCCGGTTCGTCGAACTTCTGATCCTCGCGCAGGTGCCATGGGATGTGCTCCAGGGTATCCTCCAGCCCATACTTGAGCTTGAAGTAGTCGTTCTCGTAGACTTCATGGGCCTGGATGCTTTCGATATTTCCTGATCGGCGGGCTAGGTCAATCATTCCTCGATACCCGATCATGAATTGGGCTTCATTCCCGAAGGGTATAATATAGCAGTGTCCGAGGAGCCCGGGCTCGAGCCCGAGCTGGGCCGCCTGCATCACTGCGCCCATCAAAGACTGGATGTTGCATTGCAGGAGTTTGGGATTCGCCCGGATAGTGGTAAGGGCCACCCGCGCTAGTCGATCGGGGTCCATATGCTTCGGTAACGCTCGGGCGATCTCGGGACCCATCTTTTTCAGATATGCGTATACGGTATTGGCCGGATCATTTGCCCTTGCCGGCGTTGCGGCTCTCTCGGCCAGTTTATCCTTCAGGTTGCCATTCGTGGCCACCTTTACGTCCCTCCCTACCTGATACTGAATTTCCGATATGTGCTTGGCTTTACATACTGCGCATAAATATCTGGGTGATCGTTTTGTAAGGCCCTAGTATCAAGCCGGTTGCTCGTTATAGTCCTCCATTCTACCCGTCGCTCTCCTATCACGCCAATTTCATGTTCACCGAGCATCGCTCGCAGCTTGTTGGCCGCTTCCTCCTTGCGTTCGGCCCACTGTCGTTCGTACTCAGCGGCCTCCTCATATTCGCGGATCAGTGTTTCAGCCTCGTTTGGCAGCAGAATCTCTTCAGGTTTACCTTCCGGGTAGAGCTTTTTGAGGAGTTCTGTCGAGGCAGGGGAGCCGTCGAACGCTGGAGGAGTTCCAGCCTCGACGAGCCTCCAGAAGTCCTGCTCAATCTTGATGAGGTAGCTGATGATCTCCTCATCCCTCTCGATCCGCTTGTAGAGGAACTTGTTGCCGCCTATCAGGACCGCTATGTAACCATATTGGAGGCCTGTCACGGCTAGATAGTGCTGAATCTGGATCATGTAGGAGTCGGGAATCCTATCATCAGCCCAG
Organism: Bacillota bacterium; assembly: GCA_012839815.1. Classification (GTDB taxonomy): domain Bacteria; phylum Bacillota; class SHA-98; order Ch115; family JABLXJ01; genus JABLXL01. Next base: position 6,043 of record DUMQ01000005.1, on the reverse strand, counting down.
GAACCCTTGAGGTATTCCGAGGCTGTCTTGCACTCCAGGACCCCGTTCCCGTGCTTCTTGTCAATGATGATCCTGTCCAGATTCGCGATCATGAAAGGATGCTCGGGATGCTGGAGGATCGCGTTACGCCTTTGAACCTTTAAGCCGGTGCGTAAGGAGAACTCCTTCGCTACTAGGTCCTCGAGCATTTGCCCCCAGTATGCGGCTTCGTTAGTGGTTTCTTCTGGCTCGATCTGCCCCGTCTTCTCAAGCCAAACCATTACGGGCGACTTATATGGATTCAACCCAGCTACAGCGGCAGCATCGCTGCCACCAATACCGCGCCGACGCAGGGCAAGCCATTCTCCACGATCTATATCCCTTGTGGGAGCTAATACTGTGGCTGCCATCTCTATAGCACCTCCGCATAGTGCGGGCAGTCCTCACCCACAGCATCGAATCTTAGACATGCCGCCCAACATAATCGGGGGCAACTCAGCACACAGCACGGGCTCGGGATCCGATCCGGCCACCGGGGGCACTCGCTCATGCCTCCGTATTGCATGCAGGCTCCTGTGGGCTCGTCGTATGCTTCGCGTGATTTCATGCCCAGGACCCCCCTTGACACCCTCCAGTCCGGCATGGTAGGCTGGAAAGTGAAGATCTTGTTCCATAACCCCTTTTTTAGGGCTGAGGCAGGGCCAGGACTTCAGCCCTCTTTTCATACCGCTCGCCTCCGCCGCCTCCGGTATGCTGGCAGGCTTACCCGCTCCCGCTCCGGGCGGCAGCCACCGGCAGCGATGAACTTGTCTAGCTCCTCCCTGCTGATTCTGATGACACGTCCCACCCAGATAGCAGGTAAATCATGTCGATTAACCATCCGCACCACGTGCTGACGACTGACTCCTAAGATTTCTGCTACCTCTGTTGGACTAAGAAACTCCCGAGCCACCTATGCCACCTCGTTCCGCACTAGTCGTAGCGGCCTCGTGTCGCGCGCCGCCAGGCGAAGCACCTTTCGGAACTCTTGAACCGTACCCGCGTAGCTTACTGACTTCTGCCACCGTCCGAAACATTTCAATGCGGCGTAAAACTGTTGTGCCCGTGGAGTTGTAAGACCACATCTTTTAAGCTTTTGATACATCCCGATCTCCTCCCCGTGTCACGCACTTTTCTTAGATGCATATCCGCGCTCCCAACACTTGCGATTGTGTTGAGAGATTAAATCCGATACATCGCACCATTTGCCAAGGCTGATCTTGAGGGTCTCTATGGTGTGTTCAACATCAAGAAACTCGTGGAGGCACTTGGTAAACTCTGCCCATTCTCTGTCTGAGAAATCCTCGCGCCGGTTCTTGTTCACGGCGAGCTCAAGCATCCTCTGGAGCACCGCCTGGGCCTCCGCCATCTCCCCTACGAGCTTCAGCATCACCGACGCCGGGTCAGTATTTACCCGGTCGAGGACCTCATAGCTATAGGCCTGGCCGATCGCACAATACTCCCGGCAGTAGTGCTGGGTAAGCCAGGGGATTTTGTACTCGCGGCTCATCCCGAGCGCCACCTCAGGTGGAGGAATTATCTCCCCGGATTCATATTTGCTGAGAGTCCGCGGCGCCACATGGAGCCGGAAGGCAGCCTCTTCAAGGCTCAAACCTGCTTTCTTGCGGGCCTCACGATACACGGTTTCCCCTCCTTTCTGAATCAGAGTTTCTTGCCTTAATGGCTTCCAGTGGTAAACTCAAAATGGATCAAGCACTTGCCGGCTGATCGGTGTCCAAGGTGGCAGCCTGGGCGCCGGTTCCGGTTCGGTGAACTGGCGGGCATAAAATCTCCTCTAACGGAACGCCAAATTTCTGATGAATTGTCAGGGCGACTCTTTTTGAAATGCCGTGTTGTCCGTGGATTATCATGGAGTAATTACTCTTTGAAATTCCTAATCTACGAGCCATTTCGGACTTGTTAATCTGTAGTCTTTCTCGAATCTGTTCTAGCTTGTGCACTGGGACACCACCTCACGCGGTTTAGTTCACCGCCTCTGAACTCATTATAATTCAGTATCTCTGAACTTGTCAAGATGTAATTTTATTTTCCCTGAACTTAATTGTAATTTCAGGAATCCTGAACTATACTATAAGTGAGGTGGCATCGGTGAATTTCGGGGAGCGGCTCAAAGAGTTAAGAATTAAACGCAATTTGCGTCAAGAAGATATAGGTAAGATAGCCCATGTGGGTAAGTCCACAGTTTCTCAATGGGAAAGTGGGATTCATGCCCCCGATTTGGAAACTGTTATTAAACTTGCTAATGCGCTTAATGTTACTGTAGATTACCTCCTTGGTCGCACCGACGACCCCACACCTCCACAAGCAAGGAACTTCACTACAATTGCAGCCCACAGAACGGACGATCCTATGGCAGATTTGCCAGAGGAAGCAAGGAGAAGCGTAGAAGAGTTTTTGGCCTATATACGGCAGAAGTACGGCAAGAAGGATAATGGCAATAAGGAAGGTTGATATTCGTGCCTTTTACGCTGTTAAAGCTTGCCTACGATCTAAGGATCAAGGTCGAGTACTGGGACCTTATCCCTCCAGTGCGGGGGATTTATGTCTACGAACCGGGCTTGCCGCCTGTTATCGGGCTAGCCCATGATCTGCTCGGCAACCGCCGTGAATTTAGGACCGTCTTGGGTGAAGAGATTGGGCACCATGTGACTACTGTTGGCAGTTGCCTTCCCTGTGTGCATTATCACTATAGTGACAGGGTTAATATCAGCCGGGCTGAATACAGGGCTTTGAGATGGGCTGCAAACTATCTTATGCCGGAGGACAAGCTTTTGCAGGCTTTCAGACGGGGTATTACCGAGATATGGGAACTTGCGGAGTGCTTTGATGTGACTGAAGATATGGTTAGGTTTAGATTAAAATCACTATTAGTTAGGGCCAAATATGCTTGACGCCAGTCAAGACCGAAGTTAATCCTGGGAGGTAATAGCATGATCAAGAGCGTTTCAAAACTTACTGCATATGGAATGTATCTTTTTCTTATGCTCATGATATATCATGCTATTCGTCGTACGGGGAAGGCAAAACATTTTCTGTTTTATGCGATGGTCTTTTTTGCAATCTCACTGGCCACGGCTTCGGGGAGTTTTGATTTCGCTATTTTATTTATGACATTTTGTATAATATCAGCACTTTTATTAGTAATCGGACTGATCAAACCTTCTTGGGTTCTACTAGAAGCCACGGAAGACAAGCCCCCCGGCAAGTATCTTTATGTGGCACATTCAATATTTCCCCCATGGAAAGGGATATTGCGCTGGGGCGGCAGTCATATAACACGTTCTAAGGTGGTTAAGATATATGGCACAGCTATGATTATATTTTTCGTCGCTTCCATCTTAGCATCATCGGGAAGTCCGCAGATTCCGACAAAAACAGAAAAGCCTGTTTCTCCAGATGAATTTAAGAACTCCTGCATAACTTTGGCTTTCGATGAATTGGCCCGACATACGGAGGCGCATATAGGCAAGCATATTTATCTTCGAGGGAAAGTATTACAGGCAGAGGAGCTATGGGGCAATAACATGGTTTTAAGGGTAGCCATGACGGAAGATAAATATGGGTTGTGGACCGATGCAGTCTGGGTTAATTATACACGTGGAGAAAGGGTTTTGGAAGATGATATAGTGAAAATTTGGGGCATCGTAAAAGGACGTAAAACGTATAAGGCTATCCTTGGTAATTATGTTACGGTTCCTGAAATTGATGCCAAGTTCCTAATGATATCAAGATAGGGGAGGTAATGGACAATGCGGTATTTAGCCATAGGGTTGTTATTCATGATGGCAATTTCAAGTTATGGTCAAATGGTTTTGGCTGCCCCACAGCCGGCTTTCCGAGACCTATATTGGGGGGATCCGCCGGAAAAGCTCGGGGAATCGACGATATTCTATGACAAACAATTGGAATCCCCAGGGATAGAACTGAGGATAAAGGTCAATGACGATATGCAATTGGGACCACTGACCGCCACCGCGATAGTCTATGGATTCTTCCAGAACCGTTTAATGTTTGTGTCTATACTTGCTTCTGATGTTAAGATGCTATCAGAGATAGCCAAAGCTAAATATGGCCTACCACAACAATCCAATATGTTTATGATAGACGAACTCTATATTCGAGGAGATACGGCCTGCTCCGTAAAGGAAAATATCGTAGATAAGAGCGGCTATATGACATTAATGAGCACCGCCATGGCTTTTGAATATAATCGTTGGCAGCAAGAGCAAGCAAAAGAAGCGAGCAAGGCGTTTTAGGCGATTTATAGTTTTCCCGCGCCCGCTGGCCCGCCGCGTTCCTATCAGCCGGATGGGGCAGGGGAGAGGGGAATTGACGGGCACCAACAGGGGTGATATCCAATGCCCAGAAAACGAAAATCAGAGCGCGCAGGCTGGGGAGAGGGGCAGATTCAGCAGCTCGCTGAGGACAAATGGCTAGTCAGGGCCTCGGGGGGTACCGATGCAGGCGGGCGGCGCATCCGGCCGTCGCGTATCGTATATGGCTCGAGGCGGACTGCTGTGAGTGCTCTACGCCAACTCCAGGAGGAGTTGGACACGGGAACATATATCCCGCCCGAGAACATGACCCTCGGTGACTGGCTTCGCGAGTGGTTTCAGGCTGAATATGGCTGCGCGGTCGGTGACCCCAGGGAGACCATCCTCAAAACGGCAAAAGGATCAGGCACGACCGCCAGCCGATATGAAAGCATAATCAGACTGCACATCATACCATCCATCGGGAATGTGCCCATACAGCGGCTCAGGAGCACGCACCTGCGCCATTACTTCGACGAGGTCGGCAAGACTCAAAGCATGACGACGTTGGAACTCCATTACATGGTGCTTCACTCCGCGCTGGACGCTGCGGTAAAAGAGCGCTTGGTGCGGGAGAACGTAGCCTCGAGTATGATGGGCAAGCCGACCCGGGACCGCAACGATTCGCCTGCGGACGTGCTCGAGAACTGCTGGGAAGCCGAGGAGGCGGCGCGATTTCTCGCCGTGGCGAAAGAAGCCGGGCCCCAATGGGCAGCGTTTTTCACCCTGGCCCTTGATTCGGGAATGAGGAAGGGCGAGCTCTGCGGACTACAATGGAAAGACATTGATTGGGAGGCCGGCACAGTCCGGATCGAGCGCTCACTTGTGCGTGCCTCGAAGGAACCAGTATTCGGGCCCGTTAAGAACCGGCGCCCCCGAACGATCATGATAGCTCCCGAGACGTTGGCACTACTCAAGGCACATCGCAAGCACCAGATAGAAATCAAGCTCCGCATGGGCGAGGCGTACAACGACTTCGGTCTCGTGTTTGCCAAGGAGCCCGATAAATACCGCCGGCAGGACGTGATCGGGCGCCCCTTGCAGGCCAATAACCTCGGCGAGAGAGAATTCCTGCGGCTTATAAAGAAGGCAGGAGTGCGCCCCATCAAGTTTCACGGACTCCGCCATACTTGCGCGACTTTGCTTTTGAAGGCTCGCGTGCCAGTTCACTACGTCGCCGCGCGCCTGGGACATACCGATGTCGGGACCACGTTACGAATCTACGCTCACGCTATCCCATCCGGGGAACGCGAGATGCTCGAGGATCTTCGGCGGGCTCTCGGGCTGTTTCAAAAATAGGGTCATCTAGCTGCAGAAACGGGAAAATGGACAACGGTTGGACAATACCAGCCGTTGTCCATTTATATTTGCCCAGCGTATAGGCCCAATAAAAATAGAATGGGGTGGATGATGGGATTCGAACCCACAGCCCCCGGAGCCACAGTCCGGTGCTCCGCCATTGAGCTACATCCACCGCAAAGACATAAAAACCTTTCGATTTTGATTCGCTGGTTTTAATTATATCAGCATGCTTGCTGGCGTGTCAAGAGTACTGCGCCTGCGCGGGCGCATAACTTCTTTATGATCCAAGAGATGAACCGATTGGTAGTATAGGAATTACGCTCCCAATCGAGGTGGCAGGCTTGCCAGTTCCGTCCTGGCTACCCGGAGTATTACTTCTATGGAGGCAT
>DUMQ01000034.1 GCA_012839815.1 Bacillota bacterium | reverse complement strand
CTTGCGGCGCGCCTCCGTTGAAATTTGGCGTGAGGGCCTTGCCAAATTTCAAAAGGCCCCGTCACGCAAGCACCGGCATCCCCCGGGACGTACGTGCTGGTAAACTGCAAATTAAGGAACCTACACCTAGTCGAGCATGCCGCTCCGTAATCTCCGGCCGAGGGCTCTTGGGCCGGAGATCAAGGCCGCCTGGAGGAGAGATGCGAGACACCCCGGCCACTGTGCGGCAGTAGCAGCTGCCACCTGCGAAAGGTTTGGATATTTTTGCGCACTAACTAAGGTGAAAAACACCATGCAGAGGATATGGGCATTTGCAGAGCAGAGACAACTCGGGAGGGGTGTGAGTTAATGAAGGTAGTACGTATAGGAATGCTGGGAGCGGGTTTCGTGGCCAACTTCTACATGCAAGGTTTGAAGGACGTCCCGGGACAGGAGGTAGCCGGCGTCTGGTCCAGAAGGCTTGACTCGGCGCAGGAATTCGCGAGCCGGTGGGCCATCCCATCTGCTACAGATGATCTCGACCGGTTTATCGCCCGCGACGATATCGACCTCTACCTGATCGCGCTCCCCAATTTCATGCACAAGGATATGGCCCTGAAGCTCGCCGCGGCGAAGCGAAACATGGTGTGCACCAAGCCGCTCGCGCGAAACGCCGAAGAGGCCTGGGCGATGTACGAGGCTGCAGAAAATGCGGGCGTCATGCACGGGTACGCCGAAACCGAGGTATTCGCACCGGCCGTCGTTAGGGCGCACGATATCATCAGGTCGGGCGGAATCGGCAGGGTTACATGGGTGAGGTCCCGGGAGGCGCACTCCGGGCCTCACAACAAGTGGTTTTGGGACCCGGAGCTCGCGGGCGGTGGCGCGCTCATGGACATGGGCTGCCACTGCATCGAGGCTGCGCGCTATTTCTTTGGAAAAGACGTCAAGCCCGTGGAGGTCTTTGGGTGGGGAGACACACTGGTTCACGATACCAAGGCTGAGGATAATGCGCTGGCCATAATTAGATTCGAAGGCGGTGGCATAGGCCATCTCGAGGTAAGCTGGTCAGCGCGCGGTGGGCTTGACCTGCGAAACGAGATTCACGGGACCGAGGGAGCCATCTTCACCGATGTCACGCGAAGCACCCCCATCGAGGCTTTCACCCTCCAGTCCTCGGGCTACGTCGTTGAGAAGGCCGAGGCTGACCGGGGCTGGGTCATACCCGTCCCTGAGGAGGCATTCACCTATGGTTATCAAGCCGAAATGAAGCACTTCGTGGAATGCGTGAGGGACGGCAAGCGGCCGCGCGAGACCTTTGAGGATGGCTATATCGTGAATTCGATCATAGACGCCGCCTACGCGTCCATGAAGAGCCGCAAGTGGGAGCCTGTGACATACAGAAAATAGGCACAAATCAGGGGAGACCCCCATGCCGCCCGCGGTGCCACAGGCGAGGCTGGGGCTCCGCACGGGGCTCCAGCCCGGCCACCGGCGCTGTCGGCGCTGCCTGCGCTGTCGACGCTGCCTGCAATCTCAGCACCAGGCTTCAAGCGCCAGGAATCCCAGAACGGGCGAACCTTGCGAGAAAGACTCCGATTTCAAACAAGGCCCACAGGGGGACGGCGACCAGTACCTGAGAAATCACGTCCACCGTTGGAGTTATCACGGCAGCGACGACAAAGACCCCCAGGATCACATATTTGCGCCTGGCCGCGAGACTACGGGGTGTTACCAGGCCCAGCCTGGCGAGCAACAAGATCGCGAGAGGCATCTCAAAGACCAGTCCGAGGCTGACGGTCAGCAAGACCGCAAAGGAAACATATTCACCAATGGATATCATGGGGGCCAGTTGCGGGGTGGCAAACTTCATCAGAAACCTCACCGCGACGGGAAAGGCGACCAGCAAGCCAAAGGCGGCCCCGGCAAGGAAGGCCGCGAGCGCCGCCGGCAAGAAAAGGACGGCCTGCCTCGCCTCCGCAGGCGCGAGGGCAGGAGCCACGAACCTCCATGCCTCCCACAAGATGACCGGCCCCGCCAGGATCGCGCCTCCCACCAGAGCCAGCTTGATCCGGACAACAAAGGCCTCGGCGGGGCTCAGGAAAACCAGCCGCCCTACCGGCCTGGTGATCATCTCCAGGATCCAGTCCACCTTCAAGTAAACAAGGCAGCCCGCCATGAGCACGGCAACCGCCGCGATGATGATCCTGATCCTGAGTTCCTCGAGGTGCTCAATGAGAGTCATTTTCCGCTGTCGCCATCTTGCCCCGGCTTTTCTTCTGACTCTTATCTCGATCGTCCCCCCGCTCTCTTCGCCAGGCGAACTTCCACAACACCCGGACTTAGCTTTTGCAGATGAACATCAAATATTACTGCTATCACTATTACCGCCTACAGCCGGGACGCCAGTGGACAAGAGATAATGGATTATTCCGGGCCGGCAGATTAGAGGCTCATATTCTCCCCTCCAGGGGGTGGCCCAGGGAGCAGGCCGCTCCGTAATCTCCGGCCGAGGGCCATTGGGCCGGAGATTAGGGCGGCCTGGCGGAGAGGTGCGAGACACCTATGCGAGTGCCAAAAAGGGCAGAGATTTTTACGTACCAACTTAGCAGACTCGCCCCCTTCTACTCTGTTACGGGTCAAAAAAGAATAGAAAAAGCGGCCCCGGACCGGTCCGCTCGATTAAACTCATCCACCCAACCTATGATGCACCAAACTTACAACGCCCGTCCACTGCACTACGGCGCGGGGGTGACGTACTTCTGCACCCCACGGCGCGGGCTAGCCCCGCGCCGTGCAAAATAGGAACGCGTCACCTCACCCCCGCGCACCCGCTATAGCATCGACAAAGGCCCGGGCCTTGGCCGTGAGTTCACTCCATCGCTTCTCTGCGACGAGCTTCTTGTCAACAAGCGCCGACCCCACCCCCACAAAGGCCGCACCGGCCTTTATAAACTCTGCAACATTATCTAGGTTCACGCCACCCGTCGGGGTCAACAAGACCTGTGGCAGGGGCCCCCTCATATCCTTGAAGAATGACGGACCAAGCTTTGTTGCGGGAAACACCTTGACGGCATCGGCACCCGCCTCCCAGGCCGCCAATATCTCGGTTGGGGTAAACGCCCCGGGGATGACAACCTTGCTGTAACGCCTACACATCCGGATGACGTCCAGATTAAGCGTGGGGCTCACCACAAACTCCGCTCCCGCCAGAATTGCAATTCGTGCGGTCTCGGGGTCCAGCACCGTGCCAACACCTATGATCATCTCATTAGCCGCGCCTGCTCCGTCCTCGCCCCCGCCACCAGCAATACCGCTCGCGATCTCCCGCACTACATCTATTGCCCCAGGCGTGGTCATGGTGACCTCCATGGCGCGAATGCCTCCTTCTTTTAGTGCCCTGGCGACGTTTACCAGGTCATCCGAACGCTCCGCCCTTATTATGGCTACGATACCAGTGTCAATCATCGTTTTCAGTACATGCTGTTTCCTTATTGCGAGATTAACCATTCCAGATATACCCCCCTGATTCTCTAAGAATTACTACCTCATCCCTACCTCATTATTCCCTAAGAATTACTACCTCGAATTGGGACCGGGTTAAATCTGGGTTGCCTCCAGCCTATAAACCTATCAAGAATGTAGGCGACTAGGGGATGCCATATACAAGGTATTCTGCATACGACCTGTGGCATGTGGCATGCGGAATGCGGCATGCTGGTACCGTGCGAGGCCTGCTACGCTAGACGTACCGCACTATTCCTGCCACATGCCACATCAATTTCATATAATGAAATTGAATTCCATTTCCTTAATCTCTTTTCTTATTTCTCCGCCAGAACCTAAAATCCTTCAAGCCTATTCTATCCCTCTAGCCAGCAAGACAGCAGGCAAAAAACCTGATCGATAACTTCCAACAAGTTCGCCCGGTAACATTAATGCATTAATGCCTGCGTGGCCGCATTTGCCCCTAGCTCCAGATGTAGAGGTGGTAATCAGGTTGCCACCTCTACGGCGCGGGGTGGTAAGAGTCTTACCACCATCATCGATGGGTCATGGTAGGGTGGTAAGAGAGTTACCAGGATAGGCGTCGAGGTGATAAATAACTTGCCATCTCATCGGGCGAAGTGGCAAGATACTTTCCAGTGCAGCGAGCAGGTGGTAACTAACTTGCCAGCCTGGCGCGCAGAGTGGTAAGATACTTGCCAGTTCGACGAATGG
>DUMQ01000004.1 GCA_012839815.1 Bacillota bacterium | reverse complement strand
GCCACCTGCGAAAGGTCGGGGTATTTTTGCGCGAGACTGTTGATTTTCTCCATATTTTAGCAACTCCGTTTGGTAAAATCCCAGAATACCGTCGTTGCGCGTGGGCAAATTGGTAGCTGATTGGGAAAGGTCAACAGTCTCTTGCGCACTAACTTAGAATCTAGAATATGCGATGCGGTACCAATGTTGCCAGTCCAGCAGGTGTAGGTGTAGGTGCAGGCGTCACCCGGCCGGGCGCTGCCGGCGGCAGGATTGCCGGCAGGAGGATAAAATGTTTATACACCTGAAGGAATCCCACCAGGAGTGTTGAATTTTTAAATTATCGGTAAAGCATTCCGGATAGTAGAAAAGTCAAAGTTAACAAAGGAAAAAGGGAGTATCAGCGAATGGGAAAACTTGAAGGCGTCATCTGCCCCCTCGTCACCCCGCTGGATGAGGAGGAAAGGATTGATGAAGGGGATGTTAGGAGCCTGGTTGAGCATGTGATCAGGGGCGGGGTTTCGGTGATCTTCCCGCTGGGTAGTATGGGAGAGGGCATACTGCTCGCCGACGAGGAGAAGGAGAGATTGATCGAGATCGTTGTGGAACAAACGCGGGGGAGGGTGCCGGTGATGGTTGGTGTCGCCGACACCTCGACGGAGAGGATCATCAGGAACGCTAGGCGTGCCAGGGATCTGGGCGCTGATGGAATTGTGATTTCGGCACCCTGCTATTTCGGGATCGGGAGACAGGAGGAGGTAATTGACTTTCACAAGCGGGTCCTGGATAGCGTTGACCTGCCTGCGCTGCTTTATTACCTTCCGGGCCGCACCCACACCTTTATGACTATTGATACCATCGTCGAGCTCAGTACCGACCCGCGCGTCCTTGGGATCAAGGACAGCTGCGGTGATTTCACGTTTTTTCGGAGGCTCGTAGCGGCTACGAAGGGGAGGGAGGACTTCTCGGTCTTCCAGGGCAACGAGTGGGTATTCGATGCGTCGCTCCTGGTTGGCGCCGACGGGATCGCCCCGGGGATTTCGAGCCTGGTGCCTCGCACCTGCTATGAGCTTTTCATTGCAGGTAAGTCCGGTAATATCAATGAAGCGCGAAGGCTTCAGGAAAAGCTGCTGAGGATTTTCGAGATCTATGGCGGCGCAAATGCGGAGACATGGGCAGCGGGCATGAAGGAGGCCCTGAGAGCCACAGGAATATGCAAGACGTCTAATCCCGCGAGGCCATTTACCCCACTGGATGACGCCGGGCGCAGGAGGGTGAGGGATATCCTGGAGAGAGAGGGAATACTCCAGAGCCACGTGGCCGGAGGGACGGGTGAGCCGTGAGTTATGTAAGCCCGCACCTCCTGTAAAAAACTTAGTGATTGAGGTTGCTCAGGCTCTTGACACGAGTTTGCCCTTCCTGCTATAATAACAGTGTCCGAAGGGACGCTTCATGGCGTGATCCGATATCTGATAAAACGGGCGGAAGTGGCTCAGGGGTAGAGCATCGCCTTGCCAAGGCGAGGGTCGCGGGTTCAAATCCCGTCTTCCGCTCCATAATTTTTGGCGACATAGCCAAGTGGTAAGGCAGCGGTCTGCAAAACCGCTATTCCCCGGTTCGAATCCGGGTGTCGCCTCCAGGGTCGTGGGCGGCTAGCTCAGTTGGTTAGAGTGCAGCGTTGACATCGCTGAGGTCACTGGTTCGATTCCAGTGCCGCCCACCATTTTTATTGCCATTTTCATGGCCGGATGCGGGCTTTTTTGTTGCCCCCCTGGCGTAGGCCCTCTTATTCGCAGGCCCGCCGGCGCCCCCATCTTCGGGAGGTTGCCCCTGCCTGCCTGCGAAGCTCTTGCCTCGCAGGGCTGCCACTACGAGCACGGGCGGCGGGATAATGCCGAAGGTCAAGATGAAGATCGCGGCCGCTTCTATCCTCTCAAGGAACTCGCCGGGCCGGATCTCGCGGATTGCCGAGAGGGTAAGAAGGTTCATGCATTCTCCCTCCGTGGGGCCAAAAACCCCGATGTTTCTCACGAACACGATCCCGAGTATGAGCTTTATCAGGGTTATGGCCTCCACCATGGGGGATGATGGGGGATGCGACAAGACCCAGCCTCGTGGTGAGGAACTGAGGAACGGTGCGAGAAATAGCCCGGGCCATCATGGGGCCTGAGAAGTGATGGCCCGGGGAGTGGAGTAGAGCCGTCCGCCAGGAGCCATCGGCCAGAATGTCTCACGGGCGATGCTGACGGCCCCTCTGCCGCCTGACAGATCCGCTACCGTGTTCTCCAGCCTGCGGAGGTCATCCCGCCGGATCGCGACCTCGAGCCATACCTCCTTGCCGTAAGATGCCTCGATGATGGGATAGCCCTCGGAGCGCAGGAAGTTCTCCAGCTTACCCCAGGTTTGGTAATCAGTCGACAGATACACCACGGATGCGGGGACATAGGTCACGACCTGCGCGCTATCGAGCCCGGCCTTGACAGCCTGGCTGTATGCCCGGACGAGCCCGTTTGCGCCGAGGAGGATACCGCCGAAGTAGCGGGTCACCACGGCGACGATATTGGTCAGGCCGCCTCGCTCCCGCCTGAGGACCTCGAGGACGGGTTTGCCGGCCGTGCCGCCGGGTTCGCCATCGTCGCTCTGCCGCTCGATCTCCCCGGCGTGCCCGACCCTGAAGGCGTAGACGTTATGGGTAGCGGTTCTGTGACGCTGCCTGATCTTGCCGATAAAGTCCAGGGCCTCGGCCTCAGATTCGACATGGGCGATCGAGGTTATGAATTTCGACTTCTTAACGGTCACCTCGGCCGTGGCGGTGCCCAGGATCGTTGTGTATGGTTGCTCTTGCGTCATGGCCCCTACCTCATGTTTGCTATGCATGTTATACTGGCTCGCCTCCGGATGCCAGCTCGCCTTTTAGAACCCACGTCTGGGGCTCGGTTACCCTGACGTCTACGAGCTTGCCGTAGAGGGCATCCCTGTCGCCAGCGAAGAGTACGAGCTTGTTTGTGCGGGTCCGTCCCTGGAGGAGGGCGGGATTTGTCTCGCTCTCTCCCTCGACGAGCACCTCAACGACCCTGCCCTTTAGTGCCTCATTTTTCCTCAGGCTTATCTCGTTTTGGACCTCTATGAGCCGGTAAATGCGGTCCCGTTTCTCGTCCTCGGGCACCTGGTCCGGCATCCTCGCGGCGGCCGTGCCGCGCCGCGGCGAGTAGATGAAGGTGAAGGCCGAATCAAACTCAACCTTGCGGATCATGTCCAGGGTAGCCTGGAAATCTTCCTCCGTCTCGCCCGGGAAGCCCACTATCAGGTCGGTGGTGATACTTGAGCCCGGCACATGCTCTCTTATCTCGGCTACAAGGTCCAGGTATCTCCGGGACGTGTAGCCCCTGTTCATTTTACGCAATATCTTGTCGCTGCCGGCTTGGAGGGGCAGGTGAAAATGCTCGCAAACCTTGCGGGATGCCGCGATGGTCTTGATGAGCTTTGATGAGAAATCCCGCGGGTGCGATGTGGTATAACGGATCCGCTCTATGCCCGGGATGCGATCCAGCGCAGCCAGCAGGTCGGCGAAGTCAACCTTCTCCGGCAGCCCCTTGCCGTACGCATTGACATTCTGGCCGAGCAGCGTGACCTCCTTATAGCCTTCCCTCCCGAGTTCGGTGACCTCCGCGATGATCTCTTCAAAGGGCCTGCTCCTCTCGCGGCCTCTAACATAGGGCACTATGCAATATGAACAGAAGTTGTCACAGCCGTACATGATGGTAACCCATGCTTTGAGGTCGCCCTCGCGCTTGACGGGGAGCCCCTCCACAAGGCCATCTCTTTCTTCCCTTTCCTCGTCCCAGACCTCATACGCGTGTTTAATGCCTGCCTCGACCTGGTGAAGCAACTCCGGGAGCCGGTGGATGTTATGGGTGCCAAATACCAGGTCGACGTGGGGGAGCTGTTCTTTTATCTTCTCCAACTCGCCTTCCTGCTGGACCATGCAGCCGCATATCCCTATGATCAGGTCGGGTTTTTTCTCCTTGAGACGTTTGAGATCGCCCACCCTCCCGTAGACCTTGCGCTCGGGGTTTTCCCTGACGCAGCACGTATTAAAAAGTATGAGATCGGCCTCCTCAGGGTCTCGGGCCGGGACGTAGCCCTCCTTTTCGAGGATGCCTGCGATGATTTCGGAATCATGAACATTCATTTGGCAGCCGAAGGTCTGGAGAAGGTACTTGCGATGGTGACCCTGCATCTTCATCCCCCAATCCCGAATATATCACATAAGATAGTATACCACATATGTCCTCATGGAAGGAATCAGAATCAGAAGAGAAGGTCCAATCACAGTAATTCTTCCATAATATAGTAAACATGGATTCCCTGAACTGTATACAAAAATTCCCCGACACATATAATAGTCGTGAGAAAGGGCGTGATCCTCATGGAGGTCGTCTCTATCGCAACTCAGAATCACATCGATAAACTTCGCCAGTGTTTCGCACAAGAATTGCCGCTCTTGGCCGGAGATGGTATCAACATCGCCCTGACCGAGAAAACAAAGGGGAAATTGAAATTCCTCGCCTTTGATCTCCCTGAAACGGTCGTGCCCGGGGATCGAGACCTCAAGCTCGTGATCAGGAGGTGGATAGCTCAGGTTCTTGCCAGGGCTATCGTACATGATATGCAAAAGGCCCTCACACTCACCATATTGAGGGAGCGATACAAGACTTTTGATGATACGGAGCTGGCTCAAATAGCCGACGATACCGTGCGGATGCTGCAAGAACAGGAAGATACCCCGGCAGAGGAGCAGGTCAATGAGATTGCCGGAAAGCTGCTTGACTACCTTAACGCCAATAATGAGCTGGTGCTCGAGGGATTTATCCGGTTCAGGCTTAAGGATTATTACGCCGGATTACGAAGCGCGGTCGATAGAGCTGTAGATAACTTCATGGTCGAGCGGGAATACAAGGAATTTATCCGGCTCCTCAAGTATTTCGTAGACATCCAGGAACCGAAGTTTGACGAGGTACATGTCATAATGAGACCAAACGGGGTCTTCCGGCTGCTGGATTCGAAATACAGGGTAATAGAGAATGATTACCTCGAGGGGTTCATCGCGGATCTTGGTTCAGATGACGTGGATTATGAGGACCTGCTCATAAGCGCCCTTATAACCGTCGCGCCGGCCCGGGTCGTCTTGCACTTCGACCGGAACAGGGCGGTGGTCGAAACGATCGTGGGGGTTTTCGAGGACAAGGTCACGATGTGCCCGGGTTGCCCCCTATGCTCCTCTAAGGCGAATTCAAGAGGCAGGCTTGACAACATCTAGGATCGAGCCTACAATAAATGTAGGCGATGAACCGAATATAAATAGACATAGCCTGATAGACATAGTCGGCAAGTCCCTCGTCCCTGGGATGTCAGGGACGAGTTTTTGTATATATTGATAGATTGACGTTGGGAAAGGAGAGAGCACTTTTCATGTCAAACCCTTCTCCTGCAGATCAGGTCGACCTGGAGGTCTACAGGCACTCTACCGCGCATATTCTCGCTCAGGCGGTGAAGCGCCTTTTCCCCGATGTGAAGCTCGCGATAGGTCCTGCCATCGAAAATGGGTTCTACTATGATTTTGAGAAGGCGACCCCTTTTACGCCCGAAGATCTTGATAAGATTGAGAAAGAGATGAAGAAGATCATCGGCGAGGACCTCCCCATAGTCCGGGAGGAGGTATCCAAGGAGGAGGCCGTAAGGCTATTCCAAGATCAAGGCGAGAAGTACAAGCTCGAGCTCCTGGAGGATATACCCGATGACGTGGTGAGCCTTTACCGCCAGGGTGAGTTTGTCGACCTTTGCCGCGGTCCTCACCTCCCATCCACGGGCAGGGTTAAGGCCTTTAAACTCCTGAATGTGGCAGGGGCCTACTGGCGCGGGGATGAAAAGCGGGAGATGCTCCAGCGGATATATGGCACGGCCTTCCCCAGGGAGTCCGAGCTCGAGGCATATTTGAAAACCCTTGAGGAAGCGGCCCGGCGCGATCATCGAAAGCTCGGGAAGGAGCTGGATCTTTTCAGCCTTCACGAGGAGGCCGGAGCCGGGCTGGTTTACTGGCATCCCAAAGGCGCTACCGTCAGGAGGATCATAGAGGATTTCTGGCGCTCCGAGCATATAAAGCGCGGGTATGATATCGTCTATTCCCCGCACATTGCAAGGCGGGATCTTTGGGAGATTTCGGGCCATTGGGGATGGTACCGCGAAAATATGTATTCCCCCATCGACATCGACGGGGTGGAGTACCTGCTAAAGCCGATGAATTGCCCGTTTCATATCCTGATGTACAAGTCTCGCACCAGGTCCTACAGGGATCTCCCTATACGCTGGGCTGAGCTGGGCACGGTTTATCGCTATGAGAGGAGCGGTGTACTTCACGGATTGCAGAGGGTGAGGGGGTTCACCCAGGATGATGCCCACCTCTTTGTACGGCCGGACCAGCTCGAGGACGAGATTGTTGGCGTTATAGACTTGATGCAGTTCATGATGAAATCGTTTGGATACACGGACTATCTCATCGAGCTGTCGGTGCGCGACCCGCGGAACAAAGAGAAATATGCCGGCTCGGATGAAGTCTGGGATCTTGCAGAGAGTGCGCTGGTGCGGGCCCTGGAAAGGGTTGGACTCACATATACGCGTATGGAAGGCGAAGCCAAGTTCTACGGCCCGGCCATTGATGTCAAGGTTAGGGACGCCATCGGGCGTGCATGGCAGGGGCCGACGATTCAAGTTGACTTTAACCTGCCGGAGCGTTTCGATCTTGAGTATACGGGCGAGGATAACGCACCTCACAGGCCCGTGATGATCCACAGGACCGTCCTGGGTTCCATGGAGCGCTTCTTCGCCGGGCTTATTGAGCATTATGCGGGAGCCTTCCCGGTGTGGCTTGCGCCGGTGCAGGTCCGTATACTGCCTATAGCAGAGAGGCATATCAACAAGGCGAAGGAGATACAAAACGATTTGACGGTGGCCGGTCTCAGAGTCGAGATCGACTTGAGAAATGAGAAGATCGGCTATAAGGTGCGCGACGCGGAGCTCCAGCGGATTCCATATATGCTTGTAATAGGCGACAAGGAGATTGAGAACGACGAGGTCTCAGTCCGATGCCGGCGGAGGGGAGACCTTGGGCGGATGAAGCCGGATGAGGTTAAGGAACGGATCCTGGCGGAGGTCGCGTCCAAATCAGTTTGATGGCCTGTTCAATACCTGGTTTTAGTGCCGGAAATCCTTGAAGCCGGGAATTCAGAGAAGCCGGGGACTCGATGCCGGAGATTCCAATGCCGGAATGCCGGAAATTCTAATTGACCTGGAATGCGACTTATGCTATACTAAACACTGCTACGGCGTAAAAGAAGAAGCCATCCGCTTCTCACCCTGCGGCGCACTTAGGAACGGCGCAAGCATATAACGGACGCCGTTGCTAGGCGTGATTACACGGAAGGATGTAATATGGGTTTGCTGCCAGTAGGGTATGGTGTTTGCATATATGTCATGACATGATTGAACATGTATACGTGCGCAGGAGAGAGGCTCCAGGTTACCGGGAGCTCATTTGTAGCTGCGCTCGTTGACAGTATGTGGGGCGGGTGGATATGCCCGCTCTTTTTTATGAACTCTCATCGTTTTAAAAAATCAGGGGGTGACGCGCCATCAGCAAAGACTTAAGAGTGAACGAGGAAATCCGCGCCAGGGAGATCAGGGTCATAGGTGACCAGGGCGAACAACTGGGGGTTATGTCCTTAAAAGAAGCGCTTCGTTTAGCTGAGGAAAAAGAACTTGACCTGGTGGAGGTTGCGCCAACAGCAAAGCCGCCCGTATGCAGGATCATGGATTATGGAAAATATAGATACGAGCAGGCGAAGCGCGAGAGGGAAGCCAGGAAGAAACAGCGCATAATCGATATTAAAGAGATAAGGATGACCCCGAAGATCGAGGGACATGATTTTGAGGTCAAAGTCCGGAGCGCCCAGAGGTTTCTCAAGGATGGCGACAAGGTCAAAGCCACGGTCAAGTTTCGCGGCCGGGAGATCGTTCACGCCGATATAGGAAAGGCTTTGCTTGAGGATCTTGCTGAGGAGTTAAAGGATCTTGCTATTATAGAGAAGGCACCGAAGGTCGAAGGTAAGAACATGATTATGATTCTCTCACCGAGGCAGGGTTAGCTATAGACTTGATTTGTAAGGGGGAAGTGCTTTGCCTAAGCTTAAGACTCACCGTGGAGCCGCCAAACGTTTCAAGGTCAGTGGCAGCGGTAAGATTATAAAATTTAAGGCTTTCAAGAGCCACATCCTCGAGAAGAAGTCTCCCAAGAGAAGGAGAAACCTGCGAAAGCAGGAGGTCATGAGTTCCGGAGATTCAAAGAGGGTAAAGAAACTGCTGCCTTACCTCTAGCTGTAGCTTGCAGCATCACCAGCATCTACTCTACCATGGATGTTTTTAACGCCGGGTGTAATGGAGGGAAAGTATAATGCCGAGGGCAAAGGGCGGGTTTGTGACCCGCAGGAGACATAAGAAGATTTTGAAGCTCGCGAAGGGCTTCACGGGCGCGAAAAGCAAGGTTTTCAGGCGCGCCAACGAGGCGGTCATGAAATCCCTGCAATATGCCTACAGGGACAGGAGAAATAGAAAGCGCGATTTCCGGAGGCTCTGGATCACGCGGATCAACGCGGCAGCCAGGACGAACGGCATTTCGTATAGCAGGTTGATCGACGGATTGAAGAAGGCTGGTGTCGAAGTCAACCGGAAGATGCTTGCCGAGCTTGCTGTGAATGACGCGGCTGCTTTCAGCGAGCTCGTCCAGGTCGCCAAGGGCAGCGCCGGAGAGTAGGAATCAGGCATGGTACCCGGTAACCATATTGGTAGCCATGTGCCCCAGATAACGAGCGTTCGAAACCCGCGGATACAATATATCCGCAAGCTCTACCAGAAGAAATACCGCGATAAAGAAGGAAGGTTTGCGATCGAAGGCATCCGCCTTGTTGAAGAGGCCCTGGCCAATGGTGCCAGGCTTTGTGCGGCATTTTTCGCGCCTGACCTCTTCGAGAGCGACCGGGGCCGCCTCCTTGCCGAACGGTTGAAGGAGCGGCCCATTGATTGTTTCACGGTATCTCGTCATGTCCTCGACGCCATCGCTGACGTGGCTACGACGCAGGGCGTATGCGCGATCGCTGAGAAACGCCAGCCGCGGCTGGATGAGATCCTCTCAAATCCCGATCCCCTCATCGTAGTGCTTCATGACTTACAGGATCCAGGGAATGTCGGCACAATAATACGTACAGCTTCTGCCGCGGGGGCGAGCGGGGTTATTCTTACCGGGTCGACGTCCGATGAATACAATCCAAAGACCGTACGCGCGACCATGGGTGCGATTTTCAGCATTCCCATTGCGCGCGTCGCAAGCCTGGCGGAGCTCCTGCAGGTGTTCAGGGCCGTCGGGATAAGCACCGTCGCAGGGGATGCGGGAGCCAGAATCATGTACTTTAACCACAATTTTCGCAGGCCCGTCGCGATCCTCGTGGGCAATGAAGGGGCGGGACTCCCGCGTGAGATTTTGAATCTCGTGGAGGAAGCCGTGGCTATTCCAATGCCCGGCGGCGCAGAATCCTTGAATGTGGCGGTTGCTGCATCCCTTTTAATCTATGAAGCCTTGCGGCAGAGGATAAATGTGTGATATAATTCACATAAAGATTCCCCAGAAGCCTCGAAAGGGTGTGGTTCCTGGATGCTGCTGACCGCCGATTTCTTTTGGAGGATCTTTGAGGCAACGGGTTCCATCACTGCATACCTCATCTATCGACGACTCAGGATGCAATAGAATCGATGGGGCGGCCGGAGGAGGGGCCTGGCTATACCGGAGACTGCAACCTCCGTCCTTGGGACGGGGGTTGCGTTTTTCATAAAGGTTTTAGAAAAAGAGAAAGATTTTTTAGAAGAAGGTCAAGGACTGGGAGGCGAATTTATGCGCGAGAGGGTTCAACAGATTATTTCGCAGGCATTGCAGGAGTTGGATGCTACCCGGACCCTTAACGATCTTGAGGCCATCAGGGTGAAATATCTCGGCCGTAAAGGCCTTATAACGCTCCTCTTGCGGGGGCTAGGCGAGCTCCCGCCGGAGCGGAGGCCGGAGGCCGGCAGGCTCATCAATGATGCTCGTGCATCTTTTGAGGCGAAGCTTCAAAGTCGCGGAGAGGAACTTGCGGCAGTTGAGCGGGAGAGGGTGCTCGCGCGCGAAGTAATCGATATAACTATGCCCGGAAGGCGCCCGGTCATTGGAAGCATGCACCCTGTGACCATAATCTACAATGAGCTCGAACGCATCTTCTCGCGGCTCGGCTTTGAGGTTGTTACGGGCCCCGAGATCGAGCTGGATTACTACAATTTCGAAGCCTTGAATGTACCCAAGTATCACCCCGCTCGAGATATCCAGGATACATTCTATGTCTCGGAGGACGTAGTGCTCAGGACCCATACCTCGCCCATGCAGGTGCGAACGATGGAGAGGCGGAAGCCCCCTATCCGGATCGTCGTCCCTGGCAGGGTTTACAGGTCCGACGCCAGCGACGCCTCGCACTCCCCAATGTTTCACCAGCTCGAAGGCCTGGCGGTGGATGAGGATGTAACCTTCGCTGATCTCAAGGGCACTCTCGAGATATTCGCGCGCGATCTCTTCGGTCCGGAGACCGAGGTCCGCTTCAGGCCAAGCTATTTCCCGTTCACAGAGCCCAG
Organism: Bacillota bacterium; assembly: GCA_012839815.1. Classification (GTDB taxonomy): domain Bacteria; phylum Bacillota; class SHA-98; order Ch115; family JABLXJ01; genus JABLXL01. Next base: position 3,765 of record DUMQ01000004.1, on the reverse strand, counting down.
CGCTGAGGTTGATATCTCATGTATAATCTGCGGGGGCAAGGGGTGCCGCGTGTGCAAGAACACAGGTTGGCTGGAAATCCTGGGATCGGGGATGGTGCATCCTAACGTGCTTCGCAATGTGGGGTACGATCCCGGAAAAGTGAGCGGCTTCGCGTTTGGCATGGGCGTCGACAGGATCGCCATGCTCAGGTTCGGGATAGATGATATGAGACTCCTTTTCGAGAATGATATGAGATTCCTGAAACAGTTTTGAACAGAGGTGCGCAAGCCAGGCCGCCAGACCAGTATATGATAACTGCTGATTGCTGCCCGGAAGAGTTTGAGTTTGGGTAAACTTGTAGAGTGACTTGCGGCAGGAGGTCGGGATAACGAGATGCTTGTTCCATCAAAATGGCTCAAGGAATTTGTAGATTATGACGTGACAGACGAGGAGCTTGCGAGACGGCTCACGATGGCCGGTACGCAGTTTGAGGCGTTTCAGAGGTCAGACGACGGTGAGCTGGTCTTCGATTTCGATATCATGCCAAACAGGCCTGATTGTCTCTCTATTGTTGGAATCGCTCGCGAGGTCGCGGCCGTGACCGGCAAGCCTTTAGCCCTACCCGAGGTCAGGGTGAGAGAGGAGGGGGATAGAGCTGTTGAGAACTTCACCTCGGTCGATGTAGAGGACGCGAGCCTGTGCCCGCGCTATATCGCCAGGATCATCTATGATGTAAAGGTTGGCCCCTCTCCCCTGTGGATGCAAAGACGGCTCCTGGCTTGCGGCGTACGTCCCATAAACAATGTTGTCGATATTACAAACTACGTGATGCTGGAGTTAAATCAGCCGCTTCATGCATTTGACTATGACCTGCTCTCTGAAAACAGGATAATCGTAAGGCGCGCGAGGCCGGGGGAGAGGATCATAACCCTGGACGGCGAGGAGCGAACCCTTGACCCTGACGTGCTTGTAATAGCAGATGCCACTCGGCCTGTGGCGATCGCCGGGGTGATGGGCGGCCTGGAGACCGAGGTCAGGGACAGCTCTCGGGTGATCTTGCTCGAATCGGCCAATTTTAACAGGGTAAGCATCTGGAAAACATCGCGGAGGCTCAAACTCCGCACCGAAGCGTCTGCAAGATTTGAGAAGGGCCTGGACCCCAATAACGCGAAGCTCGGAGCCGACAGAGCGTGCCAACTCATGGAGGAACTCGGCGTGGGCAAGGTGGCGCGGGGGGCGGTGGACATCTACCCTTCGCCCGAGGAGCCGAAGGTATTCGAACTGAAATCAACGAGGATTGGTCGCCTTCTCGGCGTCGACATACCGGCGGATCAAATTGCAGAGATATTGGAGAGGCTTTACATGAGAGTTGAAAAGCTTGGTGATCACGCTGACGGCGGAGCTCCTGCAGGTCATGGAGATTTCGACTTGAGGGTGACCGTCCCGACCTTCAGGCGTGATATCTCGGGAGAAGCGGATTTCGTTGAGGAGGTCGCCCGAATCTATGGCTATGAGCGCATCAACGCGAGCACGCTCTCGGGTATTGTGCCTGAGAAGGAGGCCGGTCGCACGAGGCAGCTTATTGGTATGGTCAGGGATATCCTCAGGGGCTGCGGGTTTTCCGAGGCTATAACGTTCAGCTTCACGAGCCCGAGGATTTTCGATATGCTCAGGCTGCCGCACGACAGCCCTTACAGGGATGCGATCGCGATTATAAACCCCTTGACCGAGGAGCAGTCGATCATGAGGACGACCCTTCTCGGGAGCATGCTTGAGGTCCTTAAGCTCAATATCTCAAGGGGCAATAAGGATGTTGCCGTTTTTGAGCTGGGGCGCCGCTTCCTCAAGGATAACGCGGAGCCATCGGGTTGCAGGGAGAGGGAAACCCTTGCAGGGGCAGTCATGGGATCGCTCTCCGCCCCTTCATGGGACGTTGGGCGGAGAGAGGCTGATTTCTACGATATCAAGGGCGTAATCGAGGAGCTCTTGTCCTGCATGGGCGTCAGGGGCTTTTCGTTTGAGAGGTGTAACCACCCGGCCTTCCATCCGGGGAGGTGTGCGAGGGTAGTCCTTGACGGCGGAGGGGTTGATCTCGGCATCTTTGGCGAGATCCACCCCGAGATACGAACCAGCATGGACTTTCCCGGGAGGGCGTACCTCTTTGAGCTGGACCTCGAGGAGTTGGTGGGCGCAGCGGATCCCGCCAGGCACGTCAGGCCGCTCCCGAGGCACCCGTCGGTTGTCAGGGATATCGCGGTCGTCGCCAGGAAGGACTTGCCTTGCGAAGCCATCGAGGCTGCCATAAGGAGCGTGAGGAGCGATCTCGTGGAGGATGTGAGATTATTCGATGTCTACGAAGGGTGCCAGATTCCCGAGGGGCATCGTAGCCTGGCCTTCTCCGTCACATACAGGGCTCAGGATCGTACCCTGACAGACGAAGAGGTGAATACCATCTGGGCGCAGGTCAGGGATAAATTGACCACCGATCTCGGCGTGAGCGTGAGGCAATGACGGCAATTTAGTTTTCCTCACCCCCTGAGGCAGGAATTTGGGGTTTTCTCTCTAAAATGTATGTTAGGCGGGGTTTGCCCCTTGCGGCTACGATGGGGGTGGGCTGGTTGTCTGTCGATAAGGCTGATAGATCTGATAAGAAGGTGCGCGTGGCCGTCAGGATTCTCGGCGATGAGTATACCATCCGGGGTGATGCCGACCCGGAGCACATCAAGAGGCTGGCAGCGGATATCGACGCCCGGGTGCGGGCGGCCATGGAATCCAACCCGAAGCTCGGGCGTAGCCAGGCCGTAATTCTCGCGTTCTTGAATATCGCGGATGAGCTCGAGAGGCTGAAGAGCCAGTACGAGGAGCTGATGCAGCTCATCGAGGAGGCGAGGTGAAATACATGGATTGGGTAAGCCTGGTGATTCTCGCCACCCTGGGCCTTTTCGCGATAAACGGCGCGCAGCGTGGTTTCGTAAGGCAGGTCCTGGGGCTGGCGGGGACGATCGTCGCCCTCATCCTGGCATTTCAGAACTTTGAAGAAGTCGGAGACCTGATAATGTATTACGCCACCATACCCAGGGCTCTCGCCAATGTCCTGGGCTTTGCAATAGTCTGTGCTATAATCATCGGGATGGTCTCAATCATAGGGCATGTCTGGTCGAGGTTCATTCGCCTGTCGCCGATATCTATCCTTGATAGCCTGGGTGGGGCGGGTTTCGGGCTTTTAAAGGGCTTTCTGATAGTATGCATCATCCTGATCATTTTGATCTCCCTCCCGTTTAAGGGCGTGACCGATCTTATAGGCCAGTCTTCAATCGCCCGGCAGGTGCTGGCAATTGCCCCTTTGATTTATGAGCGAGTAGAGAAGATTCTCCCGCCGGGCGCGCCACGCCTCATAATTTCCCCCGATGGGATCCGGCTCGTGCCCGCTGGCCCCGTGGCCGAGAGCCTCGAAGGTCAGAGGTGGGCAAGTAGCCTGCTCGCTCAGGTGATGCGGGCGTGCTCTCGTAGCATATAAGGTCAATTCGCTAGCAGGCTACTTGCCCACCTCTCCCGGGACTCTCTGTTGCGGCTACGTCATATACGTTACCCGTACCGTGAAAAGCTATGTGTGAGGGCGAGTGCCGCCCGGCTAAGTTAAGTGCGCAAAAATCTCTGCCCTTTTTGACACTCGCATAGGGTATCTCGCATCTCTCGGCCAGGCGGACGCGGTTAAGTGTAAGTTCGAAGATTACTGACGTTTTTCCAGGGGTTGCCGGTGCTTGCGTGACGGGGCCTTTTGAAAT
>DUMQ01000033.1 GCA_012839815.1 Bacillota bacterium | reverse complement strand
TATATGGAGCATTGCTGATTATGGCCCTGATTTTTTCTGCCCTGTTGACCGTGATTTTCCGGTTCCGGGACCGTTTTCTCGCATGGCAGCGAGGACTTATCAAGTGGTAGGACGAATTGCCTTTCTTTTAGTCTGCCAGGGCGGGAATTGGATTTAACCGGGAGGAGAAAGGAAGGAGAGAAATGGCAATGAGAGGGGGAGGAAATATCCTCATTCAAAATGTCACCAAGGTTTTCGCGAATGGGAACGGCCAGGAGATACCCGCTCTCGCTGGCATCAATTTGGAAGTACGGGCGGGGAGCTTTATTTCCCTGCTCGGGCCCAGCGGCTGTGGGAAATCCACTTTACTTCGTTTGCTGGCAGGACTTGAGGAGCCGACTTCCGGTTCTATTCTCGTGGATGAAGAACCGGTGGAAGGACCCCACTACAGCCGGGGGCTTGTCTTTCAGGATCCAACACTTTTCCCCTGGCTCACCATCGAAGGGAATCTCACCTTCGGGCCGGAGGCGCGCGGGGAGGGAATCAGCCCCGAGGTAGTGGAGGAATTCCTGGAGTTGACGGGCCTGAGCGAATTCAAGGGTATGTTTCCTTATCAACTTTCCGGGGGGATGGCCCAGCGGGCGGCCCTGGCGCGGGTCCTCATCAACCGTCCGGTAGTGCTGCTGCTTGACGAGCCACTGGGAGCGCTGGATGCATTTACGAGAATGCAGATGCAAGACGAACTGTACCGGATCTGGCGCGCCAGGCGCACCACGGTGATCCTGGTAACCCACGATATTGACGAGGCAATTTACCTTAGCGAGCAGGTCGTTATCCTTACGCCGCGACCGGCACGGGTACAGAAGATAATCGATATTCCTCTAGGCTATCCCCGTTCCCGGGATCACCCGGACTTTTTCCTTCTGCGCAACCAGATCCTAAAGATGCTTCACTTAACCCAACCGGAGCCTGAAGGAGAATTCATCTATACGATATAGCCGGCCGTTGATGCAGGTCAGGGTGTTACTCCTATGGAGAGATATATTGTGAGGAAGTTAAGGGGGGTTATTTACTTGAAGCGGAAAATCTTTTCTTTGATTTTGGTTGTTGCTTTACTAACGTTAATAGTTCCCGTGCTATCTGGACGTGCTAGCCAGGAAGGACAGAGAAGCGAGAAGGGTGCTTCCCCAAATGTAAAGAAATTGAAAACGGTCAAAATTGCCAACTACGGTGGGGGGGTTTGCTTTTCTCCCTTATACGTGGCGAAAGAAAAAGGCTTTTTTGAAAAGGAAGGTTTGAACGCGGAACTTGTCCGTGTTGATTTCGAAGGTACCAAGGAAGGCCTGGCGACAGGGAAGATAGACGCGGCTCTGGGGCTTTTCTATAAGTGGATCAAGCCCGTTGAACAGGGAATGGACATCAAGTTTACGGCTGGCCTGCATACCGGTTGCATTCAGGTGGTGGCCGGCAAGAATAGCGGTGTTACCAAAGTGGAGGACCTGCGCAGGAAAAGGATCGGCGTTGACGCCATCGGGGCTGGCCCCATGAATTTCCTTGCCATCGCCCTAACCAGGGCAGGAATTGACTGGCAGAAGGACATAACCTGGAGGGCTTATCCCGCCGATCAACTGGAAACGGCATTGGATAAAGGTGAAATCGATGCGGTAGCCATTACTGATCCGTTTGGCCAGTTTATCCTGGATAAGGGCAAGGGGCGGCTCATTTTGAGCCTGGCGGAAACCAAGCCGTACAGGGATGAATACTGCTGCTTTGTCACAGTCAGCGGCAAGACGATCAAAAAGGATCCGGAGGCAGCGGCAGCCATTACCAGGGCGTTGATGAATGCCACCCTCTGGGTGGACGAACACCGCGACGAAGCGGCGGCCCTGGGCATCGAGAAAAAGTATACAGGCGGCACCCCTAGCGGGAACGCCAGGTTGCTGGCCAAGTATAAATACGTCCCGTCTGTTAAAAAGGCTCAAAAGGATCTCCTTCAGGCGATCAAGGATCTCAAGGCCGCGGGTGTGCTCAACGTTGCCAAGTCGCCTGAGGCTTTAGCTGAGGAAATGTTTATTCCTGTTACAGAAGGTATCAAGAAATAATCTGGGAGGGTTTTCAATGCGGATTGCGCAATCAGTGGAGAAATTGATCGGGCAAACTCCCCTGGTGCAGTTGAACCGTTTGACAAAGGATTCCCTGGCGAGAGTAGTCGTGAAATTGGAAAGTCTTAATCCAGGTGGAAGCGTCAAGGATCGCATTGCTTTATCCATGATCGAACAGGCGGAACGCAAGGGGATCATTGCTCCAGGAAAGACAACTATCATCGAACCTACAGGTGGCAATACCGGAGTTGGCCTGGCCCTGGTTGGCGCAGTCCGGGGATACCGTGTGATCTTGACCATGCCGGAAAGCATGAGCATCGAGAGGGTCAAGTTGTTTCGGGCTTTTGGTGCCGAGGTGGTGTTGACTCCTGCCGATGAGCTCATTCCCGGGGCGGTGCGGAAGGCCGAAGAGCTGGCGCGGGAGATCCCAGGTGCCTGGATTCCAAACCAATTTAGGAACGAGGATAATCCGAGGATGCACGCGGAAACCACTGCCATGGAGATTTGGCGGGACACCGAGGGAACGGTAGACATTGTCGTGGGCGGGCTTGGAACCGGGGGAACTGTTGTGGGTATGGCCCGCAGGCTAAAGGAGCTGCGGGCGGACATTAAGGCAATAGGTGTTGAACCTGCTAACTCCCCGGTTTTCTCCGGGGGGGTGCCGGCCCGCCACAAGATCCAGGGGATCGGGCCTGGTTTCATTCCGGATGTTTTCGACCGCTCGGTGGTTGACGAAATCATTACCGTAAGGGATGAGGATGCCTATGAAACATCCCGCCGCCTTGCCCGGGAAGAGGGGCTCCTGGTCGGCATCTCATCAGGCGCTTCGGCCTTTGCCGCGCTCCAGTTGAGCAAATGCCCCGAGAACCGGGGTAAGCTCATCGTAGCCATCATGCCCGATACCGGGGAGCGCTACCTGAGCGTCGACCTGTACGAATAACCGTTGGGGGCAATCGAGAAATGGAGGAGACAAAAGTGAAAGAGTTTACGGAAAACCTGCGCCAGTTTGCAAGGGACCACGGTGCCGATTTGGTCGGGATTACGCCAGCGGCAAGGCTGGACGCCGCGCTCAAGCCTGGCTTCAGGGCGGTAGACCAGTTCCCGGAGGTAAAAAGCGTTGTTGTCCTGGGCCTGCACATCCCCGATGCCAGCCTCGAGGTGATGGAGAAGGGGATTTCCAACTACTCTTACAATATGTTCGGATACGCCTACCTCAACCGGGAACTTGATTACCTGGCCTACCGGGTAACCCGCTACCTTGAAGACAACGGCTACCTCGCCCTGCCCATTCCGGCCAGGGGTGAGCACTACTGGGAAAAAAAG
>DUMQ01000032.1 GCA_012839815.1 Bacillota bacterium | reverse complement strand
GTTCTGGTGTGCGGTGTATATGGCCTACACTTATCTTGAACTATACAGGGCCGAGAATAAGGTTAGGTTCCGAAACCTTGGGGAAGCGATAGATGCTTATCGTCAAGGTAACGCTCGCAGGCTTATCAAATTTGCCTACGAAGCAGCCCTTAATGGCCAGCCGCTGCCAAGTGTGTACCGGAACCTTGGATTGGCCGCGTAAAATTGGCTTTCCAGTTTCCTGGATGTGTTTCTGCAAAACTCAAGTTATTCTATTTCGCTCAACTCTTCCCTCTTCCTCATTAAATGTGTGTGCATTTAACTTTTGCCGGTAAGTGAAACTGGAAGGAACTTCCGACATTCTACGAATGCAAGTATATCTTGTATATCCCAACCACATCGAATTATGGCTTCCATCCATAAACTGGATCAGGTAACCCTCCGCCCCAGCTACACTTTGCCAGCTAAAGGTACGGGTGGACGGCATTGAGCTCCCGTCCGCCGGGCTTACGAGCACAACCCCACGAAGCGGAGACAGGGGAAAAGTCGCACAATTACTTCTTTGGCTCTTGAGTGGCGGGCCTTGAGTGGCGGGCGTGTTGGCGCTAACCGCTAGCCAGGTAGTGGAGGGAAGAGCAGTCATCTGACTGCTCTTTTGTCATTTAATGTCGTGGTTCATACCACTACCTTCGGATACATAAATGCGCTCACTACGGTTACGACCAGGCTTGCCAGGATCAGAACACAAATATCCAGAGGCACCCGCATGAGGTCGCCTGTCACAAGGAGGCTCCGGAGGGCTTCGACGATATAACTTAAAGGGTTTATCACTGATACAAGCCGTAGCCATCCGGGCATGATGCTGACCGGATAAAGAGCATTGGATGCGAAAAAGAGCGGCATCGTTATGACCTGACCTATTCCCATGAACCTCTCCCGGGTCTTGACAATAGAAGCAATGATCATGGATAGACCCGCAAAAAAACCAGCGCCCAGCATGACCACAAGGATTACACCCAACACCCCCAGAATGGTCATGCGAAGATAAACGCGAAGAACAGTGGCGACAAGAAGCACGATAATCGCCTGGCTGAGCCCTCTTATGCCTGCGGAGACCATCTTGCCGAGCACTAAAGCTTCGCGGGGGGTTGGTGTGACAAGGAATTTCTGAAGGACCCCCATGTCTCGTTCCCATATAATGGAGAGGCCATAAAAGATAGCAATAAAAACCACAGACTGAGCGAGAATTCCCGGGGTCATAAACTGTAGATATGTGAATCCTCCCGTCGGAATGGCGCGGATTCTGCTCATCGCCTGGCCAAAAATCGCAAGCCATAGGATTGGCTGAATAGCCCTGGTTATGAGTTCAGTAGGGTCGTGTCTTAATTTGCGAACCTCCATCTCCGCCATGGTATAAGACTTTACGATAATCGCGATAGACTCTTTTAGCATGTTCTCAACCCAGGTATTTTCGGTTCTCTCAACCCAACCTTCGTGCTGTTCTTCTAACCCTGAGCGTGTCACGCAAGGTCCCCCCTGTTTCCATGGGTGCCCCCGTAAAATAGGCGAATGCGTCTTCAAGAGTGGCATTATCCTTGCCAGTTCGCCTTTTCAACTCTTCCGGGGTTCCTATACCTGAAATCCGTCCCAAATGCATAATGGCAAGCCTGTTACACATGCTTTCTGCTTCGTCCATGTAGTGGGTTGTAACGAGGATCGTTGTGTTGTAGGTCTCCCGGAGGCTCTTAATGTGATTCCAGACATTGCGGCGCGCCACGGGATCAAGCCCTACGGTAGGCTCATCTAGGAAGAGGACTCTGGGGGAATGGAGCATTGCCTGCCCGATTTCGAGCTTCCTGATCATTCCACCTGAATAAGTCTTCACGAGGGAGTTCGCAGCATCCTCAAGGCCGAGGAACGAAAGCACCTCCCGGATGCGCCCGTCACACTCGCTGGAAGGCACGTCATAGAGGCGCGCGAAGAGAAGCAGGTTCTCATAGCCTGTTAATGAGCCATCAACAGAAAGCATCTGGGGGACATATCCAATAAGTCGCCTAACCTCCCGGGCCTGGCGGATTATGTCATATCCCCCGATCAAGCCCCGGCCGGAGGTAGGCGTAAGAAGCGTAGTAAGCATCCTAATCGTTGTGGTCTTCCCTGCACCATTTGGACCTACCAATCCGAATATTTCACCTGAGTCTACCTCAAACGTTATGTTATCTACGGCTTTATAAGTCCCAAAAGTTTTGGTTAGGTCCATGACTTCAATCATCTTTTTCATGTGTTCTCGTCTCGCCTCCCTCCAGCCTCATAGCATACGTAACCTTTTGTACAAGCGTGGCAAGGGTCCTTTTTTCATCAGGGTCTAGAGGCTCCAGGAGCTTAATAAGGGCATTGAGCCTTATTACCTCTAATTCATCCAGAGAAGCCTTTCCGGCAGGTGTCAGGCTGAGTGTAACAACGCGCTGGTCAGCCTCACTCCTCTCCTTTCTGAGGAGCCCTGCCTTCTCAAGCCTCCTCGTTGCGATGGTGGCAGCCCCGGGAGTAATCCCTAATTCATCTGCGAGCTCGGAAACTGTCATTGAGCCCCTTCTTGCAATCCTTCTAAGAAGGAAGTGTTGTTCGAAGGTACGTTCGCCTTTATAAACAGATCGGGAATATTGTTTCCACAAGCGCCAAAGATCCCATAGGGCATATGCGGCTTCGTGTGCGGGGGAGTCAGCATCACCCCTGGCCTTGGGGGCATCCCTTCCGTGATTTAGCGTTTTCTCCATAAGACCTACCTCCACGAATGACAGTTTAACTATAAAATATTTTAATCATAAAGTCAATAAGATATACCATGCCTTCTGAAGTTTTGATATAAGGTACCTTTGGCATAGGGTGTCATAGAATATCCCATTCGAGATCTTATGTGGCAATATACTTGGCATGATCACGTGGACGGTGCCAAGAATGTTGGCACGAGGGCCGCAACAAACCACCGACTATAAGGCAATTGGCATCCTTTGGCACTTCATGCCAAAACCTTAGGAGCATTTCATAGGGTGCATGTAACTTTTGGTAAGTGAGACTGGAAGGACTGCCAACATTCTACGAATGCAAGTATGGGTACAAAATGATATCCTATCCTGAAAATTGCCCAGTTATTCCCAGAGACTCCACAGACCGACCCTCTCCGGGGTAATTAAGCTGCAGCTGGCTCGATTGTAACCTTGTACCCGAGTTTCTCTATCCGCCGGACTGCCCGGCGTACCGTAGCAGCCCTATCCTTCTCGTCATAGTAGTTAGCACCGAGTTCCTTGTAGGTAACCC
>DUMQ01000031.1 GCA_012839815.1 Bacillota bacterium | reverse complement strand
CGATCCATGAACTGGAAATTGGCATAAGGAATAAAAAGGAAGCAGACAAGTCTGCACTTCTGTGGTATAAAGGAATTGACAAAACTACCTTCATATGACAGGAGTGACAGCACATGTCTGCACCTCTTATAGTACAAAAAGACCGGCGCTTAGTCAAGTTCCTTTATACCATGGGTTTACAGATTCTTTTATCCAGACCTCAATTCACGCACTTTCTTTACATCGTAGCAGGTATAATCGGTGGTGGTCACCGCCTTACCATATCCAATATCCATAGGACTACCGCAGCTAAAAGAGCTATTTGTAGTATGACACGGTTCCTTTCTCGCTCTCCATGGGATTGTGCCATGGTTAATCGATACCGTAAGGAGTATGTCATGGAATACCTACACGAAAACGTAAGGCCTAATAAAGTCGGGTTTTTGATACCCGATGATACAGCTATTGTAAAGGACCCTGATACTAAACACATCGAAGGGCTTAACTTCCATTTCTCCCACCTCGATGGCAAGACAAAATGGAGCCATCAGGTTGTCTCATCCCATTATAGTATTGACGGATTCTCATTACCCATGAACTACACCCTTTACCTCAGGAAGGATTACTGTAAAGAACATGGGCTAGAGTTTAAGAGCAAGATAGACATTGCCATTGATCAAATCAATGATTTTCAACCCATACCAGGCACTAAAACTTACCTCCTAACTGACGTCTGGTATACCTCCCAGAGGGTAATCGAAGCTGCACTAAAAAAGGGAATACACACAATAGGAGCTATTAAGCGTAACCGTATCATATATCCCAAGGGTATCCGCATACCTATTGCCGGCTTCCTCAGATACATATGTGAGAGCGATCTCGACACAGTTACAGTCGATGGTAAGCTCTATGATGTGTACCGGTATGAGGGCAAGGTCGGCAAGATAGATAATGCGGTAGTCGTCATGTGCTGGGAAGGAGGCTATGATAAGCAAGATAAGCCATTCTGCATCCTGTGTACGGACGTAGAACTAGAAGACAGCAAGATCATAGCCTACTACTTAGTGCGTTGGGATATTGAGACCAGCTATAGGTATTTCAAGGAGCGGTTAGGGTTTGACCATTACCAGGTTCGGTCACTAGAAGCGATCCAAAGGTTCTGGTGTGCGGTGTATATGGCCTACACTTATCTTGAACTATACAGGGCCGAGAATAAGGTTAGGTTCCGAAACCTTGGGGAAGCGATAGACGCTTATCGTCAAGGTAACGCTCGCAGGCTTATCAAATTTGCCTACGAAGCAGCCCTTAATGGCCAGCCGCTGCCAAGTGTGTACCGGAACCTTGGATTGGCTGCGTAAAATTGGCTTTCCAGTTTCCTGGATGTGTTTCTGCAAAACTCAAGCTTTTAAATCTCGGACACAGGAGGATTGGGTTTATAGGGGGACAAATGAAGCAGAGTAACCGCTCACCACCGTAAGGCAGCCCATTTACGAGATTGGAAAAGAGGAGTAGAGGAACTGCTGGATTATATCTAAACCAATCCTGCAAGGGCACAGACCAAGAGAAATCGTGGAGCTATAGTTGAGTTTGGTAGATACTCGCCGACGAGAAAGCCGAGTTTCTGCAGAGTACGGCAGCGAAACAGTAGGGTATTCTCAATATGGCTGACTTCGGTGCCGTCAGGCAGTTTGGCCTTGGTTATGGCAATATACTCATAGTCTTTTCTTCTGTTGCCTAACGAAATGCGACCATTAACCGAGTGATGACATCTGCTTGCTCAAACTCTCGGCCTGGAGGCGATGCACCGGCTAGCCAGTTAGTAACAGGAGTACAAGGTCGGAAACCCTTGTGGTACCTGGGTTCTCGCTTTTGTCTGTGCGCTAACTAGGAAACCCCCGTTAGCGCCATCACGTGCCACACATTTACGGCTGGCCGAGGCACTTCCAGGATGTCCTTAACTTCTACACCGAAAACCTCTTCGGCGTATCCAAGGCCGCGGAGAAGGCGCGAGAGAGATGGGTCGATATCGGTCTGGGTAATAAACGACCTTCTTAAGGGACTGGGTTTGCGGCTGGGTTTCCGGCTTGTGGAGTTTAGCGGGAGGGTTCTCTGGGAAGACCGGGTGGAGATTGATGTCGGGGCAAATAGTTCGACCATGGTAAGAAGGTTTTCCCCTGGGGAAGTCGAACGATATCGCGGTGGTAAGAGCAGCGATAGCGTCGCCTTTATTGCTGAGCTAGCCGGGGTGGGGCGGGACGAGGGCAGCACTTTGAGCCGCAGTCGAATCTTTTAGGGTACACCAGGCGAACCCAGCAGGAAGGGGAAAGGCTAAGGCGGGGTAATAGTAACGGTAAGCAGGGGATCGAGGCTAGTGCGCTGAACGCAAAGCCGGTTCGCATTGTGATGCATTGTGATATATAATAACAGGGTGGTAAGTATACGGTTTCGGTATCCGGCATGAGGTTCCGGCGGCCCGAAGATAGGCCCGGAATAGGAAAATACAAGTTTGATAGCAAGTTTGACAGGAGGAGACTATTTTGGTGCGGAGAATTTCCTTAAACGGGAAATGGGAATTTACCGAGGCTGGAAAGGATAACTGGGAGACCGGTACGGTTCCCGGCTGCGTCCAGCTTGATCTCATGGCGCTCGGCAAGCTCCCCGACCCTTTCTATAGGATGAACGAGCACTATGCCCGCGAGCTCGAGGATAAGGAGTGGGTCTACAGGAAGAAGTTCGATCTTGAAGGATTCGATTTTGAAGCTGGCCGCGGGGATTACAACATGGCCGAGCTCGTTTTTATGGGACTGGATACCCTCGCCGATGTTTACCTCAACGGCGAATATCTGGGCAGGGCGGAGAATATGTTCATCCCACATAGGTATAACGTCACCGGTAAGCTTGCGGCCGGTAGGAACATGATCGAGGTACGGTTTGCCTCCCCAATCAGGGAGATAAAGGCCATGGAGAGGAATAGTCCTGTGAGGCTCTCCTCCACCTGCGAGACTGCCCGGCCCTATGTGCGGAAAGCCCAGTATTCCTACGGTTGGGATTGGGGCCCGCGCCTCGCCCAGGTGGGAATCTGGCGGCCGGTCTACCTGGAGCTCATAAAGGACGCAAGGATCGAACACCCATTCTTTTTTACGCGGGAGATAAGGGATGGGAAGGCTTATGTGAGCATCCAGGCCGAGGTGCGCCGGTATGTCGAGGGGGAGCTTTCGGCAAGGGTGGATGTAGCGTATGAGGGGGAGACCGTAGCATCCTGCGTAGTGCCGGTAAGGCCCGTGAAGACCGGGGAGGGGATAGAGGCTTCCCTCACCATCGATTCCCCAAGGCTCTGGTACCCCAATGGTCTGGGTGACCAGCCCCTCTACGAGATCAAGATAACCTTATCAAAGAGAGAGGGAAACGGGGAGGAAGTTGTAGATGAGACAAGCTTCCGCTCCGGCATTCGAACCGTGAGGCTTCTCCAGGAGAGGGATGGCGAGGGGACGAGCTTCATCTTTGAGATAAACGGCACCAGGGTTTTCGCCAAGGGCGCCAACTGGATACCGGCGGATAACCTACTGCCGCGCCTCACCCGGGAGGACTATGAGGAGTATATAAGGCTCGCCCGGGAGGCTAACATGAATATGCTCAGGATCTGGGGCGGAGGGATCTATGAGGACGAGGCCTTTTATGAGGCCTGCGACCGCCAGGGGATCATGGTGTGGCAGGATTTCATGTACGCCTGCGCCGAGTATCCTGACCAGTTCGAGTGGTTCAGGAAGCTCGCCCGGGAGGAGGCCGTGGGGGTAGTCAAAGCCCTTCGCAATCACCCCTCCATAGTGCTCTGGTGTGGCAACAACGAGAATAACTGGGGGTTTCACTCCTGGTGGAAGGTTGGGGATCCCGAGTTCCTGGGCAACTATATCTACAAACAGGTACTCCCTCGAATCTGCGCGGAATACGATCCCTCGCGGCCTTACTGGGTCTCGAGCCCCTACGGCGGAGAGGATCCCGATCCCAATAGCGAGAGAGAGGGCGACCGGCACGCCTGGGATGTCTGGTCCCGCTGGTTAGATTATGAGCAATACCAGCAGGACAGGGGACGTTTCTTGAGCGAGTTCGGGTTTCAGGCCATGCCGGACTTGAAGACAGTGTTATCCTATACCGCGCCCGAGGACAGACACGTTCTCAGCCCTGTGATGCTGGCTCACAACAAGATGCCTGAAGGGATGGAAAGGCTCATCCGGTTCCTGGTGGGCCGCATTGGCTTCCCTCGCGACCTCAGGAGCTTTGTTTACCTGACCCAGTTCAACCAGGCCGAGGCGGTAAAGACAGGTGTGGAGCACTGGCGGAGCCGTAAGTTTGCCACTGCCGGGACCCTCTACTGGCAGTTTAACGATTGCTGGCCCGTGGCGAGCTGGTCATGCCTGGACTACTATCGCCGTAGGAAGGCCTTGTACTACTACAGCAGGCGGTTTTTCGCAGATCTATTGGTGTCCATTGAACACACGGATGAGGGCATCATTTTAGAGGGTGTAAACGACAATACCCGCGAGGTAAGAGGTCGCCTGAGGGTTACAGCATATGACCTCGGGGGAGGCAAATTGGGCCAAAGGGAGCTTGAGGTGCGCCTCCTGGCGAATGATGTAACCAGGCTCGCCCGGTATAGCTATGAAGAGCTCGGTATAGGGTATGAGCCCCGCCTGGTGCCTGTAGACCTTCCCGGCACGACCCTACCCGTTGAGAAGAACGGGCGCTTGCTTGACAGCGTGGTGTTTGCGGAGCTTGAGGTCGATGGCAGATCATACCGTAATTACGCTGTGTTCGAACGGTTCCGCAACCTGAATCTTGTAAAGCCGAATATCACGGTGGAAGTGAAGAATGAGGAGATCTTTCTTAAGTCCACCGTTCCGGCGTTCGGGGTGTTCATTGAGCCTGAACGTGAGGTAGAGCTTCTAGACAACTGCCTCAACATGGAGCCCGGCGTGATCTATACCATAAGGTGCTCAGGGGCCCCAGGCAGGGTGGAGGTCTTTGATCTCACAGGGATGGTCGCCCGCATCGAGTAGACTTCGAGGAGACCCCCGGATGCCACGTCCCCTCGGGCATCTTGAAGGCCAATGCTGGAGCTCGTTGAGGAACGCTACCAGACCCCTGTATAGCCCTAGCGCTGCGCTTTCGCGAGACCAGGGCTTGCCGAGCAATTCTTCCTCATCAGGGTTGCTTATAAATGCGAGCTCAGCCAGGGCTGCGGGGGCTCTTGTATGCCGGAGCACGTAGAAGCCCGCCCCCTTGACGCCACGATCGACGCGGCCGAGTTCCTGCACGAGCTCGCTCTGGATCCTTAGTGCTAGCAACTTACCGCTGGGCGCTCCACCCGCCGCGGCCCTGCCGGCCGCGGTATAATAATAAGTCTCTGTGCCGGCCGCGCCCTTATCGCTATGCGAGTTGCAATGGATGCTGACGAATGCCCGGACTCCCTTGAGCGAGTTTGAGAGCTCGACGCGTTCTTTCAGAGTCACAAAGGAGTCGCCTTCCCTGGTCGCAACGGGCTTTCCGCCGGCAAGCGTCATGAGATGCACCAGCCTTTTTGCGACGTCAAGATTTATGTCTTTCTCGAGGAGCCCCAAGGATGTCCCCACCGCCCCGCTATCGTGGCCGCCATGGCCTGCGTCGATCACAACGGGGCCGGTCACAAGGCCTGACTCCGGGAACATGATTATCATCGAGCCGGTCTCCTTGTCCCAATCGACGCGGGCTCCGAGGCTCTCCGCGACAAATCGCGCCGGGACCATAGCGATAATCTCGCCGGATTTGAGGTACAGTTTCGGCGCCTCGGGCAGGTAAGCCTCCCTGCCGTCTATATAGGCCACTCTGGATCCTGGCTCCATGCGGAGGAGGTGGCCACGCGCCTCGATGAAGATCTTGAAACCCTCCTCGCCACCCGCGTCAGGCCCCCTATGTGGCCCTGGTGGTTCACACTTGGAAGCCCCCCCGAGCTCCAGGGCGAACTCCGCGGCTGGAACGAGGAGAATGCCGCCGGGCGTGAGCTCGGGATCATGGTCGAAGGTGATAGGTCTTGCGTCCACTATAACGCGGGGGCCTTCGTCGCCCCTGTGCGCATGGTGCTGCGTAGCGTCACAGCGCATAGCGTCACGGCATCCTTTCATCAGTCTCTTCGGCCGCGCGCAAGTCCCTGATCAGCCCCAGCGAGCCGGCCTGGACCGGCATATTTATCCTTTCCGCTTTCATTTAAGACTTCGCGCCCCCCGGCCATATTCCTTCCTTCTGTCTTAATTAATCTTATGAGATTATCCCGCGTATTGAGCCCCGGGTCCTCAAGAACTCGCTCCAGTAGCGAGTGAAGTACCCTGCCCACCTCGGGGCCTCGGGTTATCCCCAGGATCTCCATGACATCGTCCCCATTGACGGCCAGGTCCCGGAGGTCGAGCGCCGCGCCCTCGCTCATGACCTTTTCAAGGCGCCCCATAAAGAGGCTCATATTCTGGCCCACCCCCGCCAGGGTGCCGGTTGCGAACCTGTCCGCCTCGCGTAGCTTTGCGAGGTCGGTGAAGAAATCGGCGCCAAACTTTGCGACCAGCCTGCGCACAGCCTTATCCGGCATGGAAGGGTCGTAATAAAACATGTGCATCTTCACGAGGAGGCTAACCCGCTCAATGATTTCCTTTGGGTAACGAAGCCTCGCCAGCGCCTCGCGCGCGAGCCGGGCCCCCACTTCATGGTGATTGGGGAAGCGTATATTCCCATGTTCATCATGACTTAGTGTTTGCGGCTTGCCGATGTCGTGGAGCAGCGCGGCAAGTCTGAGCCTGAGGGTGGTCTCGATATGCCCGGTTGCAGCCAGGACGTGCTCAAAGACCGTTCGCGTATGCAGCTCGCCCTGTTTCATGCCGATGGATGGCACAAGTTCCGGAAGGATATATGGGAGCAGGCCCGCCTCCCGGATCAGGTCGATCCCCTCGGCCGGGCGCGCGGAAATTAGAATCCTGGTCAACTCATCCCTGATCCTCTCCCACGAGACATTGGTTATAAGCTCGCGATTTGCTGCTGCGGCGCGCATTACCTCGGGGGCGAGATAGAATCCCAATTCAGATGCCAGCCGTATCCCTCTCAACATGCGCAGGGCATCCTCCCTAAAACGCTCTCCCGGATCGCCGACGCTGGCTATTCGCCCCCGAGCTATATCCCTGGCGCCGCCATACGGGTCTACAAGTTGGCGTTTGAAAGGATCATAGGCCATTGCGTTAATCGTAAAATCTCGCCGTGCAAGGTCATCCAGGATATCGCGTGAGAACGTAACGCTGTCGGGGCGGCGGCCATCGGAATAAACGCCGTCCGCCCGGAATGTGGTAACCTCGACGGACTTCCCCCCTGGTTCGTCCGGCCCCCCGGTAAAGACTGTCATCGTCCCGAACCGCTTTCCCGTCGGTACGGCCTGGCCCCCAAAAAGCCTCTCCACCTCATCGGGTGTGGCGTCGGTTGCGACATCCCAGTCCTTGGGCACCCGGCCCATCAGGGCATCCCGGACGGCACCGCCTACGATAAACGCTGTATAGCCGTTTTGCCTCAGGGTGTCAACGATTCTCCCTACATATTCTGGAATTTGAATCTGAGTCTCGATCCGGGACCCAGTATGAGTTTCGCTCCAAGCCTTGGACTGAGTCTCAGTCTGAGCCTGGATCTGAGCCTGAGCTTGCGCCTGAATTGAGCTATCGCCGCTACCAGTCAATTCTGCCCTCACTCCCTCACATTATAATTATGGTTAAACAAAAGTGAAGAAAAACCTCCACCTTATGGAATACTTATTATCGATTTACTTGTTATCGAGATTTACTTGTTATCGATTACCGCTTGTCGGTGGGTTCTTTTATTACGGAATCCGGATCCACGGAATCGGGGTGCTCATTTATCTCCTGCTAAAAGTGCAAAGTGTATGAGTGTTAGTCATCTAAATGGCGGCCATCGTGGTCGCGGAGGGTGGTCATAAATGGGGATGAAGTTTCAGAATAACTCTCTCATATGGCTGGTCCTCGCCCTGGCGGGCATTGCCGCAGAAGTCCTGCTCATCGTGCCGCTCGTCAGGCTGGTTGGCGATATATACCAGCATATATATCAATATCAATCTGACGTATCATACCAACCTGGCGTATTAGGCCCCCCGGCCCCCGGACCCGGAGGCGATAGGCGCATTAATGCCGGGAACGCCAACGTTGAGAGTATTTTGGAGCGCTCGCGCCCGCAAGGAGCAGCGGTACCTCTCGGGGTACGCCCAGTATATTCGTGTAGCTGCGAACCCGAAGAGACGATCTCGCCATGGCCCGAGGATGCCGGTGGCGAGGCCGGCGAGGCCGAGTTGCGTCCTGATGGTAAGGGCCTGCGTTATCCGTATTACAGGAATGGTGACATCAAGGTTATCCAGTCCCTCCTCAAGCGAGCCGGTTATGACCCCGGCAAGATCGATGGCATCTATGGCCCCATGACGGCTATCGCGGTCGCGCGCTTCCAGGCGGCGAACGGCCTCATGCCAGATGCGATTATTGGACCCCGCACATGGGTCAAGCTCGGCGAGCTCGCGCTGTCGCTCGATCCTGTAAAGCCGGTAGCCGCCCGTCCTTCAGCTCCGCCAAAGGGCAAGGTGGCTATCGTGATCGACACTGAAAGGCGGACTCTAACCATACTGTCCGACAAGGAGCCTTATGCGGAATTCCCGGTCGCTGTCGGCAAGCCCTCGACACCGTCCCCCCCGGGCGAGTGGAAGGTCGTAAAGAAAGGGGCCTGGAGCGGTGGTTTTGGGACGCGCTGGATGGGGCTCAACGTCCCGTGGGGTATCTATGGCATTCACGGGACAAACAAGCCATGGTCAATAGGGACCGCTGCGAGCGGCGGGTGCATAAGGATGTTTAACCATGATGTTGAATTGATATTCGATTGGATAAAAATAGGGACGCCCGTAAAGATAATCGGTAATCCCTTCGACCCCCTGCGCGTTCCCAGGAGGCTTCTCGGTCCCGGCGAGCGCGGCGCGGACGTGCTGGAAGTTCAGAAGCGGCTCAAACGCTTAGGTTTCTTCAAGGGTAAGCCTGATGGGTTTTACAGCGAATCTACGGTCGAGGCGGTCAAGGCCTTCCAAAAATCGCGTAACCTCAAAGTCACAGGAGAGGTGGTTGACGATACTTACGATGCCCTGGGATTAATTCTATTTGAATAGCACAAATAGCACAGGAATAGGGTAGGTTGAATGGCACGGGAATATGGCGGGGTGCGCCCGGAAATATTTGCCTTGCCATAGAAGGTGAAGTAGTTGCTTTGTAACGAGAACACTATATAATGGAATTGGAAGCTATTTTAAACCGGTATCGGGCCGAGGCTGTTGTGGCGGGACGGGTATGGGTAGCTTTCGCAAGGAGTGGGCGCTTTGAATCTCACTGCTTTACCCTATGGTAGCTTTTTGATCATACCCTCTTATATCCCCTTGTTTCTTGTATTGCGATATGCCTGCGAGATGCCTGTTGTGCTACCTCCGACAGGATCGGGATAGATAGGTATCGGCAGGCTTATATTTTTCCTTGAATATTTCTTGTAATAAATATTCCTGGCAAGTAGCATGCGCGGGTATTCATTCAAGTAGTATACGGGGGGTATTCATTATGGATGTGGGACCTCACAGGGGTCCGGAAGTCCGCGAGGATTCAAATCCTAAGGATCCAAATTTGATCGCTGTTATACTGGCCGCGGGTCTGGGGAAGCGGATGAAATCCAAGTTGCCCAAGGTTATGCACAAGCTGTGCGGGCAGCCAATAATCAGGTATGCGGTCAGGGTTGCAAAGGGAGCCGGAGCGGCCAGGGTGATAGTTGTCGTGGGTCACGGGCGCGAGGCGGTTGAGGCCGAGCTCGGATCCGAGGTGGAGTACGCTTACCAGGAGGAACAGCTCGGCACGGCTCACGCCGTGATGCAGGCGCGGGAGGCGATTGAGGGGTACATGCGCCTGTGCAGTAGGGACGCAGGCACATGCGACGTCCTGGTGATGGCCGGGGATATGCCGTTGCTCGAGACCCGGGATATCGTCCGGCTTGTCGGGGAACACAGGGAGAATGGCGCGGATGCGACTATACTCAGCGCCATCTTCGATAGTCCCGTGGACTTTGGCCGCGTTATTCGTGATAGCCAGGGGAACGTTATAAGAATAGTGGAGGAGAGGGACGCGTCCCCTGAAGAGGCGGCGATTCGCGAGATGAATACCTCGATATACTGTTTCCGTGCCGCCTCGCTGTTTGAATGTCTAAAACGTATCGATGCGAGCAATGCTCAGAAGGAATACTACCTTACGGATACCATTGGGATACTGGCCGGGATGGGCAAAAAGGTCCATGCGGTCATCGCCCGGGATAGCGCGACGGTAAAGGGCATCAACTCCCGGAGGCAACTTGCTGAGGCTGAGGCCATCCTGCGGGACCGGATCAGGCACAGGCTCATGGACGAGGGTGTCACAATGATAGACCCCGGGACGACATTCATAGATGAAGGGGTGACGATAGGCCGGGATACCATAATATATCCCCTGTCATTTATTGAAGGTTCGACATCCATAGGCGAGGATTGCGTGATCGGGCCTAATGTGAGACTCAGGGACGTAAAGGTAGGCAACGGGGCGAAGATTGAGAACGCCGTTGTTTATCAAAGCTCGATCGGCCCGGGAGCATCGGTTGGGCCGTTTGCCTACATAAGGCCCGAGACTGTGGTCGATGAGGGGGCTAAGGTCGGGACCTTCGTGGAGATAAAGAAGTCCTATATAGGGAAGGGGAGCAAGGTCCCGCATCAGAGCTACGTCGGCGATGCTACCCTGGGTGAGGGCGTGAATATCGGGGCTGGGACTATAACCTGCAATTATGATGGGAAGCGGAAACATAAGACGCTAATCGAAGATAATGTGTTTATCGGGAGCAACACCAATCTTGTGGCGCCGGTCTCCATACGTAAAGGGGCGTATGTGGCCGCCGGCTCTACGATCACCATGGACGTGCCTGAAGGCGCCCTGGGTATAGCCCGCGGGCACCAGCGAAACATCGAGAACTGGGTCGCAAAGAGACGGGAAAAAGAGGGGTAGCAAAGGGAGGGGGACTCTCAGGTGCGTTCGCCTTGTAGAAAAATAAAGGTCTTTGCAGGGACAGCGAATCCCCAACTTGCGCAGGAGATCGTTGACCACCTGGGGATCAGGCTTGGCTTGATGAAGGTGGACAGGTTCAAGGACGGGGAGACGCGCGTCCGAATCGAGGAGAGCGTGCGCGGCGCCGATGTATTCGTTATTCAACCTACGTGTAATCCGGTGAATGACAACCTTATGGAACTCCTGATAATCATGGATGGCCTCCGCAGGGCCTCGGCCAAGACGATAACGGCGGTCATACCATATTACGGTTACGCGAGGCAGGACCGGAAGGCGGCACCGCGGGATCCTATCACAGCCAAGCTCGTCGCAAACCTCATTGTTACCGCAGGCGCCAACAGGGTGGTCACCGTAGACCTGCACGCCGGGCAGATCCAGGGGTTCTTCGATATCCCCGTAGACCCTTTGCTCGCCATGCCTATCCTGGCAGGCTATTATAAAGAAAAGGGCTTCCAGGGGGTGGTGGTATCACCGGATGTCGGGGGCGTGGCGCGGGCGAGGGCCATGGCGGAGCGACTGCACGCAGGCCTTGCCATAATTGACAAGAGGCGCCCTGAGGCCAACGTGGCGGAGGTCCTGCATATAATAGGGGAGGTTAAAGGGAAACCGGCCCTGATCGTGGACGATATAATCGACACGGCTGGCACGCTGGTGGAGGTGGCCAAGGTCCTCGGCGAGGCGGGAGCGACAGAGGTATATGCTTGTTGCACACATCCTGTACTATCGGGGCACGCGGAGGAGAGAATACGGGATTCCATCATCAGGGAGACTGTTGTAACGAATACGATACCCCTAAAGCCCGGCATTAAGTGCGATAAGATAAAGGTCCTGTCGGTTGCGCCACTCCTGGGCGAGGCTATAAAGAGAATCTATGCTGAGCTTTCCCTCAGCATTCTTTTCGATTAGCCAGGGATGGGACGAGTTCTTCCCCCGGTTATCGCCCCTTCAAGTTTTGAGCGCAGCGTGATATACTTTTAGGGGCGGTATTCTTATTTTACTCATTTTACCCTAATACTCTAAGGAAAGGGAGTGGACACGGTTTGAAAGAAACGGTGCTTAAAGCGGAGATCAGGAACGATCTTGGGAAAGGCCCTGCAAGGAGGTTGAGGACAAGCGGGAGAATTCCAGGTATAGTCTATGGTAAGGGCAGGGCGAGCACGCCCGTGAGCGTAGATAGTAGGGAGCTGACAAAGCTGCTCCGCGAGGGTGCGAGCGGCAAGATCATAAAGCTCTCATTTGACGGGGCCGGAGCGAACGAGGCTTCGAGTAAGACGGTCATAATCAAGGACTCAGAGCGCGACCCGGTGAAGGGCCACATAATTCACGTTGATTTCCAGGAGGTATCCCTTACAGAGGCTATTACGGTGACCGTACCCATAGTGCTGGTTGGAGAGGAACACCGGAAGAGTGATGGAGGGATCCTTGAGCATGTCCTCTGGGAGCTTGAAGTCCACGCGCTCCCGACGGCTATCCCTGAGAAGATCGAGGTTGATGTATCGGGCCTTACGATCGGCGAGTCGATTCACGTAGGCGATCTCAAGCTTCCCGCTGACGTGAAGGTGTTGACTCCGTCCGACGAGATTATCGCCTCGGTTATTTTACCAACCAAGGCTGAGGTAGAGGCGCCGAAGGAGGAGGCCGGAGAAGGAGCTGAAGCTGGCGCTGGCGCCGGAGCCGGAGCTGGTGGGGACACTGCTGGCAAGGGTGGTAAGGAGAAGGGGGCCGAGTGAGACTTATCGTTGGTCTAGGAAATCCTGGGAGCTCATATGAGGGTTCGCGGCATAACGTGGGATTCATGGTTGTTGATACCATTGGTCGCGACCTCGGTATCGCCTTCACGGAGAAGCGGCACCATGCCCTTGTAGGGTCCGGGATCTTTACGGGGGAGGGTCTCGTCCTTGCCAAGCCCTTAACGTATATGAATCGGAGCGGGATCGCGGTTAAGGCGTTATTGGACGCGTACAGCCTCAACCCCTGCGACCTGGTCGTCATCTACGACGATATGGATCTTGAGCCGGGGCGGGTCAGGGTCCGTCCCAGGGGGTCGAGTGGCGGGCATAATGGGATGAAGTCCATCATCGAAGAGCTGGGCACGGATCTGTTTCCCCGGATCAGGGTCGGCATCGGCCGCCCTGACCCCTCGCAGGACCCGGCCGGATACGTGTTGGGCTGGTTCACAAAAGAGGAGCTCGAGATGATGACCGTGGCGATCCAGAGGGCTGCGGCCGCCGCAAAGGCGCTTCTAACCCGTGGGATCGCCGAGGTGATGAACGAGTTTAATGGAATCTGACGGGTGGCACCGCAATCCAACCGGTAGCCACCCGTCAGGTTTTATTTTTGTCTTTATTTTTCCCCCGGGAATATAATGCCGGGCTGCGTGGCAAGATACTTGGATGAGAAACCTTTTTGCCGCATTACTCGCCGCTTGCGCGGTTTTTATCCTGAATAGGTATATCCTCGAGCGAGCCCGGCCGGCTTTTACGGTCGTGATCTCACCGTTTGTGGAGGAAGCGGCTAAAACCATCCTTGCGCTCCTATTTGCGGGATCTATAGTTGTTGTTCACGCTATTTTTGGAATAGTTGAGGCGATCTTTGACCTGGTCGCAAACTTTGAAAACGGAATCGGTGCCGGCATCGTGAGTGCAGCGGGGCATCTCCTCTTTGGTGCGATCACATTCGAGGTTATCGCCGCGACTGGCAGCATCCTGGTAGGCATTAGTGTAGCCTCTTTTACCCATCTTGCGTGGAATTTGCTTGTACTGAGGTTTCTCGTGAGGGGCTGATTTTTGTCTGGGTTGATACTAAGTGTAGGTTCCTTAATTTGTGCCAGTTTACCAGCACGTCCCAGGACTTACGGTGTTGCGTTCCGGGGACGGCGCGCTTGCGGCGCGCCTCCGTTGAAATTTGGCGCGAGGGCCTTGCCAAATT
>DUMQ01000030.1 GCA_012839815.1 Bacillota bacterium | reverse complement strand
TCGCATCCTTCCGCCGGACGGAAGGATGCGAGACACCCCATGCGAGTGCCAAAAGGGCAGAGATTTTTGCGCACTAACTTAATTTGATAAAATCTTGATAAGATTATATAGCGGCTTCCCCCGGGAGGCAATACCGGATTCCCCCGTAGAGATGCTTATCGTGGACTAAAACAAGCTCGAAACTCTTTATTATGCCCCAGTTAAAATTGACTTAACCATATATTAAGTATTATAGTTAAAGGTGGCGTGGCGTTACAGTTGAACAACCACCCCGAAATAACCCAATTCACAATTACTTTTGAGACGTTTTCATTCTCTGTGGCGCCGCATCATGGCATGGGGGTCTAGCCTAAGTTAGTGCGCAAAAATCTCTGCCCTTTTTGGCACTCGCATAGGGTATCTTTGCGCACTAACTTAGCCTTAAAATAAATTTCTTGTCAAGGAGATGAAGAACGCCAATGCGAAAGGAAACCATTGATGGGAATACGGCCGCCGCACACGTAGCTTACGCGATGAGCGAGGTGGCCGCGATCTACCCCATCACCCCTTCCTCGCCCATGGCCGAGGTCTGCGATGAGTGGGCCGCCCATGGTCGAAAGAATGTCTTCGGTCAAACCTTGAGGATTACAGAATTACAATCGGAGGCGGGAGCCGCCGGAGCAGTTCACGGCTCTCTGGCCGCAGGTGCCCTTACCACCACCTTTACAGCATCTCAGGGCCTGCTGCTTATGATTCCAAACATGTATAAGATCGCCGGAGAGTTGCTCCCGGGCGTATTTCACGTATCGGCTCGATCGCTCGCCACTCATGCCCTCTCCATCTTTGGAGATCACTCAGATGTAATGGCGACGCGCCAGACCGGTTTCGCGCTCCTGGCTTCCGCATCCGTGCAGGAGGTTATGGACCTCGGCCTGGTAGCTCACCTCGCTGCAATAAAGGCAAGCGTCCCGTTCCTTCACTTCTTTGATGGCTTCAGAACCTCCCATGAGGTCCAGAAGATCGACGTCATCGATTATGACGAGATAGCGCAGCTGGTCGACATGGAGGCAGTCGAGGCGTTCCGCCGGCGTGCTATGAATCCCGAGCACCCGCACCAGCGCGGGACCGCGCAGAACCCGGACATCTACTTCCAGGGCCGAGAGGCTTCCAACCCCTACTACCTGGCCACCCCCAGGATCGTAGAAGAGGTTATGAAGCAGGTGAGCGCGCTGACCGGGCGCCGCTATGGACTGTTTGACTACGCGGGCGCCCCGGATGCGGAGAGAGTCATCGTCTGCATGGGCTCTAGCTGCGAGACGGTGGAGGAAACCGTAAACTACCTCGTGGATAAAGGGGAAAAGGTTGGGCTGATCAAGGTTCGCCTCTATCGCCCATTCTCCAAGGAGCATTTCCTGAAGGTTCTCCCCAGCACCTGCAAGCGCATTGCCGTGCTGGACCGGACGAAAGAGCCTGGCTCCCTCGGCGAACCACTCTACCAGGACGTTTGCACCATATTTGCCGAGCGACAGGAGACTCCGCTGATCATCGGCGGGCGTTACGGCCTCGGGTCAAAGGAATTTACGCCTTCGATGGTCAAGGCGATCTATGACAACCTTGCGGCGTCGACCCCGAAGAACCATTTTACCGTGGGAATAAACGATGACGTTACCAACACCTCCCTGCCGGTGCGGGAGTATATCGATACCTCACCCAAGGGCGTCTTCAGGTGCAAGTTCTTCGGCCTCGGCTCGGATGGGACCGTAGGGGCCAACAAGAACTCCATCAAGATCATCGGGGATCACACGGATATGTATGCCCAGGGCTATTTCGTGTATGACTCCAAGAAGTCGGGGGGCATCACCATTTCGCACCTGCGTTTCGGCCATACCCCGATCCAGGCGCCCTACCTGATCGACCAGGCGGACTTGATCGCCTGCCACAACCCGTCCTATGTGACGCGTTACGATATCCTGGAGGGAATCAAGCCGGGCGGGATCTTCCTGCTAAACTCCGGCTGGAGCGCGGAAGAGATGAATACGAAGCTCCCGGCCTCTATGAGACGGACCATAGCCGAAAAGAAGCTGAGATTCTACAATATCGATGCCGTCAAGATCGCAAGCGAGGTGGGTCTCGGCGGGCGAATCAACGTCATCATGCAAGCGGCGTTCTTCAAGATCGCCAACGTCATCCCTCCCGACGATGCGATTAGATATATCAAAGATGCCATTAAAAAGACCTACGGCAGGAAGGGCGACAAGGTCGTCAACATGAACTGGGCGGCAGTAGACCGCGCTATCGAAGCTCTGGAGGAGATTCACTACCCTGCCGAGTGGGCCGGGGCCGTGGACGAGGCTGCGGCGACTTCGGATGCAGATTCGGCGAGCGTGCCGGAGTATGTGCAAAAGGTAGCGAAGCCGATCCTCGCACTGAAGGGAGACGACCTGCCGGTGAGCGCGTTTAGTCCTGACGGCACTGTGCCGACCGGCACAACAAAATATGAGAAGCGCGGGATCGCAATTACCGTGCCTGTCTGGCTGCCCGAAAACTGCATTCAGTGTAACCAGTGCTCCTTTGTCTGCCCGCACGCGGCCATCCGCCCGTATCTTGCCAGGCCGGAGGACCTGGCGGGCGCGCCGGAGACCTTTGTAACCAAGGCGGCAACAGGCAAAGAGGCGGCGGGGCTCCAGTACAGGATACAGGTCTCACCCCTTGACTGCACAGGCTGCGGCAACTGCGTTGATGTCTGCCTGGCGAAGCAGAAGGCTCTTGTTATGAAGCCGCTGGAGGAGGTCGTCGAAACAGAGGCCGCCAATTATGAATTTGCAGACAAGCTGCCGCAGGTAGAGGCGCCCTTCAAACCCGACACGGTGAAGGGAAGCCAGTTCAGGCAGCCGCTCTTCGAATTCTCAGGGGCGTGCGCCGGCTGCGGCGAGACTCCGTATATCAAGCTGGTCACGCAGCTATTTGGGGACCGGATGGTCATCGCCAACGCCACAGGTTGTTCCTCCATCTATGGCGGCAGCGCCCCGACGTGCCCATATACAGTGAACAGCAAAGGGCACGGCCCGGCCTGGGCTAACTCGCTATTTGAGGATAACGCTGAATTCGGCTACGGCATGGCCCTGGCCATAGCCCAGCGCACGGAGAGGCTAGCCGAGCTTATGAAGGCGATCCTCCAAGGTCCTGACCGGGTTTCCAGCGAGCTGAAGGGTGCTTTCCAGGAATGGCTCGATGGTAAGGACGACGCGGAGAAATCGCGAGCGGCGGCAGGTAAGATCGAGGCGCTTCTCGAGCGCGAGATGCCCGCTGCGACCGGTGAGGTGCGATCCATCCTCGAGGAAATCAACAAGCTCAGGGACTACCTGGTGAAAAAGTCTGTCTGGATTATCGGCGGGGACGGCTGGGCTTATGATATCGGCTACGGCGGGCTGGATCACGTGCTCGCCTCCGGCACTGATGTAAACGTCCTGGTGCTTGACACCGAGGTTTACTCAAACACCGGCGGGCAGTCCTCAAAGGCAACGCCTACCGCTGCCGTGGCGAGATTCGCCGCTGCAGGCAAGGGCACCCGCAAGAAAGACCTGGGTATGATGGCCATGTCCTACGGCTACGTCTATGTAGCTTCGGTCTGCATGGGCGCCAACCCGGCCCAGCTGGTGAGGGCGCTCATGGAGGCTGAAAGGTATCATGGACCGTCGTTGATCATAGCCTACGCGCCCTGCATCAACCATGGGATCAATATGAGCCTGAGCCAGCGAGAAGGCAAGCGTGCTGTGGAGGCTGGTTACTGGCCGCTATACCGCTACAACCCCGCTCTTGCGGAGGAGGGCAAGAACCCATTTATCCTCGACTCCAAGGCACCGGTGGGCGACTTCCGCGAGTTCCTGATGGGCGAGGTCCGCTACGCCAGCTTGAAGAAGCAATTCCCCGAGCGTGCCGAGGAGCTATACGCCAAGGCGGAGAAGGATGCGCAGGCCAGACTCGCCCAGTACCAGCGCCTGGCGCAAGGTTAAAAGCAAGGATCCCACACGAGGCGGGTGGGATCTCAAAAGCAAGACGTGAACATCGTCCAGTGAATTGGGAGGCGCCAGGCTAATGCCTGGCGCCTCC
>DUMQ01000029.1 GCA_012839815.1 Bacillota bacterium | reverse complement strand
TGAAATTTGGCAAGGCCCTCACGCCAAATTTCAACGGAGGCGCGCCGCAAGCGCGCCGTCCCCGGAACGCAACACCGGCAACCCCTGGGACGTGCTGGTAAACTGGCACAAATTAAGGAACCTACACCCAGTCGAGCAGGCCGCTCCGTAATCTCCGGCCGAGGACTATTGGGCCGGAGATCAAGGCCGCCGGGCGGAGAGATGCGAGACACCCTATACGAGTGCCAAAAAGGCAAAGATTTTTGCGCACTAACTTAGGGATACAGGGGAACCCGCAAGCCCAGGGAACGGGGGCACAGAGCAGCCAGGCCTCCCCGCCCTCCTCGAGGATGGAGAAACCTAGCTGCACAGGCTGGATATTATTCAGCCCTGGGACCCGCGGCGGCGACGCTCTCCGGCACGCCCGAGAATTTCTCGAAATTCTTTGTGAAGCGCCTGGCCAGCTCACGGGCTTGTTTCTCATAAGCCTCCTTGTCCGGCCACGTGTTCACAGGCCTGAGGATCTCGGCCGGCACGTCAGGGCAGCTCTCCGGAACAAGCACCCCGAAAATGGGGTCAGGGGTGAATTTGACGCCCTCAAGCTCGCCATTTAGCGCGGCGCTCACCATTCTCCGGGTATATTTGAGGTTTATCCGTTTTCCAACCCCGTATGGCCCGCCGGACCAGCCGGTATTGATCAGATAGACCTGAGCTTTGTGCTTCCTGAGCTTCTCACCGAGCAGGTTGGAGTAAACCACGGGGCGCAACGGGAGGAACGGGGCCCCGAAACAGGTGGAGAAGGTGGCCTCCGGCTCTATGATTCCCCGCTCGGTCCCGGCCAGCTTGCTGGTGTAGCCCGAGAGGAAGTGGTACATCGCCTGGTCCTCAGTGAGCTTGGCGATAGGGGGCAGGACGCCGAACGCATCGGCGGTGAGGAACACCACGGTCTTCGGATGGCCCGCCACGCCCGGAATCACCGCGCCGGGGATGTGATCGATGGGGTAACCCGCGCGCGTATTCTCCGTGATAGCAGCGCTATCAAAGTCTATATCCCTGGTCTCTTCGTCGACCACCACGTTCTCCACAACGGCGCCGAAGCGGATCGCGTCCCATATCTGGGGCTCGGTCTCGGGGGACAGGTGAATACACTTGGCATAGCACCCGCCCTCAAAGTTAAACACCCCGTCGTCGGACCAGCCATGTTCGTCGTCGCCGATCAGGCGCCGGTCCGGGTCGGCCGAAAGCGTGGTCTTACCAGTGCCGGAAAGCCCGAAGAAGAGGGCCACGCTCCCATCCTTACCTACATTGGCAGAGCAGTGCATCGGGAAAACGCCCTTATGAGGCAGTATGTAATTCATGACCGTGAAGACTGACTTCTTCATTTCACCGGCATAGCGGGCACCGCCTATAATAATGACCTTCTTTTCGAAGTTGATGATGACAAACGCCTCGGACCTTGTCGCGTCGATCTCAGGAATAGCATTGAAACCTGGCGCGCATATCACAGTGAATTCGGGTTTATGCTCTTTGAGCTCTTCCGCCGAAGGACGCAGGAAGAGCTGGTGTACGAAGATGTTTTGCCATGCGAGCTCGTTGACGACGCGGATGGGGAGGCGATACCTGGGGTCCGCGCCGACGAAGCCATCGAAGATGAAAAGCTCCCTGTTTTGCAGGTAAGCTGTGAGTCGCTTGTAAAGCCGATCAAAGGCGTCGGGCGCAAACGGCTTATTGGGGCCACCCCATAGTATCTCCTCGTGGGCTGCCCCGGAATCAACGAAAAAGCGGTCGTTGGGCGAGCGCCCGGTGTATTTCCCCGTCCTTACGCTGAGAGCGCCCTTGGTGGTAAGAATTCCTTCGCCACGCGCCAGGGCGTGCTCTACCAGTGAGGGCACTGCGAGGTTACGATGGACCTTTCCAGGATTGATGATGCCGAGCGATTCAAGGCCGTAAGTTTCAGTATTCATCGTTGCGATCACCTCGTAAATTATGTTTTGCCTTTCCCCTGTTTTAATTCCTGCTTCCTTTTCCCACAACCGAAGCCGGGCAGGGATCGCTGGCCAGAAAGATATTACACCTACTATACCACATGATACATAGAGAGTCAATGGCAATGAACATGATTGAGTCCCAAAAAATCTAGTTATCACCTTTACTGGCTTACATAGCCCTTCAAGTGCCATTTCAAAGAGCCATGCATTTGATATGCATGATTACGCATAAATATGCAAAACTCGAAATACTTAAAATGCTTAAATGAACCCCGCCGGCACCTTGCCCACGGGATATGCGACCCCGCCGCTCACCAGGCGAGTCTGCCACGAATATGCCGGTTTTGATTCTCTTAAACTGAAAGGATTTCAGCCCCAGGCGTCGAAGTAGCTTGGGGTAATGGTTAAGTGAGAGGTGGTCTACGTGAGGACAAAGCCCGAGTGTATAACATGTATAATGGATGATGTAATTGGGGCGGCGAAGACCGTTCCCCTGGATGACACTTCCATGTTCCAGCTCATCCGCGAGACGCTTTCTACTCTCTCTACATCATACGGCCCGAATATGTTTCCATCATACTACATAACCAGAGCCCATAGGATCCTGAAACGCATGGCCAACAAATCCGTTCTCTTTGAGGAACAGCGGGCGGCGGCGAATGAGGCGGGGATGCGCGTGCGGGAAAGGCTCCGTGAACGCGCCAAGGGCCTCGGCGACGCCGACAGGCTGCTCCTGCTGGCCAGATGGGCCATAGCCGGAAACAGCCTGGATTTCAGGACCGTTGGGACGGGCTACGACCTCTCTCTCGATGCTATTGAAGCGACGCTCGATAGCTATGCCTCAAAGCCGCTCGTGCGCGATGACCTGGAAGGAATACTCGCAGCGATCAGGTCCTCCAGGCGAATCCTCTATGTCCTCGATAACGTGGGCGAAATCGCCCTGGATTGCCTTCTTATAGAGGAGATAAGGAACCAGTCGCCTCACGCACCCCACGTGACCGCAGTTGTGAAGAGCGGGGCCATAACGAGTGACGCCATCTATGAGGATGCCCTGCGCGTCGGACTCCCCGGGGTTGCCAGCAACGTCATAGCCTCGGGGGGCGATACGCTCGGTATAAGCTACGAGGAGATGTCGGATGAGCTCAGGGAGGAGCTTGCCCGAGCCGATCTCATTATCTCCAAGGGCCAGGCGAACTTTTACGTCCTCTCGGAGCCCATCGATATAATCCACGCTCAGATAGCTTGCCTCTTTACGACGAAATGCCTGCATGCTGCAAAGGCCGCAGGCATGGAGGTTCTCGGACCGTCAGCGGTGTTGCTCGGGACCTAATTTAGCAACAGCTTCTCAATTTAGCAGCAGCTTCGCCCCGGCGGCCAGCAAGACGAGACCGATGCCCTTGAGCCATGTGAAAGGGACGCGCTGAAGTCCAAATATCCCGTAGTGATCTATGATCAAGGCGGTCATGACCTGGCCAACGATAATCGAGGTCGTAGCCACCGCGACGCCGAGTTTGGGGATGCTCACAACCACGCTATAGACTATCAGCACTCCGAGCAGGCCGCCGATTAGCGTATACCAGGGAGCGCCCGGAAGACGCCCGATGTCGCCCTTGCCAAGACCGAGAACAAAAAGAATTATGGCGATCGTAAGGAGCCCGACTACATGGACAACCAGGGTTGCCTCCCACAGACCTATAATCTTTCCAAGACGTGAATTCAGCGAGCCCTGGATAGCCATGAAAACACCGGAGAAAAGGGCGACGAGTAGGGCGATAAGTTTAAACGACATGGTGCACCCGCACGACCTTTCCTTCTCTTCTATTTTGTCATCTACATCTATCCTGGCAGCCCGTCTTCCTCGCCCGTCATCCTCCGGGACCAGAGGGTGAAACCGCCTGGGAACTGTCCCGCAACTTCATTAGAGCCAGGTGCGTCCGGGAAGAACCAGGTACTCCACCGCAAACAAACAGGGAGCAGGGCGTTCACAACCCTTATTTTAGCCCTTAAAGGACCGGTACATTCACAAACTCGTAGTCATAGACCGGCCTTGAAAAAGAATCCCGGAAAAGAATGTAAAAAATGTAGTTCACCCGGTAACCTCGCCTGCCGGCACCGCGACAAAGGCTTCCCCGGTCGCCACCACAAGGGAACCATCGGGGTTCAACGCCCGAGCCACGCCCCTGACCCGCTCATTCCCATTGACCACCGTAACGTAGGAACCCAGCGTGCAGCAAAGAGGCTCCAGTTCCGCCAGGATGCAATCGAAACCACCGGCCAGATAACGTCCATAGAGCATGTCGAATTCGTCCATTATATGTTCGAGCACAACATCAGGAGGCATTTCTCCCCTTGATCTCTCCGAGCCCGGTGCGGTCCTGGTCTCTTGCGAGCCGTTTTCCTTTTCACCGGCTGATTCACCAGCCAGGACCTGAGACTCTTGAGACTCTATCGAAACAGACGTGGCCCGATCCCTCAATTCCTCCGGGAGCTCATCCCTGCCAATGTAGAGATTTAAACCCACCCCGAGTATAACATACTCAATCCTATCCCCGGTGATCCTGGCCTCCGCTAAAACCCCGCAAAGCTTGCGCCCTTTGACGACCACGTCATTGGGCCACTTCACCCTTGCATCGATCCCTGCTATCTTTCGTACAACCCTGGCCACAGCGAGGGCGCCAATAAGCCCTATCTGTCCCGTGTACCTTGCTTCGACGCACGGGCGCAAGATTACTGAAAACCACAGGCCGCCCTCGGGCGAGAACCAGACGCGCTTCATGCGACCACGACCGGCAGTCTGGCGCTTCGCAACCACGCACGTACCCTCGGGCTCCCCTCGCTCGGCCAGCTTACGGGCGAAAAGATTCGTCGAATCAACTTCATCGAGGTGAATAATCCTTCCAATCACTTGCGTCCTTTCCTTCCCCTTCTCCTTCCTCGCGCTACTTCGAGCCGTGACCTCACTTATATCCAGGCTCTCTTATATAGCCTCACGTCCTCCTTTAAACGCCCACCGGCGAGAAGGTCTCGCACGGTGCGTGCCCCGGTCCCGGAGGAGCCCTGAACGCCGCCGTTGCAGCAACCAGGAGCAGGAGGTGAGGGCACTGCAATATCAGCGTTAAGGTCCGCCAGGGGCACCAAAACAAAGCCCCGCTGCCACATGCGGGGGTGAGGTATTTCGAGGTCTTTATCCCTCATGACCAGATTATTGTAAAGAAGAATATCGATATCGATCGTTCGCGGTCCCCAGCGGACCGACCTGACCCGTCCCAGCCTCCGTTCTATGTCCAGGACCCATGACAGCAACTGGTGCGGGTCAAGAGTCGTCTCGACCTCCGCCACCGCGTTCAGGAAGGGATCCTGCTCCGTATAGCCAACCGGATCGGTCTCATAAAGGGGCGAAACCCTTAACAGCCTCACCCCTGGCTCATCACCAAGCAATCGCAGAGCTCGCCGCAGGTTTTCCTCGCGATCCCCTAAATTGGAACCGAGGCCGAGATAGGCTATCACACTCACATCGCTTCGGATCGCATCATCATTTATCCTCGCCACCCACCCTCGCCATCCCCATTCTCGCTATTTATTGTCCCACCATCTATTCTAAATTATGGCCTGTCTTCCCGCTCCGGGTGATCTCCACCTCGACGTGATCGAGGACCCCGCCGATTGCGGCGTGGGGCTTGCGGACCCTGACCGTTATCTTCTTAAGGTCGTACGCAGATAATACTTCCTGGGCAATAGCCTCAGCCATTGCTTCGATCAGGCTAAACTCGCGTTCCTCAACGATATCTTTTACAATCGTATAAACATCCACGTAGTTGATGCTGAGTTCAAGATCGTCCGCCTGGGCTGCTGCCGAGAGGTCTGTGAACATCTCAACATCCACTTCAAACTTCTGCCCGAGCTCCTTTTCGGCTGCAAAGGCGCCATGATATCCATACAGCACCATGCCTCTAAGAGATATTTTATCGCTCATCCCTCTCTAGAACCTCCTCTCTAAGTATGGCATCGGCCATACGAGCAACCCGTACCATTTCACGGACATCATGAACTCGCACAATATCAACCCCCCTGGCAATAGCAAGCGCCACCGTGGCCGCTGTCCCCTCAACTCTTTGATCGACTGGGAGACCGAGCACGTTCCCGATGAAAGACTTGCGCGATGTGCCAACAAGAATCGGCCGTCCCAGGCTCCTAAATTCATCGAGGCGGCGCAGGATCTCAAGATTATGCTCTGTGGTCTTCCCAAAACCGATTCCCGGGTCGATGATTATGTTTTCGCGTTTCACGCCGAGATCAAGCGCCCGTTTAATGCTTTCCCGGAGGAAATCATATATTTCCCGTATGACATCATCGTAATGGGGATTCACCTGCATATCCTTGGGCATTCCCTGCATATGCATCAAGATAACCGGGACATCATATTGTGCTACGAGACTACCAAGCCCGGGATCAAATCTCAGTGCGCTGATATCATTTATTATATGCGCGCCGGCCTCGAGAGCGCGCCTGGCAACCCCGGACTTACAGGTGTCAACGGATATCGGGACGGGCACCTCCCGAACAAGCCTCTCCACCACGGGGATAACCCTTGCAATCTCTTCCTCTTCAGGGACGGGGTCGGAGCCGGGGCGGGTAGATTCGCCGCCCACATCGATAATATCTGCGCCGTATTCCACCAATTCTCTGGCGCGAGCCACTGCCCGGTCCGGGTCTAGGTACTTACCCCCGTCGGAGAAAGAGTCAGGCGTGACATTTAGAATCCCCATAATATAGGTTTTCGATCCGAAACGTAGCGTATGCCCACCGGACCTCAATTTCACCGGCTCATGCCTTAACCTGCAATCCCATGCCTCCAGGGCATCCTCTATTACGCCGGCGATAGCAGGGAGACCAAAAGGTTGGCTCCTCAGGCTATCCAGGACGCGCCGGTACTGGCGCAGGGTGCCCATGAGGAGCATATCAGTTCTATCGGCGTTCAGGCAAGCTACATCCCACGGTACCGCCGCCTCTCCACCCTTCGCAAGCATCTCCTGTTTGAGGAGGATCGCAGCCTTCAGAGGGACTCCCGTGAGCCTCACCACCCGGTGAACGCCCTTGGGGGCCATGATATTTACGCCCTCAGGAGAAACTCCTATCTCTCGCATCTCCTCGGCCAGTGAGTCCTGATCATCAAGCCTGACGACCCGGGCGGCAACATCGCCTATATTAACATCGCTTTTATTATTTCCATTATTATCCTCTTTCATGAAGAAGCACCGTAACAAAAAAGGAATTGCCAAGCGTGGCAATTCCATTATATTCGAACCATACCCCGACTGCAAGCCAAAAGTCGAAGGAAATCGTGGGCAAGGCGCCATCATGGCGCTACCTATCGCTTCGGTCCATGCGCCACATGGGCGCTGCCATTGCGGCGTACAGCTATCCCTGCGGCCCTCGCTATCGCAAGCGCTATCAGGCCGTCGGCAACATGGTGCAGCGCCGTACCCAGGCCCACGACCACCCCGGCCTTCGCGAGGGTGAAGCCGAACAGCAAGACAATGATGGCCTCTGATAGGGCGTGTACCGGCAAGGTAAGCAGCAGCGCCTGCCCGAAAGACATGCCGCGCCTTATGGCAAGCGCCCCAACAAGGCCGAATACCCCGTGCATGGCCGCTCGAGCCGCTATAACGGGGCCGAGCTTAACCAGGAATCCGAAGGCTGAGCCCAACCCGACCATAACCGCAACCCATGGGCCGAACAGCATAGAAATCATGACCGGCACATGCGACGTCAGAGTGGCCGAGAAAGGCGGGATCACGATACCCAACACACCCCCGAACGCAAGAGGGATCAAAAGGGACAATGCGGTCAAAATCGCGCCCCACACGAGCTCCCTGGTCCTCATACTCCCCTATACCTTCCTTCCTACCTGTTTGATATGCTGGTATGCATGATGGCCCGGTGAAGCACCCGGGTCCTTCAAATCTAGTATAGGGGTCAAATGCTGTCTTGTCAAGTGTCTTGACTGATAATGTCTTGGCTGACATTATCCCATAATCGCGCTTCGAGGATGTGATCCCTGACCCGGCTGCCGCGGCCTTCGAGCCCCAGATAATAAGACGCTACATCGAGGAGGGCATCAAGGGGTACAAGCCCGATTATCTCGCTCCCCGTCACAGAGACGCCATAGCGCTCCGCCTCAGCCTTCACGAGATTGAAAACCTCATGCACCGGGGTCTCACGAAAATTCAACAGGTTCATGGTGACCTGGGCGACCTGCCGATTATGAAGCATAACACCAAGCGCCCTTACATGCTTGAGCCCGCCGTCTTTTTCCCTGACTCTCTTCGCTATCTTTTTCGCGATAGACACATCACTTGTAGCGAGATTAATGTTGTAAGCGACGAGGAAATCACGCGCGCCGATGGCCGTCGCCCCCGCCGTCGGGTGAAGCCGCGGAGCACCGAAATCGGGCCACCGCTCAGGACTGGCAATGGACCGTTTGAGGCCCTCATACTGGCCTCGCCTGATATTTGCGAGATTCTTCCGTTCCGGCCGTGTCGCGGCCTCTCCGTAAAGGTACACCGGTATACCAAGCTCGCCGGCTACCCTCTTCCCGAGTTCCCGCGCTATTTCAACGCATTCTTGCATAGTCGTCCCGCAGAGGGGCACAAACGGCACCACGTCAGCGGCGCCTATCCGCGGGTGTTCACCCGTATGCTCCTCCATATTTATAAGGCGTGCCGCAGTGGCAACAGCGCGAAACGCCGCTTCGCAAACGGCGCCGGCGCCCCCGACAAAAGTGAGAACAGAACGGTTATGATCGGCGTCCATGGAGTAATCGAGCAGCTTCACGCCATCCACTGAATTCACGGCGGCGACTATCTGCTCCACAACAGCCCTCCGCCGGCCTTCGCTGAAATTCGGAACGCACTCCACCAGGCCGCCAGACATATCGCCCGAGCCTGACATATCGCCCGGCATGCCGCCTCCTGGACTCATCAACGATTCCATCCCCCATCCCCGCCATCCTTAAATTTTTGAAGAAATTTTGAAGGAATTCATCAAAAAAAGTAAGCCAGACGCGGCAGGTCTCATGGTAGCAAGAATTTAGGCGAACCGGACTTAGGCGTGGGCTTTCTCGAAAAGGTAGCCCTTAGCCGCAAGGGCGCGCTCGATATTATCAAGGGCTGCTTCAGTTGCCGCCTGGATCGTGTGAAGGTGAACGCCTTCAGTGAGTACAGAAAGGGGCTTTGCATCGCTTTCGGAAAGCGCGCGTACAAACTCCTCCACATCGTCTGCTGACTCCGTCATGAGCATCCCGCGCAGCTCCCCATAAAGGGGATGCTCGACGATCACGTCAATCACTTTCCCGCCGAGCCCCGTAATGGTGAGGAGCTCATCCCTGAGCTCCTCAATTCCATTATGTCTGCACGCTATAACGCGGGTCGGAATACGACCGGCCGCGGCCTCGGCCAGGATATAACCCCGCGGGGTCGCGACCAGGTCCACGCCTTCCGCCCTCAAAAGGGCAACATCCTGAACTATGACCTGCCTGCTCACTGAAAACATGCCGGCCAGCTCACTACCGGTAACTGGTGCCTTGCGCCTCCTCAATATCTCCAGCAGCTCCTTGCGCCGCTTCTCCCCTGGTAGCGGAACCATCGAAGAGACCACCTCTAAGCGGTACCTGGATTCTGAGCCAGGAGCGAGGGCCTCCGCTCACCCTTCCCCGCTACCCCCGCGGCTTGCTGGCTGGCTTGCTGAGCATCCTTCGCCGCCTCGACCTCAGATGCGGCCGCGCGCCCGGCCTCCTTTGAATCAGCCGCCACGCCTTTACTATCCCCGGCAGGGGCAGCCACCTCGTTGAGCAACGCCTCGAGCTCCTCTCCTTCTATCGTTTCCTTCTCTTTTAGAACCCTGGCGATGTGTTCGAGCTTATCCCTATTGGCTATGAGAATGTCTTTCGCGGTATTGTAGCACCTGGTTACGATAGAATGAATCTCCTCATCTATTTCAGCCGCGACCTCCTCGCTGTAATTCCTCTCCCTCGCGATATCGCGGCCGAGGAAGATGGTATCTTCATGCCTGCCGCCGAGCGTGAGAGGACCCAGCTTCTCGCTCATCCCGTATTCAGTAATCATCTTGCGAACCAGCTTCGTTGCCTTTTCGAGGTCATTCTGAGCCCCGGTGCTTATCTCGCCCAGGACTATCTCCTCAGCAACCCGACCCGCCATAAGCACGGTAACCTCATCAAGGAGCTCCGACCGCGTCAGGAAGTAGCGGTCTTCCTCGGGCAACATCAAAGTATAGCCGCCGGCCCGCCCCCTGGGAATAATGGATACCTTGTGGACAGGGTTTGCATGAGGCAAGAGCTTCCCCACGAGCGCATGGCCGCTTTCGTGATATGCCACGATATCCTTCTCACGCTCGCTCATCACCCTGCTCTTTCGCTCGGGACCGGCTATAACCCGGTCAATGGCCTCCTCGCACTCCAGCATCGTTATCTTCTTTTTGCCGCGTCGTGCGGTCAATAGCGCCGCCTCGTTAAGCAGATTCTCGATGTCTGCTCCCGTGAATCCCGGCGTCCTGCGCGCCAGCACCTTGAGGTCGACATCCGGTCCGAGGGGCTTTCCCCTGGCATGCACCCTCAAAATAGCCTCGCGCCCCACCAGGTCCGGCATGTCTACCACGATCTGCCTGTCGAAACGCCCCGGCCTCAGGAGGGCGGGATCGAGTACATCAGGCCGGTTGGTAGCGGCCAGGATGATGATGCCCGTATTAGGTTCAAAGCCATCCATCTCTACAAGCAACTGGTTAAGCGTTTGCTCCCTCTCATCATGGCCTCCACCGAGACCGGCACCACGCTGCCTGCCGACCGCATCGATCTCGTCGATAAAAACAATGCAGGGGGCGTTCTTCTTGGCCTGGTCGAAGAGATCCCTCACCCGCGCAGCGCCTACACCCACGAACATCTCGACAAAATCCGAGCCACTGATGATAAAGAAAGGAACCCCCGCCTCTCCGGCCACCGCCCTCCCAAGCAACGTCTTGCCTGTGCCAGGAGGCCCGACAAGCAATATGCCCTTGGGGATCTTCGCCCCGACCTCCGCGAATTTCTTCGGGTGTTTCAAGAACTCCACTACCTCAGCGAGTTCCTCCTTGGCCTCTTCAACGCCCGCCACATCAGCGAAGGTCGTCTTGCCCTTATCCTCGACGTGGAGCCTCGCCCTGCTCTTTCCGAAGGACATAGCGCGGCTTCCCCCGCCCTGCATCTGGTTAAGCACAAAAAGCCACAACCCCACGAGGAAGAGCGTAAATATCAATTGCGGCAGGATAGACATCCACCATGGCGGCGTCGGCGCAGGCTCGGCCGTAACCTGAATCTGACGCACCGCCCCGGGTTGCTCCTTGAGCTTATCGGTTATAAGGGTTATATCCGGGGCATATGTTTGGAAGCTAGTTCCATCCTTGAGCGTCCCGGTCACCACATGCTCGCCGATTATATGAACTTCCTTTACCCTGCCAGTCTCCCAGTATTCCATGAACTGGCTCAGGCTCATCTTCTCCGGCTCATGCCTGGGCCCGTAGAAATTACTCGCTATAGAAACAGTGATGAGGCCCAGTAAAAGCCAGAGCCCTAGCGTCTTCAAAGCTCTATTCAAAAAGAATTCCTCCTTTGAGTCCCGCTAATGAAAATCTCGCTAATAAATCCCACCAAGTCGTACTCCCATTAAGTCCTACCACTAGGTTCCACGATTCTACGTGGACAACATCGCCTATGCTATGTTATGCCATGCTGTGTTGTATATAATCCGCCCTAGTATACGTAATTATAGCATACCACCCTGGTGAATACAACCAAGCTCAAGCCCCGTTGTGAACGTGCTGTGATATTGTCACCCTGAAACTCGTCTGAGAAAATGTCACCTATGAGGGTGATGGTGACATTGTCGCAGAACGAGTTGAAAAGAGCACTGGTCATGCAGCGGGTAGTAGACGGGC
>DUMQ01000003.1 GCA_012839815.1 Bacillota bacterium | reverse complement strand
CCGGAGATTACGGAGCGGCCTGCTCGACTAGGTGTAGGTTCCTTGATTTGTGCCAGTTTACCAGCACGTCCCAGGGGTTGCCGGTGCTTGCGTTCCGGGGACGGCGCGCTTGCGGCGCGCCTCCGTTGAAATTTGGCGCGAGGGCCTTGCCAAATTTCAAAAGGCCCCGTCACGCAAGCACCGGCAACCCCTGGGACGTGCTGGTAAACTGGCACGAATTAAGGAACCTACACTTAGTCGAGCAGGCCGCTCCGTAATCCCCGGCTGAGGGCTATTGGGCCGGAGGTCAGGGCCGCCTGGCGGAGAGATGCGAGACACCCTATGCGAGTGCCAGAAAGGCAGAAATCTTTGTGCACTAACTTAGCTCACGGTCACGCCCATGATCATGGTTACGGCCACAGGCATGGACATGGGCACGGGCCGCTGGATCGCTGAGGTTGACGGGGGGCGTATCTTATTTGGCTCGCACGATTGCAATCGTTGACTATGGTATGGGGAATCTCCGGAGCGTCCAGAAAGGGTTCGAATCCGTCGGTGCCACAGTAGTGGTTACCTCCGACCCGGGTACCATCCGCGGGGCTGATGCCGTGGTGGTGCCCGGGGTGGGTGCATTTTGCCAGGCCATGATGAATATTCGTCCAAGACTGGAGGATGCGATACTCGATGCCGTAAGGGCAGGTAAACCCTTCCTGGGGATTTGCCTGGGGTTTCAGCTGCTGTTCTCCATAGGCCTCGAGGGAGGCGTAACCCGGGGCCTGGGCTTGATCGATGGAGAGGTGAGGAGGTTTTCGCCTTCGTCCGGCGTGAGGGTGCCGCATATCGGGTGGAACCAGCTCCGCATCCTGCGGGAATCGCCGGTTACCGCAGGCGTCCCCGATGGCTCTTACGTCTATTTCGCCCATTCATTTCGGGCATGTCCCGCCGATGGTAGGGTCGTAGTGGCCGAGACAGAATACGGCGAGATCTTCCCATCGGTGGTGCAAAAGGGGAATGTATTCGGGCTGCAATTCCACCCTGAAAAGAGCAGCGAGGTAGGTCTCAGGATGCTGAGGAATTTCGCCGGCATGGTATAACCCTGGTTTATTCATAATCACAGCCGCGGGTGTAACCCCGGGCATATGGCAGATTGTAGCATGACCCAGGGGCCGGGGGGCGGATTCAGGTGCGTGCAACCTGACCTGGGGTATATTGGGGGGTATAATGGAATGATCATAATTCCTGCAATAGACATAAGGGGCGGGAAGTGCGTGAGGCTGCTGCAAGGCAGGTTCGAGGAGGAAACGGTGTTTTCGCACGATCCCGTCCGGGTGGCGGTGGGATGGCAGGCTCGCGGGGCTCAACTCTTACATGTGGTAGACCTCGATGGGGCGAGAACCGGGGCCCCTGTGAACCTACCGGTGATCGAGAGATTGATCCGCGAGGTGACGATCCCCGTGCAGGTGGGTGGGGGGGTTCGCTCGACTGAGACTGCGAGGGCCCTGTTCAGTATGGGCGTGAGCCGTGTCATCCTGGGGTCGGCGGCCCTGGATGACCCGAGCCTCATATCCGACTTATGTATGGAGTTTGGCGACAGGATCCTCGTATCCATCGATGCGCGGGATGGGCTGGTGGCGACCCATGGGTGGCAGACGACGGAGCAGAAGCCCGCTGTCCAGCTGGCCCGGGAGGTAAAAGACCTTGGCGTGGGCGAGGTCGTATTTACTGATATCACGCGCGACGGGGCCCTTCAGGGCGTAAACGTCGAGGCCACCTTGGCTATTGCGCGGGCCGGGGTAAGGGTCATCGCCTCCGGCGGCATAGCCTCTCTTGAGGATGTGAGGCGCCTTGCCGCGCTGGAGGGGGAAGGTATTGTAGGCGCAATCATCGGGCGCGCTCTCTACACGGGGGATATTAATTTCGAGGAGGCCGTGGAGGCGGCGCGCAGGCGCCCTGAAAAGTCCGGCGAATTCCTGCGCACTAATTTAGAGAGGGGGCACAGGAGAGGATGCTGAGTAAAAGGTTGATCCCGTGTCTTGATGTCCTTGCGGGCCGGGTTGTAAAGGGCGTGAACTTTGTATCCCTGCGCGACGCGGGCGATCCCGTCGAGCTCGCCAGGTTTTACGACAGCGAGGGGGCGGACGAGCTTGTTTTCCTGGATATTACGGCGTCGGCCGAGGAGCGTTCGATCATACTCGATGTAGTCCGGCGCACCGCCGAGCAGGTTTTCATCCCGTTCACCGTGGGCGGGGGCATCCGGGGGATGGAGGATGTGCGGGATATCCTGAATGCGGGCGCCGATAAGGTTTCATTGAATACCGCCGCGGTTCTAAACCCCGATATCATCACAGAGGGCGCTGAGAAGTTCGGTAGCCAGTGTATAGTTGTGGCGATAGATGCCCGGGCGCGGCGCAACGAAGCGGGCGACTTTTGCGGTTGGGAGGTCGTGACCCACGGCGGTCGCCGCGCGACGGGGCTTGATGCCGTCGAGTGGGCCAGGCGGGTCTACCAGCTCGGGGCTGGGGAGATCCTCCTGACGAGCATGGACCGGGACGGAACATGCGATGGCTATGACATAGAGTTAACCGCTGCGATTGCAGATGCAGTAGATATACCCGTGATAGCTTCGGGCGGTGCCGGAAGGCTCGAGCATTTTAAGGAGGTCTTCGTAAGCGGCAAGGCTGATGCGGCGCTTGCGGCGTCGGTATTTCACTATGGACAGTTCCGGATCGGCCAAGTGAAGGACTACTTGAAGCTCGCCGGGATACCGGTGCGTTGTTAGTTGTTAGGGTTTTCGCAGGGAGGAAGGTGGAAATCTGTGCAAAATACGAGATGCAATAACATGGATAACGTGGATAACAGCGCGAATAACGCGGGTGAAGGCATTGGGAGCGGCAGCCGGGAAGGTGGCGAGACTGACAGGGCTGGTTGTCGTCCGCCCGGTTCGTGGATTGATTCGCTGAAATTCTCCGGAGAGGACCGCCTCATACCAGCAATCATACAGGATGCTACGAGCCTCAAGGTCCTAATGCTGGGGTATATGAACAGGGAAGCCCTTGAGAAGACGATACAGACCGGCAGGACATGGTTCTGGAGCAGGTCCCGGAGGCGCCTGTGGCAAAAAGGGGAAACATCGGGGCATTACCAGTTCGTCCGTGAAGTCTTCTTCGACTGCGATTCCGACTCGCTGCTCGTAAAGGTCGACCAGGTGGGCGGGGCCTGCCATGACGGGTATGATTCCTGTTTCTACAGGCGTGTCGTCCCGGGCCGGGCCGGGGTGGGCGCCGGAGTGGGCACCGCAGCGGGCGACGAGGACGTCGAGATTACCGGGCAAAAGGTATTTGAGCCTGCTGGTGGTGCTCCCGCAGCCGGCATAGGGATCTTGAAGGAAATATGCAATGTTATAGACGAGCGGCGTGCGAATCCAACGCCGGATTCTTATACGGCCAGGCTCTTCCAGCGCGGGCATGATGTGATTCTAAAAAAAATCAGCGAGGAAGCAGGAGAGGTCATAATTGCCTCGAAGAATAAAGAAATAGGCCAAATAGTTTATGAAACGGCCGATCTATTGTTCCACACGCTGGTAATGCTGAGATTTCACGGTATAGAGTTTGACGATGTCCTCCGCGAGCTGCGGAGGAGGCGGAAGCCTGCGAGCGAGGAGGTTCGTAGCGGTGTTTCGAGATAAACAGCATCTGAGAATCCCGGGCCCGACGCCGGTGCCGCCAGAGGTCTTGAGCGCGTCGGCGCGCCCAATGATCAACCATAGAGGCGATGAGTTCAGGAAGCTGCTGGAGGGCGTAACCCGAGGACTGCAGGGGGTTTTCCAGACAGGAAACGACGTGATAGTGTTGACTACTTCAGGGACCGGAGGGCTCGAGGCCGCAGTCTCCAACCTGCTGTCGCCCGGTGAGAAGGCGCTTGTTGCGAGC
The DNA here is from genome assembly GCA_012839815.1 of Bacillota bacterium. Lineage (GTDB taxonomy): Bacteria > Bacillota > SHA-98 > Ch115 > JABLXJ01 > JABLXL01. Next base: position 8,776 of record DUMQ01000003.1, on the reverse strand, counting down.
TGCGGCGCCTTTGGCGACAGGGTGGCGGACATCGCCAGGGCGTACGGGGTTGACGTGGTAAAGTCCGAGGTGGAGTGGGGCCGGGCCAACGACCCTGAAGATGTCGGCAGGCTCCTGGATCAAAATCCTGATATTAAAGTGGTATTTGTTACTCATAATGAGACTTCCACGGGCGTGGAGAACGATGTGAGGGCGCTCGCGTCCGTGGCCAGGGCTCACGATGCCCTCATCGTTGTGGATGCAGTTAGCTCGCTCGGGTCGGCGAATCTCGAGACCGATGCGTGGGGGCTCGATGTTGTCGTCACGGCATCCCAGAAGGGCCTTATGACGCCCCCCGGACTCGCCTTTGTCAGCGTGAGCGAGCGAGCGTGGAAGAAGATCGAGTCGGCGAAATGCCCGAGGTTTTACTTTGACTTGGCAAAGGCCAGGACATTCGCCCAGAGGTGGGAGAATCCCTTCACCCCAGCGGTATCGCTTCTCCAGGCTCTCAGGGATGCCCTTTCAATTATTGAGGCTGAGGGCCTCCCCTCGGTATTCGCCAGGCATGCGAGGATGGCTTTGGCCGTGCGGGCGGGCATAAAGGCCCTTGGTCTCGGGCTCCTGGCGGGTGACGCGTGCGCGTCCAAGACGGTCACTGCGGTAACGCCGCCGGCTGGTGTCGATGCGGACGAATTCAGGAAGTTTCTCAAGTCGAATTACGGCGTTATCCTCGCAGGCGGGCAGGGCAGGCTCAAGGGGAAGATATTCCGCATCGCCCACATGGGCTATACGGACGAGCTGGATATGGTTGCGGCCCTGGCCGCGCTGGAGATGGGCCTCGTTAAGAAGGGTCATCCCGTCAAGCTGGGTTCGGGTGTTGCCGCTCTCGAGGAGGTTTTGGCGAAATGATGAAGGTCCTTGTTTGCGATCCCATAGCGGACCAGGGGATTGAAAGGCTCCGCCAGGAAGGCGATATCGAGGTGACAGTTGCCACCGGCCTCCCCCGGGAGGAGCTCATCGCCCGCGTCCCGGTCTATGATGCCTTGGTAGTCAGGAGCGAGACGAAGGTCACCCGGGAGGTGATAGAGGCCGGGACGAACCTGAAGGCCATCGGGCGCGCCGGGGTTGGGGTCGATAATATCGATATCGATGCCGCGACAAAGCGGGGCGTGGTCGTTCTCAACGCCCCTGAGGGGAATACCCTTGCGGCTGTGGAACATACGATAGCTATGCTTATGGCTCTCGCGCGGAATATACCCCAGGCCCACGCCTCGCTCAAGGCCGGAAAGTGGGAGCGCAAGGCGTTCATGGGTATCCAGGTTGATGGAAAGACGCTGGGGGTTATCGGGCTGGGCCGCATTGGAAGCGAGGTCGCCCGGCGTATGCACGCCCTTGGAATGCATGTCCTGGGCTTCGACCCGTTCGTCGCGCCTGAGCGCTCCGCCGAGTTGGGTATAGAGGTCGTCGATCTCCCGCGGCTGTTCGCCGCGGCGGACTTTGTGACTTTGCACGTCCCTCTCACGAAGGAGACCCGGCACATGATAGGGTCGAAGGAATTCGCGCAGATGAAGGATGGAGTCAGGATCATAAACTGCGCGCGGGGCGGAGTCATTGACGAGCAGGCCCTTTATGATGCTGTCAAGAGCGGGAAGGTGGCGGGCGCTGCGCTCGACGTCTTTGAGCAGGAACCCCTCAAGACATCCCCGCTTCTCGAGCTTGACCAGGTGATCGTGACGCCGCATCTCGGGGCTTCGACCGAGGAGGCTCAAATAAATGTGGCGATGCACATTGCCGAAGAGATCATCAAGGTATTAAAGGGCGAGTTCTTTAAAAATGCGGTGAATGTCCCCTCAGTTCCTCCGGCGCTTCTCGCTAAATTAAAGCCGTTTATGCCGCTGGCCGAGAGCCTCGGCAGGCTTTACACCGAGCTTGCGGTCGGCGGGCACGGACGGATCGAGGTCATATACAGGGGGTTCCTGGCTGAGCATGATGTGACCTTGCTGACCACGGCGGTTTTGAAAGGGGTCCTGGATCCCATACTCCAGGAAAAGCTCAACCTGGTCAACGCCCGATTTGTTGCGAGCGAGCGCGGCATAAAGGTCGCGGAGGTCAAGGAGCGAGATGGCGATAGATACCCCGCCGTCATCGAGGTGCGCGGGGAGACGGAGGAAGGGATCAGGTCCGTGGCCGGGTGCCTCGGCGAAAACGGCATGTCCAGGCTCGTGCGGATCAATGATTACCCGATCGATCTCGTCCCGTTGGGTCATATGCTAGTTATAGATTACGAAGATAGGCCAGGTGTGATCGGCCGGGTCGGGACGATCCTGGGGCGGAATAATATAAACATCGCTTACATGCAGGTCGGCAGGAAGTCCGCGGGTGGACAGGCCGTCATGGTGCTTGGCATCGATGACCCTGCGCCGGCCGATGTCCTAGCGGAGGTTTCGCGCGTGGCCGAGGTCACAAGGGTTAGACCCGTGGAGTGGTGGCAGGCACAGGAGCAATAGGTGGCGGAAGGGCGACATTTTCATTGCCTGTGGTGCCGCACATGGCGGCATGGGGCCTAGCCTGATGATCTGAATGATCCCATGCATCGTGGGTCATGCATCGTGGGTGCGTTGAGAAAGGAGATAAATAATAGCCTCATGGCGGAAATCGTGCCTTTTAAGGGTATACTTTACAATCTTGACAGGGTTGGTGGCGCTGATAGGGTCGTAACCCCGCCTTATGACGTGATAAACAGCGATGAACAGGAAATGTATTACAGGCGCAGCGACTACAACATCATCCGCCTCATCCTGGGTAAGGAATTCGAAGGCGATGATGCGACGAACAACAGGTACACGAGGGCTGCAGGGTTCTATTCCAGGTGGCGGGACGAAGGCATCCTTATACAGGATCCTTCGCCGGGCCTTTATGTCTATGAACAGGATTACCTTGTAAATGAGGGCGTGGACAGGGGCGCCAGGAAGAAGATCACCGGCGTGGTCGGCGCTGTCAAGCTCGAGGAGTTTGAAAAGGGCGTGATCCTGCCCCACGAGGATACTTTGCCCGGCCCAAAGCAGGACAGGCTGGAGCTTATGAGGGCGACGGGGGTAAACTTCTCGCCCATTTTTGCACTTTACTCTGACCCAGAGCGGCGTACCGATAGCCTTTTGCAGCAGGCTACGCAGGCCCTGCCCCGCATAGATATGGTGGATGATGCTGGGACGCGACACAGGCTCTGGTCGATTTCCAATCCAGGACTCATATACCTGATCGTTAAGGAATTCCGCAGGAAGCAGCTATTTATAGCCGATGGCCATCACCGTTACGAGACCGCGTTGGTTTACAGGAATGAAATGAGAGCCAGGGCGAAAACAGGCGGTGATGCTGGTTCGACACCGGAGGCGGTTGGCTGGGGTGCTCCATATGAATACATCATGATGTTGCTGGTGAATATGGATACCCAGGGTCTTACCGTATTGCCGACGCACAGGCTTATTGGCGATATGCCCGAGCTCCACAGGCATATCGACCTCGCCGATCTCGATGCCGCCATCGAGAGGCTTGCCTCGCTGGTGCGCCCGGTTTTCAACCTCCGGGTATTTGATAACCTGGGGGACGCCCTTAATGAGATGAGCGGGGCCCGCGCGTTCACGTGTTATTTTGGCAGCCAGAGGTATTGTCTCCTAACTATGAGGGAAGACCGGCAAACCCTGAAGCTGGTTAATGATATCTTCGATTCAGCGGGGGTTGCGCAAAAGCTCAGGAGAGAGCTGGACGTGGCAATATTGCACACAATTCTTCTCGAACACTTCCTGGGCATCTCTGCTGAGGCCTTCAAGCAGCGGGGGACTTACACGAGAGATGCTGTGGAAGCTGTCAGGCTTGTCGATGAAGGTAAATTCAAGGCTGCCTTCTTTGTGAACCCGACCAGGCTTGACCAGATAGCGGCCATTGCGAGCGCAGGTGAGAAGATGCCGCAGAAATCCACCTACTTTTATCCCAAGCCCCTTACCGGTCTCGTGATCAGGAGTCTCAAATCATCCTAATTGGGACGTGGGTGGCCAACTCATGACTCATCATAGGCTCATACAGGCTCATACAGGATAGGGGTTAAGGATAGGGGTTATAACAGGATATAAGGAGTCGAAAACGACATGGAATTAAAATTCGTCGGGGCAGCCAAGACGGTCACGGGTTCGTGTTACCTGCTCGAACTTGCAAAGACCAGGATCATGGTTGATTGCGGCATGTTTCAGGGGATAAGGGAGTTGAGAGCGTTAAATTATTCGGATTTTCCCTTTGACCCACGCGAGATCGACTTCTTGCTGCTCACCCACGCGCATATCGATCATAGCGGGCTTGTTCCCCGGCTCTGCAAGGAGGGTTTCAAGGGCCAGATTGTATCCACGGCCGCGACGCGGGACTTGTGCGGTATAATGCTCCCAGATAGCGGCCATATCCAGGAGCTTGAGGCAGAGTGGCGCGGGCGCAAGGGAGAACGAGTTGGCGAGCCTCATATCGGTCCTCTCTACACTGCGGATGATGCCGAGAAAAGCCTGAAGTTTTTTAACCCCGTCCCGCTCGATAAGGTGATCGAATTAAACGATGAGGCGTCTGTAAGGTTTAGAGAAGCTGGGCACATACTCGGTTCCTCTATTATTGAACTCTGGGTCCGCAGCGGTGGGTCGCGTCGTAAGATTGTGTTCTCGGGAGACTTGGGGTGCGTGAACCAGCCGGTCATCCGGGATCCGGCTTTTGTCGCGGACGCTGATGTCCTGCTGGTTGAGTCAACCTACGGGAACAGGGTTCACGAGGACCGCCTCACCAGGATCGCAAAGCTAAGGGATACCGTAAATCGGACCATGGAGCGAGGCGGCAACCTTGTAATCCCCGCATTTGCGGTTGCCAGGACGCAAGATGTATTATATGAACTATCGCGCCTTATGGAGAAGGGTGAAGTGCCCCCGCTTAGAGTTTACATAGATAGTCCTCTTGCGGTGGCCGCGACCGAGATCTTCGAGCGTCACAAGGAGTCTTATGATGTCGAGATGCGGGAGCTTATCGACGCTGGACGCGATCCATTTGATTTCCCGGGTCTTACCTTCATTCGTTCAACAGAGGAATCCAGGGCTCTCAACGAGATAAAGAGCGGGGCTATAATAATCTCAGCCAGCGGGATGTGCGATTTCGGCCGGATCAAGCACCACCTTAAGCACAATCTCTGGAGGCCTGAATCCACCATCCTGTTTGTTGGGTTTCAAGCCAGGGGCACCCTGGGGCGGCGGCTGCAGGAGGGGGAGAAGCTCGTCAAGATATTCAATGAAGAGGTTGCGGTGAAGGCTGAGATCGTATCCATAGACGGGTTCTCCAGCCATGCAGATAAAGAGGCCCTTCTTTACTGGGTGAAGAATTTTAGATCGTTACCTGAGAAGATCTTCGTTGTGCATGGCGAGGAGGAGGCCTCCAACGAATTCGCATCCACCCTCCGCGAGACGCTCGGAGCCTGGACGTATGTGCCCGACCGGGGCGATGTTATTGACATCGAGACCGGCAAGATCATATCCGAGGCCAGGGCGACCGATACGGCCCAGCAGCAGGCCGAGCTCCTGGCGAGCGAGAAAGAGCTGCAGGACATCCTCGGCGCGCTCGCCAGGAGAATGCGGGAGTGGAAAACGGGCCGGGACGTCAAGTCATTGAGCGAGACGAATCGGAAGCTGCGTGAATTGATCCGTAGTGCCCGCGACCTTATATATGAGGTGGGTTCACGGTAGGGATTTGAGCTTCACGAGCTGTAAAGCATCCAGGGCTTCGTCATAGCTCGGGAATTGAGTCCCTTCCTTGGTTGCCGCTACAGTGGCTGCGGCAACCGCAAATCTCGAGGTATATTCCCACGGCCATCCGCGCTGCAGCCCCAACAGGGTAGACGCCACCAGCGTATCCCCGCACCCTGCAGTACTCTTTGGCTCTACCGGCCTGGCCCGGGCCCAGTACACCTCGCCCTCGCGGACAAAGATCGCGCCCTCGGCCTCGAGCGATACCACGACGACCGAAAGGCCCCTTTCCAGCAGGCTGATTGCGGCCCCTACGATTTCACCGATAGAGGGTAGAGATCTTCCGAACAGCGTTTCGATTTCGAACCTGTTGGGCTTAACCATAAACGGCTTCGCTTCGAGACCGAGGTTGAGGGCTGTACCGTCGCAGTCGAGAACGGGCTTGACGCCGCGTTTATTAAGCATGGCCACGAGATCGGCGTAGAAATCATCCGGTACCCCGGGGGGGCGACTCCCTGATAGCACGGCGAATTCGAATCCCTTTTCCGCAGCGGCAGTCAGTATAGCCTCTTTCAGCGCCTCTATGTCATCGGCTGAGACCAAGGGGCCGGGTTCGTTGATCTCGGTCATCCTGCCGGTCTTGTCCTCTACAACTTTGGTGTTGGTCCGCGTCTCGCCGGTGACCCATGTGAAGCAGGGTGAGATGCCGAGGGCTTTGACGCTCTCCTCGATGTACTTGCCCCGGGCTCCAGCGAGGAAACCGAACGCCATAGAGTCCACGCCGAGACATTTCAGGGCGCGCGATACATTTATCCCCTTGCCGCTTGGATCCCGGCGCACCAGCCTGACGCGGTGAAGCTTCCCGGGGACCAGTTCGTCAACGAATACGGTCTTATCTACGGAAGGATTTGGTGTAACTGTAGCTATCACTGCTGCAACTCTCCTCCATTCCTTAGGTTGGCGCGCCACCAGGCGAGCTTCTGCATGAGCTTCTGCACACTAACTTCCAGACTCAAGCCTCTTCAGGTTAGCCTCTATCGAATGGCTGATCTCGCTGGTAGCAGGGTAGATAGACTTGTAAATTGAATAGGCAGAATCATAGATAGGTTGCAGGTCGCTATTGGGTTCCACCTGCTCGAGCTCCCGGTAGGTATTCTTCACCGCATCCGCTTCGTCCCTGTAAATGCCGGCGCCGATGCCCGCCAGGAGGGCTGCGCCGAGCGCCACGGACTCGGGGTTGCCAGGTAACTTTACCGGCCGTCCGAGGACGGTCGATTTTGTCTCGAGCCAGAATCTATTCTTGGCCCCGCCACCGATCGCCCGGATCTCCCGGACGTTTGACCCCATCGCGGCTTCCAGCGCTTCGAGGCCGGATCGAAGCTCGAAGCATAGCCCCTCAATAGTGGCGCGTATTATTTCCGGTAACGAGTGGTGAGCCCGGAGGCCTATAAAGACTCCTCGTGACGCAGGATCTCGCCTCGGCGGGCCGCTCCCCCGGAGGTGCGGGAGGAAAAACAGCCCCCTGGCGCAGGGTGTACTTTCCCGCGCCAGGCTCTCTATTATTCGATATGCATCCCTTGTCTCACTGCCGCTGGCATCGCCGCCGTGTGCGGTAGCGGCGCGGGAGCTGCGGTTGGCGTCTGCGCCTGCGCTGTTAAGGCCGTTAAAATCTTTAAGGATAAATGTTCGCGCAAGCCATTCGATCGAAGCCCCTGCGCTGAGGGTGCCGCCCATGATGTAATATTTATCCTTGACCACGTGGTGACCCACGCCGAAACCCATCTTATGAACCTCGGGCGAGAGTTTCGGCGTATCGGTGACCCCGAGGAGACTCTCGGCCGTGCCTATGGAATCAAGCACCAGCCCCGTGCCGATGATGCCAGCGGCGAGGGCGCCGCAGAGGTGATCGTGCCCTCCTGCAAATACCGGGACACCTTCAGGGAGCCCTGTGATACGAGCGGCTTCCCTGGTTATCCTTCCCACGAGCGTGCCTGAGTTCACAGTGGGAGGCATGAGCGTCGTAGGAAGCCCCGCATGGTTGAGAAAGTCCTCTGACCAGGCTTGCTTTCGCTGGTCGAACAACATGGTCCGCGAGGCGAGGGAGAGATCCATTGCCATTTCTCCTGTGAGCCGATAGTTTATGTAATCTGAGGTGCATAACCATCTGGTTGCCTTGCTATAAGCCTCGGGGTGGTTATGCTTTATCCACATGATTTTAGTTGCCGAATACATCGGGTCGGCGTTAAGCCCCGTAACGGCGAAGATGTCCTCTGCGCCGACCGTTTCGCGCCACCAGTTGCTCTCCGCGATCGTCCGAAGGTCATACCAGGCGATGATCGGGTAGAGCCACTGGCCACAGGAATCCAGCAGGACACCGGCTTCGGCGACGCTCGCCACTGCAAGGCCTTCTATTTTATGTGAATCCGAACCATCCATCCCCGAGACCGCCTCTGCTATGGTTGCTGCGACAGCTCGCCAGAGCTCATCCGGGTTTTGCTCTGCTTTGCCGTCAGGAAAGGTTGTCGAAGGGGTATTCTTTATTGACCGTGAGATCTCATTCCCTTTTTCATCAAACACGATTGCCTTGAGATGCGTGGTACCAACATCTACTCCCAGGAGGTAATGCATGGATATTCCTCCCCCTTTCCAAACTTGAGCTCTATAACAAGAGGCAAAAATAATAACCCTCTTCACGCAACGCGATGAAGAGGAACTTTGGTAAAGCTGGCTGGGGCGGGAGGATTCGAACCTCCGCATGCAGGATCCAAAGTCCCGTGCCTTACCGCTTGGCTACGCCCCAATATCCCCAATATGACAGGAGCTTCTCTAAGTGGCCCCGCCTAAATGGGCCCAATCACTATAGATAAATATAGCAGAAGCATGAGCTGTTGTCAATTTTGATTTGAAATGGGGGCGCATAACTTCTTTATGATCCAAGAGATGAACCGATTGGTAGTATAGGAATTACGCTCCCAATCGAGGTGGCAGGCTTGCCAGTTCCGTCCTGGCTACCCGGAGTATTACTTCTATGGAGGCAT
>DUMQ01000028.1 GCA_012839815.1 Bacillota bacterium | reverse complement strand
GCTGGTAAACTGGCACAAATTAAGGAACCTATACTCATGCGCATGGAGTGGCAAGAGTCTTACCACCCTGAGGCTGAGACCCGGGTAGGCAGGCTGGCATGAACGTCCCCATCAGAAGGTCATAGGACTATGGCTAGCCATAAGGCTATACAAGATTATAGATGGATGTAAGTAGCCTGTAGACCACAATATCTTACACCCCCTACAGCACTATAATATTGAATTTCGGGTGCTCTTGAGATATGCTTATCTTGAGGTGTTAGTGTGTAATTAGGGTTGGTGTGCGAAAGTAACCCGGGTTTTCTCAGGCATTAATTGTTGATTACCGGATGCCAGCCAGGCGAGGAAAAGGCTCACGGGTTTCGCAGGTGAACTGTGAAGGACAGGGAAGACGAAAGAAGGAAGACGAAGGAAGAAGGTGGAAGTTTCTTGGCAGTGGCGATAGATTATGGGGTTCCGGGTATTGGGCCGGACCATGGTCTCATATTTGATATTCAGCGTTTCTCGACACACGACGGCCCCGGCATCCGGACGACGGTTTTCTTCAAGGGGTGTCCCCTGAGGTGCCTCTGGTGTCATAATCCCGAATCGCAGAGCATACACCCGGAGATAATGTTTGCTCCGGACAAGTGTATAGGCTGCGGGCGGTGTTTCAAGGCGTGCCCTGAGGGCGCGATAAGACCGGATGTCCCCGGGAGGATCATGAGGGAGAAGTGCACCGGTTGCGGGAGATGCGCTGAGGCTTGTGTTTCGGGGGCACTAAGCCTTGCCGGCAGGTTTTACACTATTGATGAGGTCGTCCGCGAGGTGGAGAAGGATAGTGTATTCTATAAGACCTCGGGGGGCGGGGTCACGGTGTCGGGCGGGGAGCCGCTCGTTCAATATGAATTTGTTACCGGGTTGCTTAAAGCCTGTAAAGACCGGGGGTTTCACACGGCTGTCGACACATGCGGTTACGTGCCATGGAAGAATATTGAGGCGGTCCTCCCCTACACGGATTTATTTCTTTATGACATAAAGCAGATGGACCCGGACCTGCACCGGAAGATAACGGGGGTCGGGAACGAATTGATCCTGGAGAACCTCGTAAAGATCAGCCGGACCGATATACCCGTGCTGGTGCGGGTGCCTGTAATTCCGGAGTGCACTGACCAGCAGGCTAATATAGAGGCCATCGCCGAATTCTTGAGTAAGCTCGAACATAAGCCCGCGGTGGAGCCCCTCAAATATCACCGGCTTGGTGGCATCAAATACAAGAAGCTGGGGCGCACCTATGCATGCGAGGAGACGCTACCTCCCGGGAATGACCGGATGGAGGCGATCAGGGCAGTCTTCGAGCGCCGGGGGATAGAGGTTGTAAGCGGGTAGCCAGGTAAAGTCATGACCTATAGCCCCATCGCCGGAAATAGGCATGACGAGGGGCGACTAACTCGCCGGGAATTTTTTTATAGAGTCATGAGATGCAAGGCAGGGATTGCAGAGCCTGTGGAGAATTTTCTGAACGAACACTTTGGTCTCAGGGAGGTATTCTTGAATGGTCAATCTCCAAGAACTTCAAGATGCCGTCATTTCCGGGAATGCATCAAAAACAAAGGAGCTGACCGAGCAGGCACTGAAGGAAAACGTGGACCCTGTCGTCATAGTCAAGGAATGGCTCATCCCCGGCATGGGGATAGTGGGGGACAAGTTCAAGAGGAACGAGATCTACGTTCCCGAGATGCTCATTGCAGCCAGGGCCATGTATGCCGCCCTCGATGTGCTCCGCCCCATCCTGGCGCAGACTGATATGGAGCCTGTGGGCAAGGTGGTCATAGGTACGGTCAAGGGTGACCTCCACGACATAGGCAAGAACCTAGTCAAGATGATGCTGGAGGGAGCAGGGTTTGAGGTTATCGATCTAGGGATAGACGTTGCCCCTCAGAAGTTCGTGGATGCTGTCAAGGAGAACAAGCCCAATCATGTAGCCATGTCAGCTCTTCTCACCACGACCATGCCTGCGATGAAGGAGACGATAGAGGCGTTGAAGGCAGCGGGTCTGAGGGATAAGGTAAAGGTCATGATCGGGGGAGCGCCTGTGACGGATAAGTATGCGAACGAGATAGGTGCTGACGGGTATGCCCCTGATGCGAGCTCTGCAGTTGACCTCGCGAAGAGGTTGCTCCAGTAAAGGTAATTTTAGGATAGACCTCGATGCTGCCCGAGGCTCCACAGAGAATGAGGAGGTTATAAAATCTAGTAGGATAACCTAGGTTTGCCCGCTAATCTGGGTTTTAAAGGTTTTCTGGCTGTCTTACGTCCATCAGCATTTACCATGAATGCGTGGAGAATGTGAGACAGCTTTTTTATTTGTCCCTCTTACGCATCTTCCCGTAGCATGGTTTATCAGGAATGGAAACCCTTGTGCGCCACCTCGGGTGAAAGATGCAGCTGTAAGACTATTGATTTCGGCCCATTAAATTCCAATATACCCAGTTCATTCTTCAAGGCGGAATTTATCATTCTATGTCGAATTATATAATGGCTAGAAATTATGAAGGATGGCTGGAAGATGCGGAAAGACCCTACTGAGCTGCCTATAAGGCCCTGGAAGTTCCCCCGGTGGTTGTTGCTGGTTTTGTCCATCTTCTTTGTTTCTTCTGTCTTGAGCGGATGCGGGTTGGGAGGATTGGGAGGGGTGGGACCTTCCCCGGAATCCGGGGGGACCAGCGGGTCGTTGAAATCCACGGGATCCATCGATGGTTATGTCTATGCGGGTTCTACAGGGAAGTCTACGGGGAAGTCCATGATTGTCTCACGCCTTGCGGTTGCCCCGGAGGGGTATAGCCCTGTGAGCGGGGCTATGGCCTTGATCGAGGGTACGGGCCTGTCTGCCGGGACAGATTCCAGGGGCTATTTTAGGATCGATAATGTGACACCTGGGACGTGGACGCTCGTTATTTCTCACCCAAGCTACAGGGACCCTGTAAGGATTACGGTCAAGGTGGGCGCCGGGCAGGTAACCTCGGTGGGTCCTGTACAACTTGGAATAGGTTATTACCTCTTCATCGGCATAGATGATTATGCAGACCCGAGTGTGAACGACCTTGACGGATGTGTCGCGGACGCAACCGCGATGCGCGATGCGCTTATGACTCCAGGGTCATTTGTAGGGTACGGAAGACTGCTCGTCGACAGCGCCGCCAGCAAGGAAGGGATCAGGCAGGCGCTGAGGGAAATAGGCGAGCGGATGAACCGTGAGGATTTTTTCGTGCTATACTACTCCGGCCATGGCGCCAGAACGCCGGATGGGAGCAAGGAGGTTATTTGCCCGTATGATTCCTCTACGACGAGCTGGGGAAGGGATATAACCGACGGTGAGCTGGCTGATTGGCTTAGAGAGCTTCCATCGCAAAAGATAACTGTCATCCTCGATTCCTGCTACAGCGGCGCGTTTATAAACGGGATCGTTACGAGAACCGCGAAGACACGAGGTATATTAACTTCAGAGCTCCAGGGTGTACCAACCACCCAGGATGTAGCACAGGGCATACCAGGCAAAATAGGCAAGGCGGCGCTCATGAATGGTATACCAGGAATGAAGGCCCTCAGGATGGCCGGATATACCGTCCTTACCGCATCATCCCAGGACGAACTCTCCTATGAGGTGAATGGACACGGGGTATTCACCTCCGCCCTGGTCAAGGCGCTCGGGGTCGACCGCGGCAGCGCGGACACATCGCGGGATGGGGTTATTACGGCTCGTGAGCTTTTCGACTATGCCGCAAGCGAGACAAAACGCGAGACTATGGGGTGGGATTCAGCAAATCCGGGTAGTCCCGCCCAAAACCCGCAGCTGCAGCTCTGGCCGGGCACCAACCCCCCGGTTTTGCGATACAGGTAGGAGGTAGCTAAGTTAGTGGCGCAAAAATCTCTGCCCTTTTTGGCACTCGCATGGGGTGTCTCGCATCTCTCCGCCCGGCGGACGCGGCTAAGTGTAAGTTCGAAGATTACTGAGGTTTTTCCCGGGGTTGCCGGTGTTGCGTTCCGGGGACGGCGCGCTTGCGGCGCGCCTCCGTTGAAATTTGGCGTGAGGGCCCTGCCAAATTTCAAAAGGCCCCGTCACGCAACACCGGCAACCCCGGGACGCGCTGGTAAACTGGCACGAATTAAGGAACCTACACCTAGTCGAGCAGGCCGCTCCGTAATCTCCGGCCGAGGGCTATTGGGCCGGAGATTAAGGTCGCCTGGCGGAGAGATGCGAGACACCTCGGCCACTGCGCGGCACTGGTAGCTGTTACCTGCGAAGGTCTGGGTATTTTTGCGCACTAACTTAGGAGGTAGCTAAGTTAGAAGTAAGTTGGGAAAGGTGAAAGGTAACAAAAAGGCGTGGCACAAACTTGCGCCACGCACATTTTTACGTTTGACTAAACGACATTAAGCGGCTTCGCTACGACGCCCCCGGCAGGTGCTCCTACGCCCTTTGGGCCTCGAAACATTCCTTGCAGTATACAGGCCGGTCGTTTCGAGGCTTGAATGGGACCTGCGCTTCCTTACCGCAAGCCGAGCAGATGATTGTGTAAAGCTCCCGTGGTCCGCCCGACTCGTTTCGTGCCCGCTTCTTGGCGATCCTACATTCCTTACAACGGACGGGCTCGTTTTCGAAGCCCTTCTCCGCGTAGAATTGCTGCTCGCCTGCGGTGAACACGAACTCCGCTCCGCAGTCCCGACACGTGAGCACCTTGTCCTTAAACTCCATTAACCCGATCCCCTCGCTTTTTGAAAATCGCGCCCTTGCTCAGCTGACCTGGTCTTTGCCCCCACACTCGCCTGCCATAAGGTCTTTCATCGCCTATCTGGATCAGGGCTTACCTCTAAACCGCGCCATGATCGACAACTTCTTTTTCTCTACGCTGCCTTACGTGGGTCGCTTTGCCCGCGGCCGGCATCGACTTGCAACCACAGACCTGAACAAGTTTTGCAATTCTATTATACTTCTCGCCATACCAATTTGCAAGCAGGATGCGACTTTAAATTTGTAGAATTGTTTTACGTACAGGAACCCATCATGCCTGTCTCACCTTACCTTATGAACGGGTATATAGCTTGAACAGGTATATGGCCGGGAGATTGAGAGCACAGGCAGAAGCAGCAACACCGGCAGAGGAAGAAAAAGAGCATGAGGGAGAAAAAGAAGGGTAAAAAGAGTAAAAGAGTCAGGAGGCGACCCGGTTGAAGGTTCTTTTAATAAACCCACCTCGTCACGCATCTCTTACTGACAGTATCGAAAACCTCGGGCTCGGTTATATCGCCGCAGGGCTCCGAAGGGCGGGTCATGACGTTACCTTGCTGGATGCATCGATCGAGAACCTATCAATAGATGCCGTCGTCAGGCGCGTTCTTGAGGAAAAGCCCAGGCTCATAGGCATCTCTATCCTATTCCAGTTGCTGGCGGAGATCCCGTTAAGCCTCGCAAGGTCCATAAAGCGCGCAGGGTCGAATGCGCACATAACCGTGGGCGGCCATTTCCCGACGTTCGCCTTTCGTGAGGTTCTCGGGGCTGAATATGGTATCGATTCAGTCGTTCGCGGGGAGGGGGATGTGACAATTATCGAACTCGCGCGCGCACTCGAGGAAGGCCGGTCCCTGCAAACCGTTAGCGGCCTGGCATACACTGAGGGGGAGAACATTGTCTGCACGACGCCAAGGGAACTCGTCGCAGAGCTTGATTCTCTCCCGGTGCCGGCCAGGGATTCGCTCAAGTCAGTCCTCCGGCGCGGGGGGAAGGCGTGTATATCGACGAGCCGGGGTTGTTATGGGAATTGTTCATTCTGCAGCATACGTGCGTTCTACGGGCTTTCGCCCGGCCGGGTATGGCGCTCCAGGTCACCGGAGGGTGTTTTGGAGGAGTTGATGATCCTTGCTAGAGACTTTGATGTTGACGATATATGGGTCGTCGATGATACCTTCATAGGGCCGGGCCGGCCCGGGAGGGAGAGGGCGGCGCGGATTGCCGAGCTCTTAATCCGGGAGAGCCCGGGAAACCCCCGTATGGCGCTCCGGATATCCTGTCGGGCAGACGAGGTTGACAAGGAGCTCTTTGCGCTTCTCAAGCGGGCCGGAGTAAAGGAGGTATTCCTGGGTATTGAATCGGGCGTGCAGCGAGCGCTTGATATCTTCAACAAGGGGACAACCGTGGAGCAAAACGAAAGGGCGATCCGGATCCTCCGGGAGCTGGATATTGATTTTAGCCTGGGCTTCATTCTCCTGCACCCCTACACGACCTTTGAGGAATTATCCGAGAATCTGTCGTTCCTGCGCAAGGTGGGTTACCCGCTGTCCAGGGTGCCCATTTCTCCAACTGACTACCTGCCCAGGTTGCAAGTTCTGGTGGGGACCCCGATTGCCGAGAGGCTCAGGCGTGAAGGGAGGCTTGGGGGTTCGCTATTCGACTATACCTACGAGTTCGATGACCCGCGGGTACGGGCATATTACAAAACGGGCGCATTCTTCCGGAGGCGGATCTTGCCCCTGCAGCAGGCGGTGAAGCGGCTGGTGAAACGATGAGGCTGCAGGACGGGAGAAGGATTTTCCCTTCCAACATGGAACTATGGAAATAGGAAGGTGATAATGGAAATAATATGGATTGACGCTGGCGCTATTTTGAGCGGTATTCGTGGGCATAATGGCATAAGCTTGAAAGGGGTTGTTCGTATGGAGATTACTATAAAGAGCAAGAATGTTGATTTGACCCCGGCATTGAGGAACTACGCCGAGAAAAAGGTCGCAAAGATCGAGAAGTTCTTCGGGAAGAGCTTTATAGATGCCCAGGTTATGCTCGACATCGAACGCGGTTTTCATATAGTGGATGTTACCATACAGGTTGATGGCCTCTTGCTCAAGGGCGAGGCGAGAACGGGTGATATGTATGCCTCGATAGATGAGGCGGTAGATAAGATTGCACGCCAGATACGCAAGTATAAGACCAAGATAAACCGGAAGCTCCGCCAGGCTGGAAATGAGATCGTAGAGGCCGCGCTACGCGAATGGTCCGGAACTGCCGGCCCGGAGCCTGCGGCAGGGGGCGTGGAGGATGAGGAGCCCAGGATTGTCAAGACCAAGAGATTTGCGGTGAAGCCCATGTCCGTAGAAGAGGCGATGATGCAGATGGAGCTGCTTGGTCACGACTTTTTCGTATTCTCCAATGCTGAAACCGAGCAAGTCAACGTCATCTACCGGAGGAAGGATGGCAATTACGGCCTGATTGAGCCCGAATTTTAGCGAGCCTGGGTTTTAATGGAGACGGGATTGGCGGGCCAGGCACTGACTTTAGCCATGGGGAGGTTCAGGGAGACGAGAACTTATGAAAGGGAATGTGCTCGTTATTTTCGAGGGGGGCCGCCCCGAAAGCGAAGTCGAGGCCAGGCTAGCCGACGTGCGCAAGGCGATAACCCTCGATAATCTCGAGAAGTTCGGGTCTCTAAACGGCATTGAGCGTATCGTGGTTTCTACAAACTATGAGGACCTGGCGAAGGAGGCTGCGAAATTAGGCGCCGATGTAGAGCTGAACCACGATGTGGATTTCCATGTGGGTAAGAGGCTCAAGGAGATAGTTGCCCGCTACCACCCGAGGGCGCTCATTTACATGGGTGGTGGGGCGGGGGCGTTACTGACGCGTGACGAAATGCAGCGTGTCGTCCAATGCCTGGCATCAAGCCCCGGGATCATCGTGGCGAATAATTTCTTCTCATCCGATATAATAGGCTTTAACCCGGCGAGCGCGATCTCCCTTGATGATGCCGACCTTCCTGCGACTGATAACGGGCTTGCCATGATATTGCAGCTGAAAAAGGGACTGGCCCTCGTGCGGATGGAGGAGACTATCGGGACGATATTCGATGTGGATACCCCGGCCGATGCGATGATACTGGGAATCCATCCTGATATCGGGCCCCGGGCGAAGACTGAAGTCGGATACTTTGATGACAGGCGCTCGTGTCTCGAGCGCGTCATGGAGGTCCTCCGGACTCCCATGGCCGAGGTGGGCCTCTTCGGAAGGGTTAATCCCTTATCTGTATTGCACCTCAATAGAAATACCCAGTGCAGGGTGAGGGTGCTCTCTGAGGAACGCGGGATGAAGGCCATTAATATGGCAGGCACGGGTCAGGATTATGGCCGAGGACGCGTGCGAACGCTCCTCGGCTTTCTTTTTGAGTCGGGAGGAGGACCGGAGGGCTTCTTCAGGATGCTGGCTGGGATTTGTGATGCGACATTTATCGACACGCGGGTCCTCTTCTCCCACCTTGGCATCGCTGCGTCCAGGGCAGACAGGTTTAATTCGGACCTCGGGCGCGCTGAGCTGGTTAAAGATCCGCGGATCCGCGATATAACTGAGCATGCCGTGAGCCAGAGCAAACCCATACTGCTTGGAGGGCATTCTCTCGTAAACGGGGGAATCCGGATTCTTACGGATATTGTTAAAAAAATTGGGATCCCGCATGTAACATAAGGAAGGAATCTCCTGAGATAGTATAGAATATCATAAAATGTTATGGAGGACAAGATCGACCCGAAACCGATCGTGACCAGCTCAGAGCTGGAAAATACTATCCGGCAAATCCGGGGAGTGTCGACAGCTCGCCTTATATTGGGGTCAGATGGCGCCATCGAGGAAGTCCACGTCCTGGCCACGCAGGAGCGATCACCGAAGCAGATTGTCCGTGACATCGAATCCGCGTGTATGGTGCGCTTTGGGGTCAGACTCGACCGGAGGAAGATCAGCGTGGCCCGGGTGAGCGGGGACGAGAGCCTTGAGAAGCTGGGGGCGAGCGGGGTTGATGTCGCTCAGAAGCGAATCGAACTTGAGAGATTTCGAAGTTCATTCGAGAGCGACGGCATCAAATTCTACGTGGATCTTAACCATAATGGCCGGGTGGCGAGGGGATATGATTTCGGGCCGCCTACTGCAGATAATAAGTTGAGGCTCCCCGCAAGCGCCACGGCACATGCCATAGAGGGTTTGCTGGGTGGCGCGTGTTCGTTCGTCCTCGAGGATGTCCAGTTGATTCAGATGCGTCGGGGCACGGCTGTCATTGTCCTGGTTTCGTTTATCTCGCCGGGTGGCGAGGAGCCGATTTCCGGGGTCGCCCTGGTACGGAGGGATGAAGGGGAGGCGGTCGTAAGAGCTGTACTGCACGCCATAAATCGACACATCACAATAACCTATGGTGACGATTAGCTGCACACCGTTAAAAGTCTTGGGGCCAGTCAGCCGGCGAAAGCGGTTAATGACTAGCGGAGCGGACTTGCGCCGCTTGCCGCAGGTGCCGCCAGGCGTCTTGTGGTCCTGTGTGGGCCTGCGCCAGCGGTTGAAAAGACCGTATATGGAGGATCGTGCGATGAGGAACATCGTTAAGGCCATCCTGGCTTTAGCTGCTTTGATCTTGGCCGGAGGAGCAAATTTCTGGTGGTAAACCTGGTGTGAGCCCGGTCACTCGCCGGCGGCTGGCCCCAGGTTGAAGAGGTGAAGGCGAAGGTGCAGGAGGTCTCAATTCACGCTTTGCTTCTCAAGTTGCGGGAAATTATGCTCTATCTCTATTCGATATCAATAGTTTTCCTGGGTGCAGCTATACTTCTGGTTACAGGGTTTAATCTTTCACACGACCTCATACCTCATCTCATATTCTTTGCCATACTTACAGCGTTTGCGGAGCTGCTTCCTGTTTCCTTGCCCCGGGGTGGCGCCGTGACTGTCGGGTTTGCAACCAACTATGCTGCTATCCTGACCCTTGGGTCGGCCGGCGGAGCATGGGTCGCTGCTGTAGGAGGCATTATAAACGGGATCAGACGACGCGCATCGGGTATACGATTCGCCTTCAATATAGCTCAGATAGCCATAGCGGCAGCGACGGCAGGGAGGCTCTACCAGATCACGGGGGGCCTAACCGCGATCGCCAGACCCGTCAACATCCTGCGCGATTATCCTTCTTTACTTGTGTGTACCTTCGCATACTTCCTGGTTAATTCGACCCTGGTGACGGCGTGTATCTCAATCGAGCGGCGGATCCCCTTTTCCCATATCTGGTTTATGAACATCAAATGGGCGTTGACGAGCTACCTCGCATTGGCCCCGCTGGGTATTCTCATATCAGCCGTCTATGTCGCAGTTGGTGTCGCCGGGACCGTCCTGTTTTTCATCCCCCTTCTTCTGGCTCGTTATTCCTTCCAGCAGTACATGAACATGCGTGAGGTTCACTTCGGCACGATGAGGGCTCTGGCGGCTGCACTGGAGGCTAAAGATGAATATACGAGAGGTCATTCCGAGAGGGTAGCACAATATGCAACCTCCATCGCACGTTACATGCGCCTCCCCGAGGGGGAGATCGAAAAGGTGGAATATACGGCTCTTTTGCACGATATCGGGAAGATCGGCATAAGCGAGGACCTGCTGAATAAGATTGGCGCCCTGACCGAGAACGATTTTGCGCAACTTAAGCAGCACGCTGTTATCGGCGCGAACATATTGAATGAGGTCCGGTTCCTGCGGGGTGCATCTGATATAGTCCGCTTCCATCATGAGAGGTTTGATGGTAAGGGATATCCTATGGGCCTCAAGGGGGAGTCCATCCCCCTTGCCTCGAGGATTCTTGCCGTTGCCGATGCCTATGATGCGATGACCTCGGAGCGACCGTACCGGCCGGCATTCCCGCCCGAAGAGGCGGTCAGGCGACTCCAGGCAAGCGCGGGGAAGCAATTCGACGCCGAGATCGTGGGGCTTTTTGTGGAGATTCTCAAGAAACAGGGTATTGTAAAGGGGTGAGGGGCGTGGTCCTCGATGCGGCTCTGGCATCGGTTGCCATCGGGAAGATGCGCGGGGGGCAGATTCGAAGGCTGGGGAACCTGCCTTTAAAGCGGGTTGATTTAATTGTCCTGGCCTTCCTGGTCGAGCAGGTATTGATTGTGGCGGGGCTGAAGGGCTGGACGGCCCTGAGCGAAATGGCTCCGTATCTTTATATCGTAGCCTATATCTTTCTCTTTATTGCTGTGTGGGCAAACCGTAGCATGCCTGAGATACTGGTTATTGGGGTCGGGATCCTGCTGAATTTCATCGTCATCGCAGCAAACGGCGGTAGGATGCCTGTTTCGGCCGAGGGTCTTATGAGGATCGGCATGGGTGACCAGATATCTCTAATAGAGTCGGGGCGAGCGGTAACGTATCGCCTGGCCGGCCCGGGAGTGCGCCTCGCTTTCCTGGGGGATGTGGTCCCGGTCGGCAGTCCCTACCCTATTCACCGGATGACCAGCGTGGGAGATATAATCATAGCGATCGGGGTTTTTCTTTTAATCCAGAGATGGATGATGCGCCGGGGATGACGCCCCGGGTCCCCAGGTTGGGCCCCAGGTTCATGGGGTTGCCCATAATCTCTTAAAATGGTATAATCAAAAGCGTGGATTTTGGGATGAACGATGTCAAGACAAGACCCGCGGGATTTTGGCGGGGTTCTGCTTGACATTTTTTCTGCCACGGGTTGGATTCCCCGGCCGGGAGCCGGATAGGTGGTGATAAGGGATGTTCGAATTCGTCCGCAACCTTTTTGATTTCAACGAAAAGGAAATCAGGAGGTTGAGGGATAGGGTTCAGGTAATAAACAGTCTTGAATCAGATATTGCTAGATTACCAGACGACGCGCTGCAGGCGAAGACTGGCGAATTCAAAGAAAGGCTCGCTAATGGCGCGAGCCTCGATGATATCCTGCCGGAGGCCTTTGCCGTGGTCCGGGAGGCTGCGAAGCGGACGGTCGGCATGCGCCATTTTGATGTCCAGCTCATGGGGGGTATCGTTCTTCATGAAGGCCGGATTGCCGAGATGAAGACAGGCGAGGGCAAGACCCTCGTAGCGACGCTGGCTGCCTACTTGAATGCGCTTCCTGGTAAGGGCGTTCATATCGTCACAGTAAATGATTACCTGGCGCGCCGTGATGCCGAGTGGATGGGGAGCATCTACAAATTCCTTGGCCTGTCCGTCGGCGTCATCGTTCACGGGCTGGATTATGAGGAACGGCGGTCGGCATATAATTCTGATATTACCTATGGGACCAATAACGAATTTGGCTTCGACTACCTGCGGGATAATATGGTCACTGACGTGAGTCAGATAGTGCAGAGGGAGCTAAACTACGCCATCGTCGACGAGGTTGATAGCATACTCATCGACGAGGCGCGGACCCCTCTCATAATCTCGGGCCAGGCCGAGGAGTCGACGGACCTCTATTACCAGTTTGCCAAGCTTGTGTCCAGGCTCAAGCCGGAGCAGGATTATACTGTCGACGAAAAGGCGCACGCAGTGGCCATTACCGAGGAAGGTGTCGCCAAGATTGAGCAATGGCTGAATATTGATAATTTGTACGACGATTCCAATATAGAGCTAGCTCACCACCTCAACCAGGCGCTGCGGGCCCACGCCCTTATGAAGCGCGACCGGGACTATGTCGTCAAGGACGGCCAGGTCATCATCGTGGACGAGTTTACGGGCCGGCTCATGTTTGGCCGCCGCTACAGCGACGGGCTTCACCAAGCCATCGAGGCCAAGGAGGGCGTCAGGGTGGAGCGTGAGAGCCAGACCCTTGCGTCCATCACGTTCCAGAACTACTTCAGGATGTACAAGAAACTGGCCGGCATGACGGGCACCGCTGCCACGGAGGAGGAGGAGTTTCGTAAGATCTACGGGCTCGATGTTGTGGTCATCCCGACCAACGAGCCGATGATACGGATCGACTATCCGGATGTCGTTTACAAGACTGAGCGGGCGAAATTCAACGCGGTTGTTGAGGAAATCGCCGCTCTGCATGCCAAGGGCCAGCCTGTGCTAGTCGGTACGATTTCTATTGAAAAGTCGGAGCGCCTGAGCGAGATGCTCCGGCGCCGCGGGATACCCCACCAGGTGCTTAACGCCAAGCATCACGAGAAGGAAGCGGAGATTATTGCCCAGGCAGGCCGCCTTGGGGCCGTGACGATCGCCACCAATATGGCCGGCCGCGGGACGGACATCCTCCTGGGCGGAAACCCTGAATATCTTGCGAAGCAGAAGCTGCGCAGTATGGGGTACTCCCCTGATGTCATCGCCCTCGCCGCGGAGCGTGGCCCCGTGAGCGACCCGCAGGTGCTGGCTGCACGGGAGAAGTACCGGGAGCTTATTGAGGAGTTTAAGCGGGAGACGAGCGTCGAGCATGATAAGGTGGTCCAGCTGGGCGGGCTGCACATTCTCGGCACCGAGCGACACGAGAGCAGGCGTATAGATAACCAGCTGAGAGGGCGTTCGGGGCGCCAGGGCGATCCCGGCTCATCGAGGTTTTACGTATCGCTCGAGGATGATTTGATGCGCCTTTTCGGGGGTGAATTCATAACCAACGTCATGAACCGCCTCGGGTGGGATGAAAACCAGCCGATTGAGCACCCGCGGATCTCAAAGGCGATCGAGTCGGCCCAGAAGAAGGTCGAGGCCAGGAACTTCGATATCCGTAAACAGGTCCTGGAATACGATGATGTCATGAACAAGCAGCGCGAGGTCATCTATGACCAGAGACGGCGGGTCTTGCTGGGCGAGAACCTCAAGCCCGTCGTGATCGACATGATGCGGACGGTCTTGAAAAACATGCTCGACGTCTACGCAAATGAAAAGGTGCTTCCCGAGGAATGGGATATCCCCGGGCTCTGTGAGCGGGTGGGACAGGTCTTTGCCCTGCCGCAGAAGCTGGATGAAGGCCTGCTGGATGGCAAGAAGCGAGAAGAGCTGCTCGACTATCTCGAGGATGTCGTCGTAAAGGCATACGAAGCCCGCGAGGCCGAGATAGGCGCCGAGCAGATGCGCATGCTCGAACGTCTCGTGATGTTGAGGATAATTGATAATAAATGGATGGACCACCTTCAGGCCATGGACGACCTGCGGGAGGGAATAGGGCTCCGGGCGTACGGCGAGCGCAACCCGCTCATCGAATACAAGGTTGAGGCATTTGAGATGTTCAAGTCGATGATAGCGAGCATCCAGGAGGACGTGGTCAGGTGGATGTTCAGGGTTGGCACGAAGACGGAGGAGGCGCCGCGCGCACGGCGCTACGTCCTCACCGGCGGCGGGTCGGGTGCCATCGCTACCGGCCCGGGTGCCGCCGGGGGTTCCGGCGGGAGCCAGGTTACGCAGCGCAGGGTGAAGAAGGTCGGGCGCAACGACCCGTGCCCCTGCGGCAGCGGGAAGAAATATAAGAAATGCTGCGGGAGGTAGCAGCGGCAGGCGAATCCCCGCTATGGTGAAATCGGGCAGGAAGAAGAAGGGATGATGATCTATGCTGAGCGAGATGAAACAGGAGCTCGACGACTTGCAGCGGAGAATCGAAGAGATGAGGGAATATCTTTGAAATAGATGAGAAGAAAGCTGAGCTCGCACGCCTGGAGGAGGAGATGGGTAGCCCCGGGTTCTGGGATGACCCTGATTCGGCTCAGAAGGTTCTCCAGAGAGTGAGCTCCCTTAAAGCATCGGTGGATGCCTGGGGGGAGGTCAGGGCGCGGGCCGACGACCTGGGCGTCCTACTCGATCTGGGCATTGAAGAGGGGGACGAGTCGGTCGGGGAAGAGGTGCAGGATGGGCTGAAAAGCCTTGCACGCCAGGTGGAGAGGCTCGAGCTGGCCACCCTGCTGGGTGGGGAGTATGATGGAAACAACGCCATCATGTCTATCCATCCTGGCGCTGGCGGCACCGAATCCCAGGACTGGGCCAGCATGTTGCTTCGCATGTACCTGAGGTGGGCCGAGCGGCAGGGCTATAAGACCGAAATAGTAGATTTCCTGCCGGGTGAGGAGGCCGGAATCAAGAGCGTGACTGTGCTGATCTCGGGACGAAACGCATACGGCTATCTCAAAGCCGAAAAGGGGGTTCACAGGCTCGTGCGGATATCCCCGTTTGATGCAAACGCCCGGCGCCACACCTCATTCGCCTCGGTGGATGTTATGCCCGAGATCGATGATGCTATAGACATCGACATTAAGCCTGAAGATCTCAAGATAGATACTTTCCGGGCAGGAGGGGCCGGAGGCCAGTATGTAAACAAGACGGAGTCTGCCATAAGGATAACGCACATCCCGACAGGCATCGTGGTCCAGTGCCAGAACGAGCGGTCGCAGCACAGCAACCGGCTTATGGCCATGAAGATCCTCAGGGCGAAGCTTTTCGAGCATTACCGGGAGGAAGAGAATAAGAAGCTGGCCGAGCTGCGCGGCGAGCAGCGCGAAATAGCCTGGGGAAGCCAGATTCGCTCTTATGTTTTTCATCCTTATAATATGGTGAAGGATCACCGGACCGGCGTCGAGGTGGGGAATATCCAGGCGGTGATGGACGGCGAGCTTGACGTGTTTATCGAGGCGTATCTCAAGAAGAAGAAACCATAGACCCAACCCTAAGCAACCCTAAGGAGGGGTGAACCGGGCTTGATTATGAGGCAGAGCCTTACCTTTGCCGTCCTGATCCCTGTTGTTCTCATCGTTACCTTATTCGCGGTGGCCCAGGCATGGATTCCCGGCATCGTTGAGAGGCGGATCGTCGCCGGGATAGAGGATAGCGTTGACAGCGTGGAGAGCCTGCACGTCAAGGTGAGGTCGTTTCCGGCTGCGCTGATCCCCCTTGGGAGGATCGATGCCCTTGAGATCGATGCATCGCGCATCAGGATTAAAGACCTCTTTATCCAGAGAATATTCCTGGACGCAAGGGATATTCGACTCGGCGCCCGAGAGATGCTCTTCGGGGATGAGGCAGGCAAGGGTAATGCCCCGTTAAAATCCTTAAGGGACGGGCATGTGACCGTCATACTCGCCGAAAAGGATATAAATGATTATTTCAAGCGCCAAAATGGAATACTCAAAATCTTATCCGTCAGGTTGAGACGCAATTATGCGACTGTCTCGGGGTCTGTACCTTTGTTAGGGGGTAAGCTCGACCTTGAGCTCGAAGGCAGGTTTGATGTGGAAGGCAAGACCCGCATAAGATATGTGATCGACAGGTTTCTCGTGCAGAATATCACCGTCCCCAAGTTTATACAGGACCAGCTGTTTGGGGGACTTGATCTATCCATTGATTTGAAGGACCTGCCTCTACCTGTCACCGTGCGGGGTATAAAGGCCGAGGACGGGGAGATTTACGCCTTTGGGACCATTCCCTAAAGAGGCAAGGAAGAGGGGTTGGGTAAGTGAGGAAGATTTGGACCGGGATTGTATGCATTGCCCTTATCGTCGCCATTTATGTGGGGGCCGGGCGCTGGATGGTAGAGCGGGCGAACAGGACCGTTGAACTTACTATGGATTATGATGAGGCCCTGGCCCTGTGCAGGGAGAATGGTTACCCCTTTGAACTGTTCCTTGAAAAGGCAAAAGAGACCGGAATCTCGTCCTTTGCCCTGCGCGAAACCACCGTGGGCAGGATGGCTGAGGAGGGAAACCTCCATGTATTCACGGGCAGGGAGATCATGGATTTTGAGCGGGTTGCCGGAATCAAGAACCCGATCCTCAGGCGGCTCATCGCCGAGGGACGCATTCTGCCGGGCCATACATATATTCTCCCGGAGAGTAAGGCTGTCTATGAACACCTGAGGGCCCTTCTCGCGGTGCGGCTCAAGGGCGAGCGTGTCCTGTTCCACGAATCAGGCGGTCTGGGTGTCATCGAACTCACGAGAGGCCTTGATGATGTCCTCGCGTTGAACCTCGGTATGCCCAGGGGGGCCATGAAGCTCCTGCGCCGCGCCGGCCTCGGCGTTATCCCGAGATTCATGAATTATGAAGGGTTAACCCCCTCCGGGATCGCTTACTTCCTCGACAGTGCCGGGGATTTAGGCCCGTTGACGGTGACGATTTTCGACGGGGACCAGGTGTTGGGTTACAGGGACCATATAGGGGATGTTGCCCGTGAGCTCTCGGAGCGCGGTATCTCCTTCGGGCGTATTGAATTTGCAAAGCAAAAGGGCGATATAGCCCTGGCCCGTGCCCTCCGCATGAACGTCATAAGGGTGCATAGTATCACAAAGGGCGAGATGGAGAGGATCTCTGAAGATACGGCGATAGAGCGGTTTGTCAGGGCCGCCCGGGAGCGCAATATGAGGGTTCTCTACATCCGGCCGTTTCTGAAGCGTGAGGGGTCCGAAAATCTCATTCATAAGAATCTGGACTATCTATCCCGCCTGAGGTCTGCGCTCGTGGCGGCCGGCTTTAGGCCGGGCGTGGCAAGGCCCATGGGGACTTACTCGCCAGGTGTTAGAACGTTTCTGGTCCTGGGGGCGGGGATCCTGGCCGGCGGGCTCCTGCTGCTCGAGCGCCTGGGATGCACAACTTATGTGAAGCCCGTATTCGAGGTGGTTCTCCTGGCACTGGGCCTGCTAAGTTATGGCCTCCTGGGCGGGGCGGGGCGCTTTACCCTCGCACGGCAGGCGTTTGCGCTGGGGGCGGCGGTTGTTTTCCCGGGCCTCGCGATCATTAGGGTCTTGAACCCGGGCCCTGCAGGAGCAGGGTATAATATGAGTGCGGGCGAGGGTTCCGGGCTTGTGGGACGGGCTCTCGTCCTGTGGCTCGAAGCAACAGGCGTTTCCGTGGCTGGCGGCCTCCTGCTTGCGGGGACATTAAGCTCGACCGCTTTTATGCTCCAGGTCGACCAGTTCACGGGGGTCAAGGTGATGCACGTCCTGCCACTGCTCCTGGCACTTCTGGTCTACTGGCGACACTGGGGAAGCCCGGGCGGGATAGGGATAGGCTTGTCAAGCGCTATCCGGCGCCTAGGGGATGAGCCCGTCCGGGTCAGGCACCTGGTGGCCCTCGCTGTCATCGGTATCTTGGGGCTCATATATATCGGCAGGACGGGCAACGCCTTTGGCATCCCCGTATCAGGTGCGGAGGAATACATGAGGACCTGGCTTGAGAGGGTGATGATTGCGAGGCCCAGGACGAAGGAGTTCCTCATCGGTCACCCATCTATGATTTTGGCCGCTATCATGGTTCTAAAGCGGGATAGAAGGTATCTCCTCCTGTTTGCGCTGCTCGGGGCGATAGGCCAGATCTCGATGGTTAATACCTTCTCCCACCTTCACACGCCGCTTGCGGTGACGCTCCTGCGTACCTTTAACGGCCTTGTGCTTGGAGCCATGATCGGGGTCGTTTTAGGTTTCGCGTATCTCGTGTATTTAGCGCCTGGCGCCGGAAAAGGCAGGACTGAGGCAGGGGTAGAGATGATGGACAAGGGCAAGGATGAAAAATGAAAAGGTTCGTTATATCAGGATACTACGGCTTCACCAACACCGGTGACGAGGCTATACTGGCTGCTATCATACAGCACATACGGGAAATCGAGCCGGATGCGGATTTCCTCGTTATCTCGGCGGACCCGGCATCGACGCGTAAAGATCATGGTGTCCGTGCCGTTGCGCGCAATGACCTGCCTTCCATAGTGCGTGAACTTGCGAGGGCGGATCTCCTCATAAGCGGCGGGGGCGGGCTCCTGCAGGATGCGACGAGCTCCCGTTCGATACCATACTACCTCGGCATCGTCCTGCTGGCGAAGGTGCTCGGGGTCAAGGTCTTTTTTTATGCGCAAGGGGTCGGGCCTGTAAGGGGGCTCATTGGGCGCTGCCTGGTCAGGTTTGTCGGGAATATAGTAGATTCAATAACCGTGCGGGACGAGGCCTCCTGCAGGTTGTTGAGGGAGCTAGGTGTGAAGAGGCCCCGGGTGACGGTCGTGGCGGACCCTGTTTTCGGGCTGGCGGTGCCGCAGTCTTCGCTTCAACCTCGCAGGACCGGTGAAGTTTTTGAAAATCAGGGGAATACTAGATTATATCCTGCGGGGCGCCCTGCAGCACCAGTTATCGGAATTGCGGTCAGGCGCTGGAAGTCTTTTACGCAATACCAGGAGGCCATCATCGAATTTGCGCATGAGCTCTACAAGGGGATTTGCGCGCAATTCCTGTTTATCCCGTTTCATTACCCGGGCGATCTCGAGCTCAGCAGGGAGATGGCCAGGAGGATCCGGGAGGTGAGCAATGGGGCGAATATAAAGATCATTGAGGAATATCAGGGGCCGGAGGCCGTTTTATCCGTGGTTCGCAAGGTTGATGTGCTGGTCGG
Source organism: Bacillota bacterium (assembly GCA_012839815.1). Classification (GTDB taxonomy): domain Bacteria; phylum Bacillota; class SHA-98; order Ch115; family JABLXJ01; genus JABLXL01. Next base: position 29,880 of record DUMQ01000028.1, on the reverse strand, counting down.
CATGAGATTCCACTCCCTTGTATTCGCGGCGCTGGTGGGGACGCCGTTCGTGGCTATATCCTATGACCAAAAAGTGGATGCATTTCTTTCGCTTTTAGGGGAGGAAAAAGCAGGGGATGTGGAGAATATCAACAAAATGTGCCTGGTGGACAAGACCATGGAGGCCCTGGCGCGCAGGGCCGAAAAGGGTCATGTTCTGGCGGAAAAGGCCAGGGTCCTTGGTATGAAAGCGAGGGACGCCGCACGTCTGGCTCTGGAGTTGACAGGGAGACCGTAGAAATCCTGGGATGCCCCGTGGATGTTGTCGATATGGCTGCGGCCCTTCAAAGGGTCTGCGCTATGGTCGCCGCCGGCGGGGTCCACCACGTCGTGACGCTGAATGCTGAAATGGCGGTGCTTGCCACGCGCGATGCAGAGTTTGGCGATATTGTGCGGGCAGCCGATATGGTGGTCCCTGATGGCGCGGGCATCGTGTGGGCTGCAAAGGTGCTTGGGCGCAGGTTACCGGCTCGTGTTGCGGGCTATGACCTGATGCTCGCGATTGCGGGGCTTGCGGCGGAGAGGGGCGAGGCGGTTTTTCTCCTCGGGGGCAGGCCCGGGATAGCTGATACGGCCGCGAAGGCTCTCTGCGCGCGTTACCCTGAGCTGCGCGTGGCCGGGACCCACCACGGGTATTTTGCCGGGGCGGAGTCGGGTGTCATAGCGGATGCGGTGAATAAGAGCGGCGCGACTTACCTCTTTGTGGCCCTTGGCGCGCCCAAACAGGAGAAGTGGATCGCAGAGCATAAGGCGGCCCTGGCCCCCGGGGTAAAGGTATGTATGGGCGTCGGTGGCAGCTTCGACGTGCTCGCCGGCGTGGTTGCGCGGGCTCCGGACTGGGCCGGGAGGATGGGCCTCGAATGGCTCTACCGGCTGGTGACCCAGCCCAGGAGGGCCGGGAGAATGCTCGCTCTCCCCAGATTCGCTTACGCTGTGCTATTGACAAGGTTGAAGACGAGGTAGGAGCGAGAATGAGAATATTTACCGAGGAGGCGATTTCGTGGCGACTTATGATGATTCACTTATCGCTATGATCGAGGAAAAGGCAAGGAGAATCCGGGTCAATATAATCAAGGCCATCGGCGCAGCAGGGTCGGGTCACCCGGGGGGCTCCCTGTCCTGTGCGGATATCCTGGCGGTGCTCTATTTCCACGCGATGCGGATTGATCCCAAGCGGCCTGACTGGGAAGATAGGGATAAATTCATCATGTCAAAGGGTCACGCAGCCCCTGCGCTCTATGCCGCTCTCGCCGAGGCCGGGTATTTCCCCGTCGAGGAGCTTCTGACACTGCGGAAATTGGGAAGCCGTTTACAGGGTCACCCCGATATGAAGAAAACCCCGGGCGTTGAAATCTCCACAGGCTCGCTCGGACAGGGGTTGTCAGCTGCGAACGGCATGGCTATCGCTGCCAAACTCGATAAAAAGGATACCAGGATCTATGTCCTGCTTGGGGACGGCGAGCTTGAGGAGGGCCAGGTATGGGAGGCGGCCATGACCTCCGTCCACCGGAAGCTGGATAACCTCATGGCTTTTGTGGACTACAACGGTCTCCAGATAGACGGGAGCGTCGAGGATGTGAAGTCTCTGAAGGCTGTCGGTGAAAAGTGGCGCGCCTTCGGGTGGCATGTCATGGGTATTGACGGACATGATATCCGCCAGATCATGACCGCTATAGATGAAGCCAAACAGATAAAGGGCAAGCCAACCGTAGCCGTGGCCCGGACTGTCAAGGGCAAGGGGGTATCCTTCATGGAAGGCGGAGTCGACTGGCATGGTAAAGCCCCCAACCGGGATCAGGTCTATAAGGCCCTGGTGGAGCTGGGCGAGAGGATCGTAGATGGAGGAGGCGTTGTAAATGGCTGAGGTCGGCGAGGTCAAAGGCGAGGCTAAAGAGGTCAAGAAGATAGCGACGCGCACAGCATATGGCAAGGCCCTGGTTGAGCTCGGGAAGGTTAACCCCAATGTTGTAGTTCTCGATGCAGACCTGGCCAAGTCCACCAAGTCGGGCGACTTCATGAAGGCCTTCCCTGACAGATTTTTCGAGATGGGCATCGCGGAACAGGATATGATAGGCACGGCGGCGGGCCTCGCTGCGGCCGGGAAGATACCATTTGCCAGCACGTTTGCTGTATTCGCCGCCGGCAGGGTTTTCGACCAGGTGAGGCAGGCGGTGGGGTATACAAAGCTTAACGTGAAGATAGGGGCGACCCACGCCGGCGTAACCGTGGGGGAGGATGGCGCGTCTCACCAGTCGGTCGAGGATATAGCCCTGATGAGATCGATTCCAAACATGACGGTGATAGTGCCGGCCGACGCCGTAGAGACTCAAAAGGCGGTTTTTGCCGCGGCCGAGTATTACGGGCCTGTTTACCTGCGCATGGGGCGCGAGGAGGTTCCCGTTCTCTTCGATGAGGATTACCGGTTTGAGATCGGCAAGGCTGTAATGCTGCGCGACGGCAAGGATGTCACCATAATTGCCTGTGGGGTTATGGTGGCCCCGGCGCTCGAGGCTTCTGAGGAGCTTTCGAGGGAGGGGATTTCTGCTCGCGTTTTAAATATGCATACTGTCAAGCCAATCGACCGGGAAGCTATAGAGACCGCAGCGAAGGAGACCGGGGCGATCGTCACTGCCGAGGAACATAACATCATGGGCGGCTTTGGGAGCGCGGTTGCCGAGGTTGTTGTCTCGACGTTGCCTGTGCCGGTTGAGATGGTAGGCATTAAGGACGTCTTCGGGCAATCCGGCAAACCTGCGGAGCTTCTGGAGTATTACGGGTTGACGAGCGGGAATATAGTTGAGGCGGCGAGAAGGGCGATCGCCCGCAAGGCGGGCAAGGCGTCACCGGCGCGTTCCCGCAGGTCGCGGCGGCAGTAAGCCCGGGCGGTACCCGCAGACCATGGTGGGCCATGGTGCTATTGGCGGATTTGCCGGGTGGTCACGGGGGATGGTGTCGGCGCCGCCGGGACCGTTCGGGGGATGTGGTGATATCGAGGTGATGATATGTGATACGACTGCACAACGTGTCAAAGGTCTATCCCAACGGGGTTGTCGCCTTGGCGGGCGTGGATCTCAGGATTGAGCGCGGTGAGTTCGTATTCCTCGTGGGGCCGAGCGGCGCCGGTAAGACTACATTTATGAACATGATAATCCGCCACGTTTTGCCCACGTCAGGCCAGGTCATCGTCAACGGCAAAAATGTGGTACGCTTGAAACCATGGGAGGTCCCATACCTGCGGAGGACCATCGGGACGATATTCCAGGACTTCAAACTGTTACCTAACAAGACGGTTTACGATAATGTAGCCTTTGCTTTACAGGTAATAGATGCTCCCGGGCGCGAGATTCGAAAGAAGGTCCCCGCTGTCCTGGATTTAGTCGGGCTTGCGGATAGGGCTAATGAACTCCCGCACCAGCTATCCGGCGGCGAGCAGCAGAGGGTCTCGATTGCCCGGGCGATCGTAAATTCCCCGACCGTTCTCCTGGCCGATGAGCCGACGGGTAACCTGGATTTTGATACGTCCTGGGGGATAATGGAGCTTCTTTTGAAGATAAACGGACGCGGCACGACTATTATTATGGCCACCCACAACAAGATGATCGTCGACCGCATGAAAAAGCGGGTGATAGAGATCGACAAGGGGAAGATCGTGAGAGACGAGTCTGAAGGAGTTTACGGACGTGAGGTTTAGGACATTCTGCTACTTCTGGTCTGAGGCCCTGCGAAACATAAGGAGAAATGTCAACTTGATCTCGCTTGGGACCATCGCCGCGTCCCTCTTTATTCTCGGGGCGTTCTTCCTCATCATCTTGAATCTAAATCATTTGACTGATAATCTCACCTCAAGGATCGAAATACGGGTTTTCCTGAAGGACGGGGTGACTGCTAGGGATAGGGAGGCCTTGAAGACGAGGATCTGGGCCCTTGGCGGGATCAAGACGATCGATTTCATTAGCAAAGAAGAGGGATTGAAGAGGCTAAAGGAACAGCTCGGGGATGACGAGGGCATTCTCACGGCCATGGATTTTAACCCGCTCCCCGACGCGTTTAGCATCAAGGTCGCCAAGCCGGAATCCGTGAAGGCTCTCGCAAGCCGGATAGCCAGGCTCCCGGGCGTCGAATCTGTAAACTACGGGCACGGGCTGGTTGAAAGGCTTTTTGCCCTTGTAAAGGCTGTGTGGGTGATTACGCTGGCATTATCGGTCATATTTATTAGCGCAATCATAATGATCATAGGTAACACGATAAGGTTAACGCTCATAGCCCGACGGCGCGAGGTAGAGATCATGAAACTGGTTGGCGCCACGGACTGGTTCATCCGCTGGCCGTTTCTACTGGAGGGGATGCTCGTCGGCTTGACCGGCGCCATTGTATCTGCTGTGGCGCTGTATTTCCTTTACGGGTTTGCGGTGAGACGTTTCATGAGCGCGCTTCCGTTTATCCCCGTTGTAACCGGCGGGGTTGCACTGAGGCAGCTGTGTATTGGGCTCCTTGCGGCCGGGGCGACTATGGGGGCGATTGCAAGCGTGGTCTTTCTTCGGAAGTACCTCAGAGCTTGAGCCGGCCAGCCGGTTTGAGCCAATCCGTTAGGGCGGTGCTGCTAGTAGATGTATAACTCGCGCAGATTCTCACCGGTTGTTTTGTTCCTCATTATTTGCCTGGCGATTGCCGGCCCTGTCTCCATCTGCCTGGCCAGGGCTCTTGCTGCTACGAATCTGGATGCAAAGAGAAATGAGCTTGATGCTGTCAGGTCCAAGATAAGGTCCACGCGCCGCCAGATATTGAGGATAAAGAAGCAGGAGAAGGGCGTTCTTGCGGAGCTTGAGGCCGCGGAACAGCAGCTGGACAGCATGCGCGCAAGGCTGCACAGCCTCGAGAGACAGATTGCATCGGTGGAGCGAGATATCGCGACCGCCAGGATGGACCTGGCCCGGGCTGAACAAGAGCTTGAAGCGAAAACCAGACTTCTCAATGCAAGGTTGTCGAGATTCGGGAAAAGGTTGCGGGCCCTCTACATGCGCGGCCCGTTGAATTACCTGGAGATCCTGTTGTCTTCGGGAGACTTCGGTGATTTCACAGCACGCTATGAGCTCGTCAGCCGTTTTGTCGAACAGGATGTCCGGCTGTTCCAGCAGGTGAAGGCGGAAGTCAAGGCTGTGGAAGCCGAAAGGGCGGCTGTTGCTGCCAGAAAGGTCAACCTCGAACGCAAGCAGGCGGACCTGGAATCGCTGCGTGGAGAGATCAAGGTGCAGGTGGCAAGGGTAGAACAGCGAGCCAGGGAGAGGGAGGCCATCCTCAGCCGGATCCAGAGCCAGAGGAGGCAGTACGAGGAAGCCCTCGATGAATTCGAGCAGATGTCGAAGCAGCTCGAACGGGTTATCCGGGAGCTCCAGGAGAAACAGTTGAGATCGGGGAAGGGGATTGCCCCTCCTGAAGGGAAATTCATCTGGCCTGTGCGAGGGGGCATAATAACGTCAGCCTTTGGTATGAGGGTGCATCCCATCCTGGGGACGCGGCGGTTCCACTCGGGACTTGATATTGCGTGTCCGACGGGGACGCCTGTCATTGCGCCGGCGGACGGTGTCGTGATATATAGCGGATGGGTTAGCGGCTACGGCAAGACCGTGATTATCGATCACGGCGGCGGGATATCCACGCTCTACGGGCACAATTCCGCTCTTATGGTAAGCGGTGGTCAGGTTGTTGTACGGGGGCAGAAGATATCTGAGGTTGGATCCACCGGCCTCTCGACAGGCCCACACCTGCATTTTGAGGTGCGCAAGAACGGCACGCCGGTCAATCCGGCGGAGTGGCTGCCATAAATCGGTATTGTCATCGATGCGGAGGAAGGGTTGTTATCATGAATTCCTTAAGGGTGGCGGGGACCACGCGACGCTGGCTCGTTGCGACGTTGTCAATGGCGGCGCTGATCGGGTTGCTGGTCGCCCTCGTGGCCGGCGCGCCCAGGTCTCAGGATTTGGCTGGGGCTGGGGCTCAAGACCGAGACGGCGTGAAGATATCACGCCAGGTGCTGGAGATCATATTCCTTCTAAAGTCGTATTACTATAAAGAAGTCAATACTACGGACCTCGTGAACGCATATATTGAAAAGGGTTCAATTGCCGGCATGCTCGCCACGCTCAAGGATCCCTACACACGTTACATGGATCCCAAGGCTTATAAGGAAATGCAAGAGAATATGAAGGCATCCTTTGATGGTATCGGGATTTCCATTGGCATGAAGGATGACCACCTCACCATCATAGCCCCGATCGAGGGTACGCCCGGTGAGCGCGCGGGCCTTAAGCCTGGTGACCGTATTATTACAATCAATGGGAAGCCAACCAGGGATATGGCCCAGGATTACGCCGTCAGCCTCATGCGCGGGCCCAAGGGGACGGAGGTTACCCTTGGGATCGAACGCGGCGGCAAGACCTTTGAGGTAAAAATAATCCGGGATACCATAAAGGTTCCCCAGGTGGAAAGCAAGATGCTGGATAAACAGGACAAGATAGGTTACATATATCTTGCCACATTTTTTGGGGATGACACAAGCGCCAGGTTTGAGGAGGCGCTTGTAAGGTTGCAGAAGGAGGGCATGCGCGGATTGATCCTCGACCTGAGGTATAATACAGGAGGGGAACTCGACCTTGGAGTTGATATAGCTGGAAAGTTCCTGTCATCCGGAGACCCTATCGTGCATATCGTTGGAAGAGATGGGAGCCGACATACGCTTTACGCTGGCCCGGGCAGGCATTTTAAGGTTCCCATGGTCGTGCTCGTCAACGAAGCGACAGCCAGCGCATCGGAGATATTGAGCGGGGCTCTGCAGGATATGAAGGTGGCTAAGCTCGTCGGGGTCAAGACCTTCGGCAAGGGCCTGGTCCAGACGATCTTTCCGCTGAGTGACGGGTCGGCCGTTTCCATTACGACCCACCGGTATTTGACCGCTGCGGGACGATCCATAAATCATAAGGGCATCGAGCCTGATATCGTGGTAAAGCTCCCGGAGGACGCCAAGAAGGATGTGCAACTAGATAAGGCGATTGAGGTCATGAAGGATATGCTCAAGTTGAAGCCTGCGGAGAAAGCAGGGTGATTCGATGTTCCCCTTTGGGAAGATAGCGTTCTCGATGTTGATGATCATCCCGACGATCGTTTTGAATCCGATGTTCTGGGTTGTCGTAGTGTTGGTATCCGCCCAGTATTCCAGGATCAACCACATAAGGGAGAGGATGCTCGGGAGCGCTGCCGCTTCCCCGATGAGACTTACCGCGGTTGCAGCATTATACGGGTTTGCCGGGGGCATCATTGGGAGCTTTATCTTCATCTTTATAGGCGTAACCATAAACGGCGCCGGGCTTGCATATATATGGCCGCTGGCGCTCCTTCTCATGTTCATCGAGCCCAGGTTTTTGTGCTTTTCCTATGCGGGTGGGCTTGTAGCCCTGAGCAACTTGATTTTCGGCTTCCCGGATGTCTCCATCCCGGAGCTGATGAGCCTGATAGCCGTATTGCACATGGTAGAGAGTATACTGATCTGGGTGAGCGGCCATGAGGGCGCGGTTCCGGTTTTTGTGAAGGATATAAAGGGGAGGCTTCTCGGGGGATTCAGCCTCCAGAAATTCTGGCCCATACCGATAATCGCCATGATGGTTATGATGCCGGATATGGCCCGGTTCCGGGATTTATTCCGGAATGCCATACACATGCCTGAATGGTGGCCCTTGATAAAGCCCGGGATAACTCCTCCACCCGGCAAGGAGCTTATATACCTGATGTTTGCAATCCCTGCGGCTCTCGGTTACGGTGATATAGCGCTGGCGCGGATGCCCCTGGACCGGAGCAAGGCGACGGCGAAGCACCTGATGCTTTTCAGTGTTGCGCTCCTCATGCTGGCGGTGGCGTCCGCGAAGTATAGTTTTCTGAGGTTTCTGGCTGCGCTTTTCTCCCCTATCGGGCACGAAGCCGTCATAAACATCGGGAGGCGGATGGAGTTCCAGGGGGATCCCCTCTTTGTCAAACCTGAGAAGGGCCTCAAGATCCTGGACGTGGTGCCGGGGTCTGCGGCCGACCGGGTTGGGTTGAGAACGGGGGATATTATCCTGAGCGTGAATGGCGAGGAGACCAACAGCAAGTCGGACCTGATGCGGATCCTCCAGTCAGAGCCCCCTCACCTGTATATCGAGGGTATAAGCCCGGAGCCTGGCGGGCGGGCGAGGACCTTCACAAAGACGATGCTTGGCAACATCGAGGTGTTGGGGATAATATCCGTTCCGGAGCCGGGTGAGCCGTTCTATATCGACCTTAATCACGTAACACCCCTGAAGCGTTTTCTCCGCTGGCTCCGGGGAGATGTGTGATTGTGCATTTTAACTTTGAGAGAATTTTCAAGAGCAATAAAGCAGCTGCTGTGATCGGTCTGGGGCTCGGGGTGGCAATTGTCTTGCTTGCCCCTTTCTATTTTTACCCGCCTCTCCGGTCTTATCCTGCACGTATCTACTCCTGCCTAACCGACCCCCGCTCCAGTTGCCGGCTGCTCCGTGAGCTCGCCTTTGCGCATGGGCGCGAAGAACCGGGGAAAGGGTCTACTGGAAAAGGGTATATCGTGGACCTTAGCGAGGCCTGCCAGCGGATAATTGGAGCAACCCTGGATGCCGCTGTCTTCTCTACCGGCGCCGGAGTATCTCAAAAGACGCAATCGCAGGAGATATCGCCCATCCCGGGCGTCGCTGTCAGGGGGCGCTTCGCCGAGGTAAGGGCCTCGGTTGACGGGGCTGCCGGAATCCCGGGGCTGGTCCGGGCGGAGCGGCTGGTAACGGCCGCGGTCTTGCGGTCGGGCGGGGTTGTCACGGGTATCCGGCACGGTAGGGGTATGGGTTTTGAGATGGAAATAGGCATCGAGGGAAGGCTCCTTGCCATGACGGTTCCCATGAGGGTCATGACGCTGAGCGTGCGCCTCGAAGGCATCCCTGGGTGGCCTGCCGTGGAGGGTGGCCGTGAAGCTGCCAGGCTAGCGATCATCATTGATGATGTGGGGTACAATCTCGGCGAGCTCGAGAAGCTCATGGAGTTGGGCCGGCCTCTGACCGTGGCAGTGTTGCCCCACGCCCCGTTCGCGGCTGAAAGCGCGAGGCGTGCGAAGGCTGGGGGGCTGGAAGTCCTCCTGCACCTTCCAATGGAGCCGCTGAACCGGGCTGCGGATCCCGGGCCATATGCCGTAAGGTGCGATATGCCGGGTGAGGAAATACGCAGGGTGGTGCTGGATAACCTCGACAGGGTGCCTGGAGCGGCTGGGGCCAACAATCATATGGGCTCGCGGGCCACGGCAGATTTAAGGGTGATGAAGGAGGTTCTTTCTGTCCTGGCCGACAGGGGACTCCTCTTTATAGATAGCCGCACGGCGCCTGGCTCGGTCGCGGTGGAGGCTGCCAGCGCGGTCAATATGGGAAGGGCTTTGCCGGGCATCCGCCTCGCTGTCAATGATGGATTCATCGATAACCAGGCTGATCCTGCATCCATAAAGCGGCAGATAAGGCTTATTGAGGGGCTCGCTCTAAGGCACGGCTCTGCCATATGCATAGGCCACCTGAGGCGCACGACAATCCAGGCCCTGAGGGAGATGATCCCGGAGTTTGAGAAGGCGGGCGTGAGGCTGGTTCACGTATCGGAATTGGTGCACTGAATTGGTGTACTGATTTCACCTGATTTGGGGCATGGCAGGGGCATGGGGTCCGGGTGTGAGGTGCCAGAATTTGCGGCATCAGATTTGTGGTATAATTATTTAGTGGAAAGATCGAGCATAGTCCAGCGCCAGGGCGAGACCGGGGCTCGCGCGTAGGCAAGGGGGCATGGCTTATGGGTGCAGGCGGCGTATTCAAACTTAAATCCGATTTCAAACCCAGGGGTGACCAGCCTAAGGCTATTGAGCAATTGTCGCGGGGCCTCATGGAGGGTTACCGTTTCCAGACCCTTCTGGGCGTCACGGGGTCCGGGAAGACGTTCACGATGGCAGGCGTCATTCAGAATGTTCAAAAGCCGACGCTGGTTATCGCTCATAACAAGACCCTCGCAGCCCAGCTTTGTAGCGAGTTTAAGGAGTTTTTCCCGGGAAATGCCGTAGAATATTTCGTGAGCTACTACGACTATTACCAGCCTGAGGCGTATATTCCTCATACCGACACGTATATCGAGAAGGATGCGTCGATCAACGACGAAATCGACCGGCTGAGGCACGCGGCCACGAGCGCCCTGCTGGAGAGGCGGGATGTCATAATCGTTGCCAGCGTTTCGTGTATATACGGCCTCGGCTCGCCCGAGGATTACCAGGATCTCACGGTTTTGATTCGCAGGGGCGAGGTCCGGGACCGGGACGACATCCTGCGCAAGCTTGTGGGGATCCAGTATTCTCGAAATGATATAGGATTCGTGCGCGGGACCTTCAGGGTGCGAGGCGATGTTGTGGAGATCATCCCCGCGTACGGCGAGGATGCGATCCGGGTCGAGTTCTTCGGCGATGAGATCGAGCGGATCCTCGAAGTGGACGTTTTGACGGGGGAGGTTTTGGGTCAGCGGGACGCGGTCACGATATTCCCCGCGAGCCATTTTATTACAACCGAGGACAAACTCAAGAGGGCGCTTGAATCTATAGAGGCCGAGCTGGAGGAGAGGCTGGCCGTGCTCCGCTCCCAGGGGAAGCTGCTGGAAGCCCAGAGGCTTGAAGGCAGGACCAGATATGACCTGGAGATGTTGCGGGAGGTAGGCTATTGCCAGGGTATCGAGAATTATTCCCGTCACCTGACGGGGCGCAAGCCCGGTGAGCCGCCGGCTACCCTGCTGGATTACTTCCCCGATGACTTCCTCATGTTTATAGACGAGTCACATGTGACGATCCCGCAGATTCACGGGATGTACGCGGGCGACAGGTCGAGGAAAGAGAGCCTCGTTGAGTACGGCTTCAGGCTCCCGTCGGCGTTTGACAACCGGCCTTTGAAGTTTGAGGAGTTCGAGAGGAAGATAAATCAAGTTATCTTCGTCTCCGCAACCCCGGGGGAATACGAATTGAAACGGAGCAGCCAGGTCGTCGAGCAGATCATCCGGCCAACGGGCCTCGTGGACCCCGAGATCAGCGTCAGGCCGACGAAGGGCCAGGTGGATGACCTTGTGGGCGAGATAAGGAAGCGAGTGGACAGGAATGAACGCGTGCTCGTGACGACCTTGACCAAGAAGATGGCCGAGGACCTGACCGAATACCTCGCTGAGTTGGGCCTCAGGGTGCGCTACCTGCATTCGGAGATCGAGACCCTCGACAGGGTGGAGATACTGCGCGACCTGCGGCTGGGCAAATTCGATGTCCTGGTGGGCATAAACCTCTTGAGGGAGGGCCTTGACCTCCCCGAGGTCTCGCTCGTGGCCATACTGGATGCTGATAAGGAAGGCTACCTCAGGTCGGAGACCTCGCTCATACAGACTATAGGGCGCGCCGCCAGGAATGCCGAGGGCAAGGTCATCATGTACGCCGATGTGATCACAGGATCCATGCGGAGGGCCATAGATGAGACCAACAGGCGCCGGGCGATCCAGCTTGAGTATAACAGGCAGCATGGCATCACGCCGGAGACGATCAGGAAGGCCGTGAAGGATATTGTCCAGGCGACCCGGGGCGAGGAGGGTGCACCAGCGGGCGTACCCTATCAGAAGGGGCAGAGGGGCAAGACGGCTGTCGCCGCGGCCGAACAGCGGGGGGCCTATGTGGTCGATGACATAGAGGCCCGCCTGGCCGGGAAGACGGAGAAGGAGATTGCAAAGGAGATCGCGCAGATGATCCGCGAGCTCGAGAAGGATATGCGCCAGGCAGCCGAGGCGCTGGAATTCGAGCGTGCCGCCGAGCTGCGGGACAGGATAAGGGAGCTCAGGCGCAGGTTTGCATCGTGATGGCCACCCCGGGGCGGGCACGAGGAAGAAGGAGCCGGAGGGATCGAAGTTGAGCAAGGAAATGATAATCGTCAGGGGTGCGCGGCAGCATAACCTGAAGAATATAGACTTGGAGATACCCAGGGATAAGCTCATCGTCATTACGGGGCTCAGCGGGTCGGGGAAGTCATCCCTGGCCTTTGATACAATCTATGCTGAAGGCCAGAGGCGGTACGTGGAGTCCCTCTCAGCCTACGCCCGGCAGTTCCTCGGCCAGATGGACAAGCCGGATGTTGATTACATCGAAGGGCTCTCGCCGGCGATCTCTATAGATCAGAAAAGCGGCAGCCGCAATCCGAGGTCGACCGTGGGCACGGTGACGGAGATCTACGACTACCTACGCCTCTTGTTCGCGCGCATAGGAAAGCCCCACTGCTATAAGTGCGGCCGGCCCATAACGCAGCAGACGGTGGAGCAGGTAGTCGACAGGGTGCTGGCGCTCGGCGAGGGTACCAGGCTCCAGGTGCTCGCGCCCGTCATAAAGGGGAAGAAGGGCGAGCACCGCAAGGTGCTCGAGGATATCCGCAGGCAGGGTTTTGTTAGAGTTCGCGTGAACGGTGAGGTCCGCGAGGTCACTGAGGAGATAAACCTGGAGCGCTACAAGATCCACACGATAGAGGTGGTCGTGGACCGGCTGATAGTGAAGCCGGACATCCGTAAGAGGCTCGCGGACTCCGTCGAGACGGCCATGAAGCTGGGCGACGGGGTTGTCATAATAAACACATTGTCACCGTCACCGGCAGGTCCGGCCGAGGACCTTGTCTTTAGCGAGAAGTTTGCGTGCCCGGAATGCGGCATCAGCTTTGATGATCTCGCCCCCAGAATGTTCTCCTTTAACAGCCCGTACGGGGCATGCCCGGCGTGTGCAGGCCTGGGCAGCAAGTGGGAGATCGATCCTGAGCTCGTCCTGGACTGGGACAGGTCCATCGAGGAGGGCGGGATCGTGCCCTGGAGGGCTTCATGGGCTGGAACGCGAAGCGATTTTTACAAGGAGAGGGTGGAGGCGGTGTGCCGGGACTTGGGCATAGATACGACCGTGCCCATCGGCGAGCTCCGCCCCGAGGAGAGGTCTGTGTTGCTCAACGGCGCGGGTGCCAGGAGGTTCAGGTTCCAGTACCATAATCTCGAAGGCCACCTCCGGTGGTACGAAACGACCTATGAAGGGGTCATTCCTTACTTGGAGAGAAAGTACCGCGAGGCGCAAACGGACTTTGCACGCGAGGAAATAGAGCAGTTCATGAGCACGAGGCCGTGCCCGGTATGCAACGGGGCGAGGCTCAGGCCTGAGAGCCTGGCGGTCACCATCTCGGGGAGATCCATAGTTGACGTGACCCGGCTTTCCATAGCAGAGGCGAGGGAGTTTTTTGAGAACCTCCAGCTTACCGAGCGTGAAAAGATGATAGCGCACCAGATCCTGAAGGAGATAAGGCAGAGGCTCGGGTTCCTGGTGAATGTCGGGCTCGACTACCTGACGCTCGACAGAACGGCGGGGACGCTGGCGGGCGGCGAGGCACAGAGGATCCGGCTTGCAACTCAGATCGGGTCGAGTCTCGTTGGAGTGCTGTATATCCTGGACGAGCCCAGTATAGGGCTTCACCAGCGGGATAACAGGCGCCTCATCGACACCCTTCTCAAGCTGCGCGACCTGGGGAATACGGTCATCGTGGTGGAGCATGATGAGGAGACCATGCGTTCGGCCGACTATATCGTGGATATGGGCCCGGGCGCGGGAGAGCACGGTGGGTATGTGGTGGCGGCGGGCAGCATCGAGGATATAATGGCGTGCAAGGCGTCGATCACGGGCCAGTACCTGAGCGGGGAGAGGCGCATCGAGGTGCCCGCGACGCGCCGGAGGCCCAGCGGGAAGTGCCTGGTTGTGAAGGGCGCGCGCGAGCATAACCTGAAGAATATAGATGTGGAGATACCCCTGGGGGTGTTCGTTTGTGTTACGGGTGTCTCGGGCTCGGGGAAGAGCACGCTTGTGAACGAGATCCTGTATAAGAGGTTGGCGCACGAGCTAAACGGGGCGGCCGCGAAGGCGGGGGCTCATGATACGATTCTGGGAATCGAGAACCTGGATAAGGTCATTGACATTGACCAGTCGCCGATAGGCCGCACGCCGCGTTCGAACCCGGCCACATATACCGGCGTATTCGATTATATAAGAGAAACCTTCGCGCAGACTCCGGAGGCCAAGGTGCGCGGCTATAAGCCCGGGCGTTTCAGCTTTAACGTCAAGGGCGGGCGCTGTGAGGCGTGCCGCGGGGATGGTATAATAAAGATTGAGATGCATTTCCTGCCCGACGTTTACGTCCCGTGCGAGGTCTGCAAGGGCAAGCGCTATAACCGGGAGACCCTTGAAGTGCGGTATAAGGGTAAGAGCATCGCCGATGTCCTGGATATGCGCGTTGAGGATGCCCTGGAGTTCTTCCAGAACATCCCGAGGATCAAGCGCAAGCTCCAGACCCTGTATGATGTGGGGCTGGGTTACATCAAGCTGGGGCAGCCTGCTACGACCTTGTCGGGCGGGGAGGCCCAGCGGGTCAAGCTGGCCACGGAGCTCAGCAGGCGGAGCAACGGTCGCACGCTCTATATCCTTGATGAGCCCACGACAGGACTCCATTTCGCGGATATCGAGAAGCTCCTCAAGGTCCTGGGCCAGCTAGTCGACGCCGGAGATACCGTGTTGGTTATCGAGCACAACCTTGACGTTATAAAAACGGCGGATTATATTATTGACCTGGGGCCGGAGGGCGGCGAACACGGCGGCACGGTTGTGGCGTGTGGGACGCCCGAGGAGGTGGCGCAGGTCGCCGGGTCGTATACGGGCCAATTCTTGAGGAGGATGCTTCAACCGCGACTCGAGGTGGAGGCGTGCTAGCCGCCCACGTGATTTTCCGTGGCATGGGTGCTATATCGTCGCATGGATACGCTGCTACGTTGCTACGTGGTACGTATGGGTCGGAAAAAGTGGCGTTAGGGGTGGGCGCGTTATCTATTGTATTGGCGCACTATTATGAATGCTCCGGTGCCGCGGGGCATGGCGGGTAATAAGCGTATGGTGAAAAGGGTGAAAGCTTTGGGGTAGAGGAGATCGTAAAGAACCTCCCGGAGAAGCCGGGAGTCTATATAATGAAGGATGCTAGGGGGAAGATCATTTATGTGGGCAAGGCCGTGTCACTCAAGGCGCGGGTCCGCTCATACTTCCAGTCGCCGGCCAGCCTCTCCCCGCGGGTCCGCCTCATGGTCGAAAAGGTCTCCGATATAGAATATGTGGTTACAGGGTCCGAGGTCGAGGCGTTGATTCTCGAGAATAACCTGATCAAGCGCCACAGGCCCTGGTATAATATAAGACTGCGCGATGATAAGACCTACCCGTATGTAAAGGTTACGCTCGCCGAGCGCTTTCCCAGGGTAATAACCACGCGGAGGATGGTTCAGGATGGGTCTCGCTATTTCGGGCCATATACGGATGCAGGGGCGCTGTATGATACGCTGCGTTTCCTGAAGCGGCTTTTCCCCGTGAGGAGCTGCAACAGGAAGATAGGTGACAAGACGGATGATAGGCCATGCCTCAATTATCATATCGAGCGTTGTCTCGCCCCATGCTCAGGGAGGGTCAGCGAGGAGGCCTACCGGACGGTGATCGACCAGATTTGCCTTTTCCTGGAAGGTAGGCAGGAGGAGCTCATCCGGGCGATGCGCAGGGATATGACAAATGCGGCCCTGGTGCAGGATTATGAGCGGGCGGCCGTGATACGTGACAGGATCCGCGATATGGAGAAGGTGATGGAGCGGCAGAAGATTGTCTCACCGTCCCTGGGCGATATAGACGTTATAGCGTTCGCGCGTAACGATACGGACGCCTGTGCTCAGATTTTGTTGATCCGTGATGGTAAGATGATAGGACGTGAGCATTTCGTCCTCGAGAATGTCGGTAGGGGTTCCGGCAGCAATACCGGGGGAGAGGGCGGTGAGGCTGATACCGGAGACCCCAGTGATTCAGATATTATGACCGCATTCGTAAACCAGTATTATTCCAGCGCGAGCTTTGTGCCATCGGAAGTCTTGTTGCAGCATCCTATCGAGGATGAAGATGTTGTCGCAAAGTGGCTCAGCGAGAGGAAGGGCAGCAAGGTAGCGCTGCGTGTCCCGAAGCGTGGCGAAAAGAAAGAACTCGTAGAGATGGCCGCCGAGAACGCCCGGCTTTCCCTGGGGCGGGTCGCCCTTGAACGAGTGGAGAGGGGCGAGGCTGAAGATATGGAGGAGGGGGCGCTTCGTGACCTGCAGGAGGCGGTCGGGGCCGAGATCGGGCTCGATGGCCCTCCGCGGAGGATAGAGGCGTTTGATATATCCAACATCCAGGGCCATGAGGCTGTCGGGTCGATGGTCGTGTTTGAGGGCGGAAGGCCGCTCAAGTCGGATTACCGCAGGTTCAAGATTAAGCTTGCTGAGGGGCCCGATGATTACGCCATGATGCGGGAGGTCGTGCTCCGGCGCTACCGGCGCGCCAGGGCTGCGCGCGACGGCGATGGGCCTGGGGCTGGCATCGGCGACGCGGGGAAATGGGGCCGGCTCCCGGATTTGATCCTGATCGACGGTGGTAAGGGCCAGCTCGGTGCAGCCAGGGATGCTTTGAGGGAGGTTGGGCTTGATTTCATTCCCACTATCGGGCTCGCGAAGGAGTTTGAGCATATATTCGTCGAGGGCCGGAGCGACCCGATAATTCTCCCGCGCGACTCGAAGGCGCTTTTCGTCCTCCAGCGCGTGAGGGATGAAGCCCACAGGTTCGCTCTGGCCTATCACAGGCGGCTGCGGGAGAAGGATGCCACCCTATCCCGGCTCGCCGAGATAAAGGGCATAGGCAGGAAGAGGATAGGGGCGCTATTCAATGTCTTCAAATCCCTGGATGAGATGCGCCGCGCCGGGGTTGACGAGCTGGCCAGCGTGCCGGGAATGACACGGAAGGCCGCTGAGCTTGTCTATAGTTACCTGCACCAGGACGGGTTGGCGCAAAATGTCTAACCCATTATTCTATTGTGCGCGAGGCTCCTTGCCCTCGATGGCCTCCTTGCGGAGCACGGGTGGCCTGTGGGTTGGAAGATCAAGGGGCGTTTGTTTCGGCAGAGGAAGGTGCCACTCAGGATCCGCAGGGATCGATCTCTCTACATCGTGAGCGATCATCTTGAAGATGTTCTCCGCAGCCATATAGAAATCGTGAAGGATAGAACCAACCGCTCTCAGCGTAAAGGAATCGGCCTCGTCAAACCCTGGCGCTGACCCTGACCCTGGCGCTGAGGGCTTGGATGTAGCGCCGGCGCGTTTCAGCAAGCCCTTTGCTCAAGCTCCTCTTTTAAGTGAGCTATGTTTGCGAGTGCAGCATGAATCCTGCCCTCGAGTATCTCAAACTCATCCTGTGTCAAGGAAGCTCAACCCCTTCCTTATCTTACCCTTTTCAGAAGGCTTGGGGCCGCGTCCTTTGCCAAAATCACGCTCGGAGGGAATGGGGCCGTGATCTCTTCTATCTCAGCGAGCAGCTTCCAGAATTCCTGAACAAAATGCGGCTGAAGCCCTCTACGAGCAGGTCGATATCGGAGCGCGTGGTAAAATGCGGGCTCCAGGCCAGGGAGCCATATAGGTATACCCTTTTTGCTCCATATTTTTCACGCAGCAGAGCGGCAGCGCGCCGGGCTTTTGCCAGGGCCTCCTGGCGCCGCGAGGCAATCTCCTGCTCTTCTCTGCGAGCACGCTCCTGCCAGGCGCGACGTAGTATTTCGATTTTTTCTATTTCGATTCCGTATGCGCAATAGGATCAACGCACCGGAACATCCGAGAAATCCTTGTAGGTACGATATAGACACGTAACTGACGACCAAAACCATATCGTTTCAATCCCTTACCTATCGTGGGGACTTCAAGTTAATAGGGCTCTCCCCAATAGGCCTCAGGTATGATATGACTGCTTATAGGCTTCGTTCGGGGTGTGGTATTTATATATATATTTTTCCGAGAAAGCTATTGACTTCCATTATAAATCGGTGTAAAGTTAATTTAGATATTGTTTTAGTCAAAGGTCACCTACCAACCGAACTATATTAAATACTATGCTAGAATATCACCTGCACAATGCCGCTACATTGACTTAAACCGAGTCGCTGCAGACCTCGCAGGAAAACAACCTTGCTCGCATTTCCTTGCGCAGTAAATTGTATCATATCTCTGTTGCTTTGAATACCCCGTTATTCGAGACTCTAAGAATATTGGCTTTTCAAATGCAGATTCCTCGCAGTTATCGGTTTTGTATCTTGATTCCACATCCTTAACTACAACCTTGGGAGGGGAGACCGGTGCGCATTGTGATCCATCTGGGCGGTCCCGACGCTCCCTTGATCGTCCCTATTGCATATTCCTATTTCATTCAATCAGCACTTTATTCGCTCCTTGATGGGTATCTCGCAAGATGGATACATGACGAGGGCCTCGCCGTCCATAAACGTAAGATTAAACCACTTTGCTTCAGCCGCCTGTTGGGGCAGTATATTATTAACCACGAAAGGAATCAGATAACCTTCACTCGTGGTGCAGCCCTAGTTATCACCTCTCCTCTCCAGGATATCTGCCAGAGCCTCGCCACCGGGCTGCTTAGACGGGGCGAAATGGTTATCGGCGAACATGTATTCCCTATATCAAAACTCGAGGCGCAGGAACCCAAGGCCGCTGGCACTTCCATCCTGGTCAAGACCATTTCTCCTGTGACCGTCTATGCTACCTTGTTCAGGCTCAGCGGAGCCAAATATACTGCCTATTTCTCCCCTGGCGATCCTGATTTTCTCTCATTGTGTAGGCAGAATTTGATGCACAAGGCTCAAGCCCTGGGATGGGAAGATGTAGAAGAACCCGATTTGAGTATCAGGTTCATCGGAACCCCAAGGATCGATCTTGTCAAATACAAGAATATCATTGTAAAAGCTCATAGTGGCCGCGCCTGGATTTCTGGGCCTATGCAGTATCTCCAGCTCGCGCTGGATGCCGGCCTGGGTGCGAAGAATAGTGCGGGGTTTGGATGCCTGGAGCTTCTCCGGTCTGATTCGGTCCAACCGGGCGGAAATCCCGTGGATGAGCACAGTTATAGACCCTACGTCTGACTATCATCCGATCACAATTATAGCACGATTATAGTTAGGAAGGGGGAAAGCGTAGATGATAATCGATAGCCTGGCCCGCCTTGGCAGGCTGATCATACACTCAACAGCATCATTTCGGGAGACCATAATGCAACTTTCTGCGCTGGGAGATTCAACTGCTGGTACATTCCTACAAAGGGTATATATAGTAGAGATTCATCATCAGGAAGGCGGCGGGGACGGACAGGGTGGTGACGGGGACGCAGTAAAGCGCCAGATCGCTTGCAGTCCTCCCGTTATGTGGGGGAGTCAAGTAACACACCAGGGGAAGAAGTCCGGCAAAATACGGTTCCAGCCAGATTTTGCACGAGCTATCGGCACTCCATTTTTTCTCCCCCAGGGTGGCAACCCGACAGTCCCCCAGGGCTATTATCCGGTCCCGGCATATATAGTCTACGACAAGGATTTGAGGGTATTCGGCGGTAGGCCGGAAGAAGTGAAGAAGTTTCTCCGGGGGAGGCTTGCGCGGACCGAGGATATAGACCTCACCGATGATGAGATCATGGCCAGTGCCGAGCAGATCGCAGGTGCGGTGGCCCGAACAGAACTCCCTGAAAAGGAGAAATGCCAGGCGCTCATAGTAATATGTATGATCGATGGCCGGGACGGGAGCCCATATTCCCTTAAGCGGTTAGGGGCGCGGGTAGATGATAGGTTCGAATTCATTGTGACAGAAAGTCTCCTGTACCCGGGCAATGTTATTTGCGCCGACCTGAAGAAGATCGTGGATAGACTGTGGGCGGCAAAGCTTGCCGAAGGCGCCGAGATGGGAGTGATCGAGGATGGAATATGCTCCATATGCGGGAATCAGGACAGGCTAGTTTCCATCTACAATAAGGCCTGGCCGCTATTCCTGCCAACATGGAATTGCCCGCTTCCTCAGGCCTTCTCGCATGCGGGGATCAACCTTGCTCAAAAAACCGGTGGGCTCTGCGAGGGATGCTACAAGGCTTTCACCTTTGGGGCAAGCGCGTTCAGGATCCTGGAGAAGGAGATACCGGGATGGCTGACCAAAGAGCTTTTTGCTCCAATTGATAGCCCCGAGGGCAGGGAAATCAAGAGAAGGGCGCCGGTATCAGACACGGTTACCGGATGCGCCTATCTGGCCCCTCTGGAGGCTGCGGAGGCTGACCTACCCGGGGATATTGCATCCGACCTTGGCGAGGATATTTTAATCATGCTTTCCCAGGGTATGAGCACCTCCGGGAGAAAGACTCGGGATATCCAGTCGGTCGTAGGCTTCGAGAGCTGTATCCCGGAGGATGTCCGGGAAGCCCTGCGACTTTACATAATGTATTATTCTGGGGACAGGAGCCGGGGGGACGTCCATTTAAGGGCAACCATGGAAGATATACTTCCTTCCAGGATATTGAAGCTGGACGACCTCGCACGGGATACGGCGAAATTAGCCGCAGAGTTGCTTCAGGAGCTCCCTGGAAGTATGGATGAGCAGTCATTCGCCTATGTGAGAAACCGGTATGGTTCCATCCCATGGCTACTTGTAAATGCGTATGGTCCAAGCCACCTGTGGTCATCCCTGGAGAAATGCATGATCGGAGGGAGACTCAGTGAGGCGGGTTTTCTTGCAGGCTGTGGCCACAGAATGTCCGTGCTCGGGCGGAGGTGGCCTAACTCCAGAATGCATATTGTTGACGAGGTGCTTTTCTTTCACAGCTTTGGAGGCTTTCTCGCGAGATATAATTCGAGTCTGTCAGGGTCAGAAAACGGAGGTGCATATCAGTTGAGTGGGTGGAAGGTGCTCAGAAAGATGGCGGAGGAGACACCCCCTGAGGATCTGGAGCTGGACGATGTCGAGAAGGTAGGATTCATGGCAGGACACGTTATTGGTCAGTTTTCCCGGATGTATTACGCGAAATACGGTAGGAAGGATAAGGATTTCATCAAGGATCGCGTCATGACATTCGGAAGCAACCTTACCCCAGATGATATCTGGGGGAAGGGATTGGCTCGGCTCCAGGAGTACGCAAGGAATTTGGATATCCATATTCCGGAAGAGTTAGCCCGGAAGAATGCCATGGTTACCCTGGCATACCAGTCCCTTCGGAATGAGATAAAGGCGCAGCGGGATCTATTCATTGCGTCATTCTGGAGCGGATACGTGCTTTCTGGTAAGAAGCCCGGGAAGAGCGAAAGCGAAGAGGCTATGACAGTATCGCAGTTATAAAGGATAAAGGCGAAGAAACAAAGAGGAGAAAGGAAGGATATAGAGATGCCTGAAGATGTGCGGACAGGCGAAATACTGTTTGTCAAGAGCGTTAAAGATGGAATCCCAAACCGTGACCCGCTTAAAGACAGTGATGCACGAAGGATCTTCGGTGAGGACGACGGAAGGATCTCCCTCTCTGATGTGAGTATCAAGCGAGATGTTCGGGACTACATTCTGGACCGTTTCCCGGACGGGGGACCGGATAAGAGGCATTTCGTCTTCGTTCGCCAGGAGAGAACCGAAGACGGCAAACTGCTGGGACGGGATAAACTTGCAGAGAAGATCGTGGCTGAGGCTTTAGATAAGAAGGCGGGGCTTGTCGCGGCCTTTGACGTCAGGTTATTCGGCGCCGTATTCAGCGTCAAAGGCCAAAGTTTCAGTTTGACGGGGCCGGTGCAATTTGGGTGGGCACACTCCCTCCACCCGGTAGAAACCCGCTATGTGCAGGGGACAGTCGTAATGCCCTCAGAAGGAGAAACAAAAGAGCAGGGGACTATCTGGACTTCGTATATAGTACCCTTCGCCGTCTTTTGTATGCCGGGCGTGATTAACGCTAGTATAGCGCGGGAAACTGGCGCTTCCGCTGAGGATATAGATCTCCTCATGGAAGGCCTATGGAAGGGAACCCTTCGGAGGCAGGCCCGGGGGAGAGGATTACAGCAGCCGCTCTTCCTTCTGCATGTTGAATATTCCGACCCGTTCTTCCGGATCGGGTATCTTGAAGATTATATCTATCTCGAGCCGGGCCGAGATGTCTGGATGGGCAGTAATCCTCCTACATCGGTTGATGAGATAATGCTTAATGTAGACAAGCTTGCAGATGTGCTTGGGGCGGATGGCCCGTATGGGGATAAAATCGCACGGGTGAGATACTGGCTCAACCCGTCACTTAAATTGAGCCGCGCGTTACCAGGAAGTCAGGAGGGTATGTGGTAATGGCTGGATATGGCAATGAGGTAATGGCGCGACGGTCCGAGGTAGGTGATTTCGCTTGGAGCTCCTGGTTTTTGATCTGAAAGGTGAGATGGCGCATTTCCGGCGACCTGATGCCATAGTCACGCATCCCACATATCCGGCCATGCCCAGGACGACGCTTCACGGGCTCATTGCCTCCATCCTCGGTAAACCGAGGCTGGATGGTGAAAACTGGACAGGGTATTCTTTGCTTAGGCCAGTGCGCACCGTAACCCAGGAGATGTCAATGCTCGGCAAGGGATGGATGGGAAGCGGGGGAGATGCTTTCAATAGGCCGACGTCGATTCAGCTCATAATAAAGCCGCATTACAGGGTTTACTATGCGGGAGATCATTTTGATGACCTCAAGACTATGATCGAAGGCCGGCGGAGCCATTTCCATACCTACCTCGGATCTGCATTTTGCCTGACGTTTCCGATCCTGGTCGGGGTTATCGACGCGGAAGAAGTGAGGCCGCTCCCGGGTGCAACGATGCTTGTCAACAGCGTTGTGCCGGCAGATGTGGTTGAAAGACTTCTGCCTGAGAGCGGCGAGAGGTATCTTCCGATGCGCGGAGCGAGATACTCGGTGGATTCAGAGCGGACGTTCGAGGGTAATCTCAATCTTATTATTGAGGAGTCCGGCAGGAGGATAAGGTTCAGGGTGAAGGGCGGTCTTGAAGGGTCGAGGTACAAGTTTTTTGCGACCCAAGACGGAATTCAACTATGCCTCTGGTGAGCCGGATGGGGAGATGGGGAAGCGAGCCCGCAAGGGTATAGTAGCCTCTAGCGCCAGCATGGCACATGGCAGATCTTGAGGTGTGAGGAGTGACTCCATGATAACCCCAGATGCAAGGATGAGTATCTTTGGAGGGGTAAGGGGCAACCTGAGGTGGTGAGTTCGGAATGCAAGTCGCGTCAGTGGTTCCGTTTGAACAATGTATTGCGCGGCCCGCTTCCAGCGACGATAGACGGTCGAACCTCCTGTCCTCCCACCTGTTATATGTGGCCGAGGCTATGGGGGATCATGGCGGCGACCTGGAATCCAGGTTGATGTTTCTCGCAGGGCTGTGCCATGATGCGGGTAAAGCCACGGCCCGTTGGCAGAGATATATATCGTCATCTTCATTTAATGGAGTGGTCGCTTCCGGAGGCAACCACTCGCCCCTAGGGAGCCTTATCTTCTTCTTATGCGCCGAGGATATATGCCCGGCGCGCCCTCCAGAGAATGATTACCTCATTGCAAATCTGACTCTGGATATCGCAAGCCATCACAGCACTCTCCATGATATCGATCCGCAAGCAATCCCATGGGAGGAAGTCTTTGTCCCTTTCAGGGGTACTCTCGGCTTTGAGACCATTGACCTCGATGGCCTCTTTGGGTTCATACGAAACTACTATCCGGAAGTTGGCCTAAGCTCGGAATCCTTTAGGAGCAGGGCCGAGGCAGCGGACAGGCGGTGGGAGCGCGTTGCCCAGAGAGCCAAAAGATACGCGGCGCGTCTCATGGAGCGAGTATCAAACTATGATTTCACCGCCGCCAAACTCATACTGAGGGACCGGACGGCAGCGCTGATCGCCGGGGACCGGTTTCACGCGGCGGCGCTTGAATCAGTCGAATTTACACAGGCTGAGGCGCGCCGGGCGATAGAGAGCCTTACGTTAGAGTGTGAGCGCCGGCTCAGAATGGCGACCGGCAGTGCTACGTCCGTGGCTCAGCTCCGAGCCAGGGCGCAGACGGAGGCCCTTGAGTCCTACCGGAGCCATCCGGATAGGACGATTTATTCTCTGGAACTGGCCACGGGGCTTGGCAAGACCTTCTCGGCATTGAGGGTTGGACTGGAGGCTATTGCCTCCGGGCGGTGCAGGCGGATTATATATGTAGCGCCATACATCTCTATCCTCTCACAATCCACTGAAGTAATCAAGCAGGGAACTGGCATTTCCGATGTGCTTCAGCACCATCATCTATCGGTTCTGGAACAGGGCGGTCACGTCGGGCCCGCCGGGGAGGCAGATGGAGCAGATGAGGCAGACAGTGAGGCGCTTCTAGCAGATGATGATGCGCTCATGTTGGATTCCTGGCAGGCCAAGATTGTGACGACAACCTTCAACCAGTTTTTTCTGGCCTTGTTTCCGAGGAGGGCGCAGCATACCATGAGAATACAGGCGTTGAAGGACGCCTTTGTAATCATCGACGAGCCTCAGGTACTTGATCATGCGACATGGGGCGCGTTCCTGCGCGCCCTCGAAGCCGCTGCCACGCGCCTGAATTTCCAGGCGGTGCTGTGCACCGCCACTCTCCCACAGGCATCAAACTACCTGGATGAGGCCCCACTCTGTCTCTCAAAGTGGGATGTTTCTGAGCCCAGGTATGTCGTGGGGGTCTCCGATGAAGCGTTTTATGCTCATGACCTTGCGTATCTGGCTATTGAAAAGGTCAAAGAACATGGCTCTGTCGCTGTCATATTAAACACGGTCGCTGATGCCGCAAATGTCTATGTAGAAGCTAAAAGGTTAATCAACGGCGGCATATCATGTGATGACACCCCGAATGATAGCATGAGGGGCATGTCGATGGGTAGGTCGACGGATAGCATGTCGGATATAAAAATCTTTCACCTGAGCGGTGGGATGACTCCAATTCACAAGACACTTTGGATCGAGGACATAAGGGATGCTCTTGCTAGGGGGAGTGGGGTGCGGTGCCTAGTCATCTCGACCCAAATCCTTGAAGCAGGCGTTGATTTGAGCTTCAGGTGCATCATACGATCCCGTTCGGTCATACCATCTATAATTCAGACCGCTGGTCGGGGTAACCGCCATGGGGAAGGTAACCCGGCCGAGATCATTGTTGTTGATTTCGCTCGTAACGACGGTGTGGATCCAAGGCGGTATGTTTATGTAAACCCAGTTTTCAGGGAGGTGACGGACAATTTGCTTGGAAGGTATAAACGCTTCTCTGAGCTGGAATCGAGGAGCATTATAGAGGATTTTTACCAGCAAGCATTTAAGAGGAACCCTCCGACCGGGATGATGCAGGCCATATATGATGCAGCTGGCGGCCAATGGTCTTCGATTTCTCGACTTGAACCTTTTGGAGGGGACTACCCGAAGGTCGACGTATTTGTGCCTTTTGTTCCATCTCGTCTCCCCAGCGGATCAACCGAAGTTGACCTACCGAAGGGCGTGTGTCGGGCCCTCAGGTATTTCGGAATCTCCAGGATATCGGAGATATACGAGCTATATCTAGACAAGGGCTTCCGAAGGGGGCTCTCTTTCCAAGATAGAAAGCGTTTCATGGCGATGATGGGCTATTTCTGCGTGGGGATGAGCAGCAAGAGGGCTGCCTCTATAGTTTCGCTTCAAAGGAATCTCGGGATCGGCAGGTTAAGGGATGATGATCACTACGATGCGGAGACAGGTATAGCGCTGGTGGAGGACAGTGCAGAATTCCGCATTATGTAATTTCACCCTCTGTTGTGATGTAAGTCTCGCGGGTGGGATGTGAATCTCTCGAGCTTGTGCAGGCGCCGGTGTTGGCGCGGATGCCAGGAAGGGAGAGGGGGGATACCTGCTGTGGCGGGGGAAGATACTCACGTAACGGGCACGCTGGTCTGGTACTATTATATATGCCGACGACAGGTCTGGCTCATTTCGCATAATATAACACCTGACGAGAATGAGGATAACGTCGTTCTAGGGCGGTACATCCATGAAGAGAGCTATAATCGTGAACGGAAGGAACTCCTATTCCACGGTGGGAAGGCCGATATAATCGGCACGAAAAGCGGCCAGCTGGTCGTGGCAGAAGTCAAGAAGAGTTCTAAAGCGAAAGAAAGCGCCAGGATGCAACTTGCATTTTACCTTTATGAATTGAGCACCTTGGGGATCGAGGCTAGAGGAGAGCTTAGATTTCCGGAGGAAAGGCGACGCGAAAGCGTCATTTTGGATGATCGGTTGCGGGGCGAAGTCGAGCGAGCCAAAGGGGAGATATTGAAGCTCATCTATGAACCTTACGCTCCCGAGCCGGAGAAGATTCACTGGTGCAAAAACTGCGCCTACCAGGAGTTTTGCTGGTCATGATAGGTTACATAGCCTCTCTGGCAATCCGCTATAACCTATTATCCTATATAACTTGGGGGCATTGATTCCCCTTTTGGGGAGCGCAGGCGTTATGTAGCCTTTCTAAAACAATCCGCTATAACGGCAGCTCGAGTTAGGGCTGATCGGGAGTGAGGCCACTTGAAGAAACCGTTATATCTATTCTCGAATGGCCAGATATCGCGAAAGGATAATACCGTCTATTTCGATACCGGCAAGGAAAAGAAGTATGTACCGATTGAGGGAATTAGTGACCTATATATTTTGGGCGAGGTAGATGTGACCAAGAAGTTTCTTGAACTAGCTTCCCAGACCGAGACCTTGATTCATTTTTTCAATTACTATGGCTACTATGTGGGGACGTTCTACCCGAGGGAACACCTGAATTCAGGATATCTATTGCTCAGGCAGGCAGAACACTACCTTGATCCTGAAAAACGTATTAGGTTAGCAGCGCTTTTTGTATCCGGGGCCACTAGGAATATTCGCCAGGTCATAAAGTACTATATGAATCGTGGTATATCAGGTCTTGAGCCTACTCTGAGTAGAATTGATGGATTGGCTGAAACAATTAGTAATGTAAGGCAGGCCAAAGAGCAGGAGGAAAAGCGTATAGAGGAATTGATGGCCCTCGAGGGGAATATCAGGGAGAGCTATTACTCGGCTTTTGACCGGATAATAAAAAACCCGGATTTTCGATTTGGTGCGAGATCGCGTCGACCGCCACGGAATAACCTCAACGCACTAATAAGTTTCGGCAACTCCTTGCTTTATACAGCGGTCTTGAGTGAGATATATAAGACCCACCTGGACCCACGAATAGGATATCTGCATGCCACAAACTTCCGAAGATTTACGCTTAACTTGGACGTAGCTGAGGTATTTAAGCCGGTAATAGTAGATCGAGTGATATTTACACTTGTGGACCGTGGCGTGCTTAGCAACGATGATTTCGAAGAGGAATCTGGTGGCATAATGATGAAAGAAGCGGCAAGGAAGAAGTTTGTTGCTGAATTCGACAAAAGGATGGAAACGGTAATAACACATCGAAAGATCGGAAGGCCGGTCTCATACCGAAGGCTAATAAGGTTGGAACTCTATAAAGTGGAAAAGCATTTAATGGGAGAACAAGAGTACGAGCCTTTTAGCTCACAATGGTAATAGAATGATTCTATTAAGGCATATTAGGGCCTGTTTGCATGATCACGCCTATATCATAATAATTAGGGCTATATCACGGTGTAGAACGTTACCTCCGACGGTCAATCAATCAGCCAAACGCTAAGTAGGTACTAAATTTTCTGAGAGGATAGGCAGGGGACTCCGGTTGTTTATTATTCTTGTCTACGACTTCGCGGAACAGCGCGTAGCTAAGGCACTGAAAAAATGTCGCAAATACCTGTACTGGGTGCAAAACTCTGTGTTTGAGGGTGAAATATCGGAGGCGAACTATGTAAAGCTCAAGCGCGAGTTGAAGTCCATTATGGACGAAGAGGTCGACTCCGTGATAATATATCAACTGAGGACCACTAAATATTCCAAACGCGAGATTATTGGTGTTGAAAAGGGTGGGCAGGTTAGTATTATATGAGATGGATATAAGATACCATCGAATTGTACGGTTTCTATATAGGGCCGGCCAGTAAACGATGGAAGAGTGCCGCCTTTAATGTTGTATTATCGATGCGCTATTACCATATGCCGTCGGTCCCCAAAGATGCAAAAAGCATTAGGGGTCGACGACAGAGGTTTTTGAATATCTGCAGGCAGCCGCGTAGACTCCCAGGGGTACACTCCATTCCTCCGCGGCAACGTAAAGGAAAATTGTCTGCTCGTATCGGGTTTATATCGTGCCTATGAGGGATTGAAACAAATTTACCATTATTTGTAAAGCTCCAGCTAAACCCAGTTTATATCGTGCCTATGAGGGATTGAAACTAATATAGCAATAGATATTGCATTTGTCAATAGGATAGTTTATATCGTGCCTATGAGGGATTGAAACGTACATCCTCCGCTAATTCATAGAGGGATAGGTTATGGTTTATATCGTGCCTATGAGGGATTGAAACGGAATAGCCTTCAAAAGTTCCCTCCATGCCACCCGTGTTTATATCGTGCCTATGAGGGATTGAAACTAAATGTACCCTTCCTCCCAATCTTCTGCAAGTATAGTTTATATCGTGCCTATGAGGGATTGAAACAGATTTATAAGGGAAATATGACAGGAATTGGAATCGGGTTTATATCGTGCCTATGAGGGATTGAAACCGCTACGCCTACCCGGCTATCACGACAGCGGTATTGCCGGTTTATATCGTGCCTATGAGGGATTGAAACGGATCATAGGCAAGCGAAGAATAGGATACTGGCAGGAGAGTTTATATCGTGCCTATGAGGGATTGAAACCCGGCCTCGCGCAGGCATCCCGGCAATTGCTTGCCTAGTTTATATCGTGCCTATGAGGGATTGAAACTGTTCCTGCGATGAAGATGTCTGCCACGGTTTACACCCGTTTATATCGTGCCTATGAGGGATTGAAACCAGCATGTTTTTGACTTTGGCATTCATGTTGATGAAGAGTTTATATCGTGCCTATGAGGGATTGAAACAATGGCACTCCCATAGCAAACAGCTTCTGAGCTGTAGTTTATATCGTGCCTATGAGGGATTGAAACGCGGAAGAGAAAGCGAACTAGGAGGTAAGGGATGCCGTTTATATCGTGCCTATGAGGGATTGAAACATAGATGGGACATACTCGTAAACAAGATTAGCGAACTCGTTTATATCGTGCCTATGAGGGATTGAAACCTAGATTCTCCACTAATTGCTTCTTACTCTCGTTCGTTTATATCGTGCCTATGAGGGATTGAAACACAGAGTGGCACGGAATTGGTGTCGTTGAATTTAAGTGTTTATATCGTGCCTATGAGGGATTGAAACAATCTATTGCCGTTTGCCGCACCGAAGCATTTGCATCGTTTATATCGTGCCTATGAGGGATTGAAACCAATGGTATCGTGGAGTGACGCATTGCAATGGTATGGGTTTATATCGTGCCTATGAGGGATTGAAACTCGCTACTTGCTTGCCTACCCCGCCAGCGTCTACCTAGTTTATATCGTGCCTATGAGGGATTGAAACCATATATTCGTAATTGCTTATGTCAGCCAGCAAGGCGGTTTATATCGTGCCTATGAGGGATTGAAACATCAGCCCGAACGAATCCTGGAGGCCGCCGGAGTCTAGTTTATATCGTGCCTATGAGGGATTGAAACGAACTAATATTGATATTCCCTATTGGTATTAACCCTCTCACCTCCACTCGGTCATGGTATACGTGAACGGTAATATGGAGCTTATCAAATAGCTGACGTGTTGCAATCTTGCCACCTCCG
>DUMQ01000027.1 GCA_012839815.1 Bacillota bacterium | reverse complement strand
GGTGATAAATAACTTGCCATCTCATCGGGCGAAGTGGCAAGATACTTTCCAGTGCAGCGAGCAGGTGGTAACTAACTTGCCAGCCTGGCGCGCAGAGTGGTAAGATACTTGCCAGTTCGACGAATGGGTGGTAATTAGCTTACCACTTCAGCGTGTAAAGTGGAAGAATACTTACCACCCCGGCATAGGAAGTGGAAAGATACTTTCCAGCCTGAGGCTCAGCTGGCAAATATGTTACCATCCCGGCGTGAGAAGTGGTAAGATACTTGCCAGCTAGCGGCCCTCATGGCTCCGTTATCTTGAGTTTGGTGAACCGATGTAGTAAAATATTCATGTTGACGTTGTGCCATGTTGATGACCTGTCGATGCCGTGTGGACACCATGTTGGCGCCATGTTGATGCCATGTTGGTACAGGTGATTGATTTGATAGATACAGGTGGTTGACCCGGTGCCGGCTGGAGCATTTGCATGGCTAGAGGAGTGGTTCCGTTGGTGGAGGAAGTCTGGAAGGTCGATCCTGAAGTCGCGAAAGCAATCGAGGATGAGACGAGGCGCCAGAGTTCTAAGATCGAATTGATCGCATCGGAGAATTTCGTGAGCAGGGCTGTTATGGAGGCGCAGGGGTCGCCCCTGACAAATAAATATGCAGAGGGTTATCCGGGGCGAAGGTACTATGGAGGATGCGAGTTTGTTGATGTTGTCGAGGCACTGGCGATCGATCGCGCAAAGAAGCTATTCGGGGCGGAGCACGCGAACGTGCAGCCGCACTCGGGGGCTCAGGCAAACACCGCTGTCTATTTTGCGGTCCTGAATATCGGCGATACGGTTCTCGGCCTGAATCTCACGCACGGGGGACACCTGACGCACGGCCAGCACCTCAATATTTCAGGGAAGTATTTCAGGTTTATTCCGTATGGCGTCTCCCGGGAGACCGAGACCATTGATTACGATGAGCTCCGAAGCCTTGCGCGGGAGCACAAGCCCAAGATGATCGTGGCCGGGGCGAGCGCTTACCCCAGGATTATCGACTTCGCCAGGATACGCGAAATCGCTGACGAAGTCGGTGCTTATGTCATGACCGATATGGCTCACATCGCGGGCCTCGTGGCCGCAGGGCTCCACCCAAGCCCCGTGCCTTATTCCGAATTCGTAACGACAACGACGCATAAAACATTAAGGGGTCCTCGCGGCGGGTTGATCCTCTGCCAGGAACGCTTTGCCAGGGCCATCGACCAGGCGGTTTTTCCGGGCATCCAGGGGGGGCCGCTCATGCACGTTATAGCGGCGAAGGCCGTCGCCCTGCGGGAGGCCATGACCCCCGAGTTCCGAGCCTACCAGGGCCAGGTAGTCAGAAACGCCAGGGCCCTTGCAGGTGAGTTGATGGCCCGGGGTTTCAGGCTCATATCGGGCGGCACTGATAACCACCTGATGCTGGTGAGCCTCATCGAGAAGGGTTTAACCGGCAAGAAGGCCGAAAAGCTCCTTGATGATGTTGGTATAACTGTTAATAAGAATACCATTCCATTTGACCCCGAGAAGCCGTTTGTCACAAGCGGCATAAGGATAGGGACGCCCGCGGTCACAACCCGGGGCATGAAGGAGGGGGAGATGAAGGAGATAGCCAGCATAATCTCGTCGGTGCTTGACAACCCCGATAGCGCTGAGACTATGGACGAAGCCAGGCGGAAGGTGCAGGCTCTCTGTGAACGCTTCCCTCTCTACAAGGAGTTGACCACAAGTTGACTAAACAGAGTTGAGTTAGCGCATGTAAGCCTTGCGCCGGGTGTTTGACTTCCTTATCTTTCCAATGATCATGGCTTCGGTTTTGATTATTGTTTTGGCTATTTTCGATGTTTAGTGGAAGAATAACTAATAGCGGAACCTCGTGACCGTGCTTGCGTTATCGGGCTCACTGGTCAGGCCGTACTAACGCTCACGGTTTTTGTTATTATTAGGGCCCTGATGGATTATCGGGCCCTGATGCGGGAGCCAGGAACTGCACGCTCCTGCGCCAGGCGGCCTGTCTCGCGGTGATGGGTGGTGATGGTTGGTGGTTTAAGGATGAGCTTGTTTGAATTGGCGGGCTTGATCTTGACCGGGCTTGACCTTGACAGAACTTGATCTTGAGTGAGTTTGATCTTGAGTGAGTTTGATCTTGAGTGAGTTTGATTTTGACCAAGCTTGATTTTGACTGAGCGTTTATCTTGATGAGGGGGTTTTATGGCATGGGAGACGTTTTGGAGATACGCTGGCACGGGAGGGGCGGCCAGGGCGCCAAAACCGCCGCTCTTCTCCTCGGCGAGGCGGCGTCTGCTGCCGGCAAGCATATCCAGGCCTTCCCTGAATACGGTCCCGAGAGAATGGGCGCCCCTGTCCTAGCCTTTAACCGGATCAGCGATGAGCCCATCATGGTTCACTGTCATGTCTCTTCCCCAAGGATAATCGTGGTGCTGGACCCCACCCTGATACGCACGGGAAGCGTCACGGCCGGGGCTCCGGAGGATGCGGTCTACGTTGTAAACACTCACTTGAGCCCCTCCGAGATGCGTAAGAAGCTGGGGGTGAGCGCCGGGAAGGTGTTTACAGTTGACGCGACCCAGATATCCCTGGACTGCCTTGGCCGGGCCATACCCAACACGCCGATGATAGGCGCCTTGATTCGCGCGACCGGCCTCATGAAGCTCGAGGATTTTATTTCGGATACAAGACGCAAGCTTGAAAAGAAGTTTGGATCGAAGCCTGGCATCGTGGAGGGCAATATCAAAGCCATCGAGCGGGCCTACCAGGAGGTGAAGGGCGAGTGAACACAGGGGAAAAGGATTGGGATAAGAAGGGCTGGAAGGATGTGCCCATAGCGGGTCTCATTACCGAGCCCGGGACGGCGAGGAGGTATAAGACCGGGGAATGGCGGACGCACCGTCCGGTCTGGGATCCCGAGAAATGTATCAATTGCCTTTTATGCTGGATTTACTGCCCTGATTCTGCGATTCAGGTAAAGGACGGGAAGGTGGTCGGCATAGACCTCGAACACTGCAAAGGGTGCGGCATATGCGCGCACGAGTGTCCGTCCAAGGTCAGGGCGATCAACATGGTGTTGGAGAGCGAAGCCGAGGCCGAAGATGGTGAGAAGGTGAAGGAGGAGACGATGCGGGAAGGGGAAGAAGGGGAAAAGGAAAGGAAAGAGGAAAGGAAAGGCGAAGGGGGGAACGAGAAGTGATGGCAGGGTCGTTGGAACAAGAAACGGTGAAGTTCGTTGCCATGACGGGCAATGAGGCCGTGGCCGAGGCTATGAGGCAGATCAACCCCGATGTGGTTGCCGCCTATCCTATCACGCCCCAGACCGAGATCGTACAGATATTCTCCACGTTCGTTGCTGACGGGCTCGTGAAGACCGAGTTTGTTACCGTCGAAAGCGAGCACAGCGCCATGAGCGCAACCATCGGCGCCGCCGCGGCAGGTGCACGCGCGATGACAGCGACTTCGTCCCAGGGCTTTGCGCTTATGTGGGAGATGCTTTATATTGCAGCAGGCCTGAGGCTTCCTATAGTGATGCCCGTCGTAAACAGGGCTTTGAGCTCGCCCATCAATATTCACTGCGATCATAGCGACACGATGGGCGCCAGGGACTCCGGGTGGATCCAGATATTTTCCGAGAATGCGCAGGAGGCCTATGATAACCTCATCCAGGCTGTCAGGATCGCGGAATCGAGAGACGTCTTGCTGCCCGCGATGGTGTGCATGGACGGCTTTATCGTGAGCCACGGCATGGAAAGCGTGAAGCTCCTCATGGATGAGGAGGTCAGGGGGTTCATAGGAGAGTATGAGCCGGCGTATTCGCTGCTGGATGTTGACCACCCCATAACCGTAGGCGCCCTGGATTTCGCTGACTGGTATTTTGAACACAAGCGGCAGGAGGCTGCGGCGGAGGCTCCCGTAGCTGAAGTAGTCTTGAAGGTCGGCGAGGAATACGGGAAGCTCACGGGGCGAAGCTACGGGCTATTCGAGGCCTACAGGCTTGACGATGCAGAGGTGGCGGTGGTGGCGCTCGGCTCGACCGCGGGGACCGCGAAGGCGGTCGTCGATGAGCTGCGGCAAAAGGGCGTCAGGGCAGGGCTGCTTAAGATCCGGCTCTACAGGCCTTTCCCCAAGGATGCGATCGTAAGGGCCCTTTCGGGCGTGAAGGCCATCGCGGTGCTCGACCGTTCTGATACCTTCTCCACTATGGGAGGGCCGGTGTTTATCGATATTAAGGCCTCGATGTATGACTTGATGCATGGTGAGCATGGTGAGCATGGTGAGCATGATGCGCATGGTGCACAAGACGCGCGTGAGGCGCGTGATATGCAGGGACCGAGGATAGTAAATTACATCTACGGGCTTGGCGGGAGGGATATCGACCTGGAGCAAATCCGCAAGGTTTATGAGAGGCTCCAGGCGATAGTGGCCACCGGCGAGACAGGCGAGCCCGTCAGCTACCTCGGGGTAAGGGAATAAGGTGATAAGGGAATAAAGGAGACAGGGGGGTGTCATTATATCATGGCCAATTTGAGGGAGTTATCTCGCAAGGGCGAGCTGCTCACCGGCGGGCACAGGGCCTGCGCGGGGTGTGGGGCGCCGGTAGCCGTGCGGCAGGTTCTGAAGGCTGTTGACACGCCCGTGGTGGTTGGATGCGCTACCGGCTGCCTGGAGGTGACTACGACCATCTACCCCTATTCGGCCTGGAATGTCCCGTTTATCCACAGCGCGTTTGAAAACGTTGCGGCAACGGTAAGCGGCATCGAGGCGGCCTACAGGTCCCTGAAACGGCAGGGCAAGATCCAGCGGGACATCCAGTTCGTGGCTTTTGGAGGGGACGGCGGCACCTACGATATCGGTTTCCAGTCGCTATCCGGGGCCATGGAGCGCGGCCACGATATGGTATATATTTGTTACGACAATCAAGCATATATGAATACGGGAATTCAGCGGTCCAGCGCCACGCCCAGGGGTGCGGCGACGACTACGAGCCCTGCCGGGAGGGTTATCACCGCAGGCAAGACCCAGTATCGTAAGGATCTTACGGCCGTGATGGCGGCCCACGATATCCCGTATGTGGCTCAGACTACCATTGGCCACTGGAACGACCTTATAACCAAGGTCAGGAAGGCTTTCGAAGTGGAGGGACCGGCTTTTGTGAACATCCTAACCCCGTGCCGGCTCGGGTGGCAGATCGATCCCGCTGACAGTATAGAGATATGTAGGAAGGCGGTGGATACCTGCTTCTGGCCGCTCTATGAGGTCGAAAACGGTGTGTGGAAGATAACCCTGAAGCCAAGGGAGAAAAAGCCCATTACGGAATGGCTGAGGCCCCAGGGCAGGTTCCGCCACCTGTTCAAGCCCGGGAATGAGAAGCTCATAGAGGAAATCCAGGCCGACGTGGACCGCAGGTGGGAGATGCTTCAAAAGAGGTGTGAGGTGGGCGGATAGAAAATGCCACTTTACAAAATGCCTCTTGGAATCTATCGTTTGTGATGGTATAATAGGGGGCGGAGAGATGGCAGAGCGGTCTAATGCGGCGGTCTTGAAAACCGTTGGGGGTGCTGAGCCCCCCGTGGGTTCGAATCCCACTCTCTCCGCCATTTTTTTAGGTTGATAAGATTCTTGATTGCCGACTGCAAGAATGCTGGAGTTTAAGGCGGGAGTTTAAGGTCAAAACCTCTGTGAATAGCAGGAAGCCAATAGCAGGATAGCATGATAGCAGAAAGTGCTTGCAATGCTTGAGGCCCTTTGCTATAATCAAATCGTTGCGAGGTTCGTCTGCGGCAAACGACGCGGACGAGAGGGCTTATATTGTAAATGTAAATGCGCGTGTTATAAATGCAAATGTGTGAATGCGCGGACAAATGTTCAAATGCGCGAACGCAATGTGTAAACGCGATGAAGGGGAAAAGTAGGTTCGAGTAAGTAAGTTTGTATGTTTGCATAGATAAGGTCCCTCAGGCAGAGAGCCGGGGTCGGTGGGAACCGGTGGAGGGACGCGGCCGAATCCACCCTGGAGCGGCACGGTGAAAGGCTGGATCGGAGATCCGGTCCGAGTAAGCCGTGACGGGCGGCAGGCTCGTTAACGGGATGAATTGAGAGGGCCCGGAATTGATTGACCGGGCCAACCTGGGGTGGCAACGCGGGAGATGACATCGCCTCTCGTCCCCGGTGCTCCGCGACCTTGGATATTCCTGGATATTCATTGAATATTCATGCGGCGTACCGGGGCGGGAGGTTTATCTTTTATACCCCGCAACCATGGCGGGGGCGGCTAGGAGGAGCTGATAGGCGGATGCTGGATCTCAAGCTCATAAGGTCAAACCCTGAGATAGTAAGGGATGCGCTGCGCAAGAGGGGGGAGGATGCTCCCCTGGATGAGTTGTTGCGCGCTGACGAGGAGCGTCGCGGGACTCTCTATGAGGTCGAGCAGCTAAAGCGCCGGAGAAATGAGGTTTCCGAGGAAATCGCGCGCATGAAAAGGGATGGGCGGGATGCCTCAGCGCTGATCACCGAGATGCGGGAGGTTTCTGATAAGATCAAGGCCATGGATGAAAGGGTCAGGGCCCTGGATGCCAGGATCTCAGAGCTTTTGCTGGCCATTCCAAACATCCCGCACGAGAGCGTGCCGGTGGGGAAGGATGAGACGGAAAACGTCGAGGTGAGGCGTTGGGGCAAGCCACGGGAATTCGACTTCGAGCCCAAGGCTCACTGGGATATCGGGACGGACCTGGGCATCCTCGATTTCGAACGGGCGCGGAAGATAACGGGATCGAGGTTTACGGTCTTTAAGGGAGCCGGTGCGAGGCTCGTGAGGGCGCTGGTTAGTTTCATGATCGACCTCCATACCCGGGAGCACGGCTACACAGAGGTCTATCCGCCTTTCCTCGTCAACAGGGACAGCATGGTCGGGACTGGCCAGCTCCCGAAATTTGCCGAGGACATGTTCCACTGCGAGGGCACGGATTTTTACCTTGTGCCCACCGCGGAGGTGCCGGTCACAAATCTCTATAGGGGTGAGATTCTCGATGCCGACCAGCTTCCAATCTATCACGTCGCCTATACTGCATGCTTCAGGGCCGAGGCGGGGGCTGCCGGCAGGGACACGCGGGGCCTCATCAGGCAGCACGAGTTTGACAAGGTGGAGCTGGTGAAATTCGTCAAGCCCGAGACTTCCTACGAGGAGCTCGAAAAGCTCGTGGCCGATGCTGAGGACGTGCTGAAAAGGCTCGGGCTGCCCTACCGGGTTGTCATGATGTGCACCGGGGACGTGGGGTTCGCTGCGGCCAAGAAATACGACCCGGAGGTCTGGATGCCGAGCTACGGCAGGTACGTGGAGATCTCCTCGTGCAGCAATTTTGAGGCATTTCAGGCGAGGAGGGCGGATATAAAGTACCGGCCCGGGCCCGGGGCCAAGCCGGAATACGTTCATACCCTCAATGGCTCGGGGCTTGCCGTCGGGAGGACGCTTGCGGCTATTCTCGAGAATTATCAAGAGAAGGATGGGAGCGTCGTGATCCCGGAGGTTCTGCGGCCCTATATGGGAGGACTGGAACGCATAGAGCGTTGCCGGTAGCATGCTGCCGGTAGGATGTTGCCGGAACAGGATGTTGCCGGAACATAGCATCTCTCCGCCGGGCGGCTGGCGCATGGCTATTCGCTTATGGCTGCTTTTGCTTTTGGATCTCGCCCTATACATACCATTTCAATTTCAAGGCTCAGGATAGGCTTAATGGCCTCCCTGTGTGTAGCCTTGCTTTTCCTTGGGGGGGTGCTGGAACCGCTGGAGCTCATGTCATATGATGCGAGGATTCGCCTCTCCCGGTCTGGCTCCGGCCTCCTCCACCGCGCCCTTTTATTCTCCAAAACTCCTGAAGCGACGGCGGGGGTTTCCCCTGTGGTTTTGGTAAAGATCGATGATGCCTCCCTGGAAAAGCTGGGGCAGTGGCCATGGCCCCGTTCGACCCATGCGAGGCTCGTGAATATCCTTTCGCGGGCGGGGGCGAGGGTCATAGGTTTCGATATACTTTTCCCCGAGCCGGATTCGAAGGATATAAGGGGCGACCAAATGCTCGCCAGGGCCAGCGGCGCCGCAGGCAATGTCGTATATGCCGGGTCCTTTTTGACCAAGTTCGTCGCTCCCGGTTCGAAGCTCTTCCAGGGGAATGGTGATATCCTCCCTGTAGGCCCGCTCCGCAAGGGCGCCGCCTCCATAGGGCATATAGTGGCCCTGCCGGACGAGGACGGGGTGCTCCGGAGGTTGCCGGTCGCGGTCAGGGGGCAGGGGGGGCTTTATTTTTGCTTTCCTGTAGAGCTTGCCAGGATCTACCTGGGGATCAGGGGGGATTCTGTAAGGCTCATCCCGGGGCGGTGCCTCGAGCTGGGCGAGCTTGTCGGGCCTGGCGATCTGGGGGGGCGGGGCGGGTTTGGTGAGCCAGGCAGGCCGGGCAGGCTGGGTGAGCCGGATAGGCTAGGTGGGTTGAACGGGCTAGATGGGCACCTAAATGCACAGGATGCGCGAGTGCGACAGGTACCGCTGGACCCGGCGAGCAGCATGCTCGTAAATTACCTGGGGAGGAACTACTTGAACTATAACTATCCGGGGCGGGAGGGATTCAAAACCTTCTCCTACCATCGTGTGCTGGCAGGCCAGGTGCCGGCGAGTGAGTTTGATGGAAAGGTCGTGATCGTGGGCGTAGAGGCGAAGGGCCTGCGAGATTTTTACCCAACGCCCCTCTCGACCCGGGGCGAGGTGACTTCGGGGCTGTACATTAACGCCCTGGCCCTCGACACCATCCTCTCAGGGGAGTTCATTAAGAGGGTAAACCCCTACGTCACGCTCGGCGCGATCGTGGCTGGCGGCCTGGCGGCCGCCGGCCCCACCTCGCTCGCCAGGCTCTTCATATTGGCAGCCCTTGCAGCCGGTGCTGGTCTTCTCGCCTTGATGCGGTATGGCCTCTGGCTCGATATTGTGCCGGTCATTACGGCCATGCTGGTTTCATATGTCGCAAGCCTCGCCCGGGCGCTGGTCGACGAGAGGAAGAGGCGCGATGAGGTGAGAAGGGCTTTTGAGAGGTACGTCACCCCGGAGGCCGTCAGGGAGATCCTGGCCGCCCCAGGGGGATACGCTCTTGGAGGGTCACGCCGGACGGTGACAGTCCTTTTCGCGGATATAAGGGGCTTTACGGCGTTTGCCGAGACCAGAGACCCCGAAGAGGTTGTGGGTATTCTGAATCGATACCTCGGCGCGATGGGGGATGCGGTGTTACGGGAGGGCGGGACCTTGGATAAGTTCATGGGCGATGGTATAATGGCGATTTTTGGCGCGCCGGTGCCGCTGGAGGATCACGCCTCCCGGGCGGTCAGGGCCGCGCTTGGGATCGTGGACGAGGTTGAAAGGCTCGAGGAGGAGCTCGGATATGGCCTCCAGGTGGGAATCGGTATAGCTACAGGCGAGGCCGTTGTGGGGAATATAGGCACCAGGAGGCGCATGGATTATACGGCTATCGGGAGCGCTGTGAACCTCGCGAGCCGGCTCGAGGAGCTGGCAGGGCCCCGCCAGGTTCTTATGGACGGGGAGACCCATTCCATGGTGAGGGACCACTTCCACACGCCCGTAACGTGGGAGAGCCTCGGGCATGTAGCGGTGAGGGGGCGGACCGGGCTCCTGGAGGTATGGAACCTTAAAAAGGGCGGAGAGGTGAGAGGAGATGCGATATGATATTCCTATTTCACGTCCAAGGTTCTTAAGACCGGCGCCTGGTTTAGCGCTCGTGACGCTCGTCTCCATTGTTATTGCTCTCGCCCTCATACCGTTTGCCCTCTTGTCGTTGCATGATGCCACTCTGGCCTCGGGGGGTTGGGGCTCGAGCGAGATCTCGCGCCAGCCCGCACAACCGGGGGTGACACAACTGGTGACTTCTTTGCCGGCCGCGTCGCCTGCCACATCGCCGGCCACGCCACCGGTCACGTCCGCCATTATAATACGGACGAAAGGGACGGTGGAGGTATCCCTTGCGGGGGAGCGACGGGAGGGGCTCTGGCGCATAGTCGGGAGCGGGTTTCCGCTGGGAGAGGGCGACAGGGTGCGCACGGGGAGGGATTCATGGGCTGAGATCAAACTATTGCGCGGGCTGGCGCCGGTGGGATGGATCAGGCTTGAGCCCGGGGCGGAATTCCTCCTCGAGGCAATCCGCGAACCTACACCGGCAAGCTGCGTAGCTACATCCTCACCTATATCGGCGACTCACGCAGCTCCATCGGAGGCGGCCGTGACTGTGCCGGGGGCGGTATTTAAGACGAGGCTATTCCTCGGGAGGATATATGTAAAAATCCTTCGACAGCTTGCGCCCATCCTGAGCCCGGCCATTGAGTTCGAGGTAGCTACTGATGCTGCCACTGTTGGGGTCAGGGGAACGCTATTTTCCGTTTGCGTGTCGCCTTCGGGGATAACGGACGTCTCCGTGCGTGAGGGGCTGGTCGAGGTAGCTGCCCAGGGCAGGTCGGTTTTTCTCGGGACCGGGCAAGAGATTACGGTCCACCCCGGAATGCCGCCCGAGTTGCCCGGGCCCATGTCCCCCGAGGAGAGAAAGCAGTGGCAGGGCGCTGAGAAATGGCTGGATGAGATCGAAGGTAAGTTCGAAGAGGGGGCAGAGGTCGGAGGCTACGGTTCCCCGAATGGGAGCGCGGACGCGGGTGTGGGCGCGGGTGTGGACCACGTGGGCATAAACGACGTGAAACAGGACCCCGGGGCCGTGGCCGGTAAGGTTTCGGGTAAGGGGTCCGTGAAGGGGGAACGGGGAAGAGGTGATGAGACAAAAGGTGGATGAGACGGAGAACGTCAGGTTTCTGAGGCAGGTTACCCTTTTTTCAGGTTTACCCCCGGCCGGGGTTGCCAGGGCTGCCGCGGCAGCCCGGGAGCGGGTTTACAGGAAGGGGAGCTCTATTTTCTTTGAAGGGGACCCGGGCGAGGCGATGTTTATAATAAAAGAGGGGGCTGTCAAGATATATAAGCTCTCCCCCGACGGGAAGGAGAAAACCCTTGCGATAATCTCCAGGGGGGATTGCTTCGGCGAAATGTCCCTTCTCGATGGACTTCCCCGTTCGGCCGCCGCTCAGGCTCTCGAGGACTCAAGGCTCCTCATGCTGCCCAGGGAGGATTTTCTCGAGCTCGTCGCCTCAGATCCGGGGGTCGCCTTGAAGATCATTCAGGTCCTGGCGGCGCGCCTTCGCGCGGCGGACCAGCAAATCGAATACCTCGCCTTTGGAGATGCGAGGGGCCGGGTGGCATCTACCCTCCTCGATCTCGGCAGGAAACATGCGATGCCCGGGCCCAATGGATATACAATTGATATCAGGCTCACGCACCAGGAGCTTGCCAACCTCTCGGGTGTCACCAGGGAAACAGCGAGCCGCATCTTATCGGAATTCGAGGAAGATGGCTTGATCCGGATTCAAGAAAAAAGCATCGTCATCTTGAGCGAGGAGGGCCTCCGCAGCGTGGCCTCATTCTAGCCTCTAGTCCTGGCAGGGCGAGGCGGCTCCCGGCTCTGTCGCCCCCTCCGGCTCCGTGATGTAAGACCGTGATGCAAAACCGTGATGCGAAACCATGATGCAAAACCATGATGCAAAATCGTGATGCAAAACACAGATTTCCTGTGTGCGGGCTCACAAACCCGATCCCTTCTGAGCTCTATAATAATCCCAGATAAAGCCGGGAGTCGGGGTAATAAGGTAACCAACTCACCTCTTTTCCCCGGGATTCAAAATTAAATTATCAGAGATATCATCAGAGGGGGTCGGGTATCAAATGGAGGTAAAATGGTTTAGGAAATGGACCGGGAAGAGTACCAGCTGGCTCAAGACCCTGGCGATATTGACAGCGTTTATGATCTTGCTGGGCCCAATGATGCTGAGCGAGCAGGCTGTATGTGCGGGTGGTGCGGGTAGCTCGAAGGTTATTAAAGCAGGGGGCGGAGGAGGCGGAGGCGCTAAGACCGGCGGAGGAGGCAGCAATGACGCGGGTGCAGGTGCGGCTGCAGGTGTAGGTACCGGTTCTGGCGCAGGTGTAGGCGCAGGATCTGGATCGGGTGCGGGATCGGGTTCAGGTGCAGGCGCTGGTGCCGGTGCTGGCGCTGGGGTGGGTTCCTCAACGGGTGGTAGTGCCCAGCCAGCGACAGATGTTCCCGTGACAGATGTCAATGGTCAGATAGAGGAGCTCTGCGCGAGGGTCCGCGCCATGAACGAGATTTCGGCGCAGGTTAGGACCAGGCTCGAAGAGCGCCTCCGGGAGGAGTTGATGGCCGCGTATGGCGCCCAGAATTCTGCTACCCCTGTGAATGCCCGGGTTGCATCCGAGGTTGCTGTTGCCATTGAAGCTTGCATAAGAGAGGCTATACGGGCGGGTTACTCCGTGGAGGAGACTGCAAAGATCGCAGCAGGAGTGCAAGGCGCCGTCCTTGCAGGGATCGGTGCAAGGGATGCTGAGCGGGTCGTCCTTGAAGGCATATCCGGGGGTCGCACTGCGGGCGAAATTCGAGCCGAGCTCGAAACCAGGGTGCTTACGGCCGGGATTGAATAGGCAGGCGTTCCACGCCTGCCGGCCTTATACTTGGCATGGTGGCGTGGACGGTGCCAAGAAAGTAGGCAGGCTCACCCGTGACCGGGGCCATCCTGCCAAGGATGTTGGCAGGATGGCCGCAACAAACCACCAACTATCAGGCAACCGGCATCCTTTGGTACTTTAATGTCAAAACTTTAGTTCGGACTTCGGAACTTCAAGGATGCAGGTTGCCTGATAGTTGGTGCATGTAATTTTTGTAATGTGGCCGGGGAAACTGTGATGGCCTCTGCCCGGGGTCGAGCGAGTGACCGGGACCCGCCCCGGCCAGGAAACTCACCATCAGGTCATGCGGGCGGGTCATGATTCGGGTCATGCGGGCCATGATCGAGTGATGCTTATGCTCGAGTCATGCTTGAGTTATGCTCGAGTTATACTCATGAGTTGTACTCATGCTCATGCTCTAGTCATGCTCATGATCGAATCATGCTCGTGATCAAATCTTGCGGGCGAGGTGGTGAGCGAG
>DUMQ01000026.1 GCA_012839815.1 Bacillota bacterium | reverse complement strand
TCTCTAACTCCCTTATCTCCTCATCTGATAGGGAACGAACAAACCTCAACTTATACAACACCCCCTTGCTACAAAATAGGCATCTAGCAGGGATTGTACATGAAATCATGAATCCGTCGCTTATTTTTAGATACTACTATGAAAATAGTCTTCGACCCCATTTTCATTCTTCGATGGTGCCGGCCGAAAGCCGGCATGGGAGACTACCCCGAAAATGAATATCACCCCAGCTAAAGCCGTTTTCATTCTCTGGTGGTGCCGCCTATGCGGAATGGGGGTCTACCCTGAAAATACCTGGCGTTTTTTATTCTTAGATGGTGTCGGCTGAGGGTCCCCATGGGTGGTTAGCCAGAAGTATTTGGGAAGATACTTGGGGATATGGGGCAATATGGATTTAACACATTGCCCAGACATGAGAACAAATCTCCAATTTATGGGCTCTCAAGAAGGAATTTGGGATTATGTGTAGAAATTTAGGTATACAATTATATAGCGTAAGGAACCTTACACTACATACCAATGGGAAGGTGGAGATAGTGTCGGCATCTAATGTGATCTAAATTTACAGTGTATGGTTGAAGAACTCCGAGAGATTTGTCCAACATTTGGGGATTCTACTATTTGAAAGAAGGAGTTAGTGATGCAGAAAGGTTTGGTAGGTCTAGGGGTAATTGGTTGTGGCAATATAGGGGCTCGAATGATTGAGGCTTTTAGGGACGTAAAGGGCGGCAGGCTTGTGGGCATTGCTGATGTAAACGTAGATAGGGCACGTGAAATAGCCGACCGTTATGGAGCTAAGGTAGCCACTAGCGACTACCAAGAGCTTCTTGAGAGAGATGATATTGATGCTATTTTGGTCGCTACCCCAAATTTCCTTCACGCGAAAAACGCAATAGACGCGGCAAAGGCAGGGAAGCACGTCCTAGTTCAGAAACCCATGGCATTAAGTATAGAAGACGCTGATCAAATGATTTTTGCTGCTAGGGAAAATAACGTAATCCTCATGTCCTGCTTTATCTTGAGGTTTACTCCAAGCTTTGCAAAGGCCAAGGAGCTTATTGATTCTGGCGTTATTGGAAAACCTTTGGTTATTAGAACAAATTTCTCACACTGGGGAATCTATAAAGCTTACAAACCTGCATCCGATTGGTTTTATGAAAAGAGCAAATCTGGCGGTGGCCCATTGCTGGACCTTGGAGTACATCACTTTGACCTGTTACGGTGGATAACCGGCAACGAGGTCGAAGAGGTCATGGCGCAAACTGCCACCATTGATAACCCTATCGAGGTAGAAGATAATGCCTTTGTGAATTTAAAATTTAGCAATGGAATCAGAGCCCAGTTGTTTCTGAGCTTTACGACGGCTAACACATCTCAGGCAATAGAAGTATACGGTACTGATGGAACTATTATTGCAGGTCCGGCTGGCGCTATACCTGTTCCCCTTAGATTATATACAGTGGCAGGCAATCAAAAAGAGGCGAAAGGCTTTGTCGAAGTTCCGGTGCCCAACGAGAATAGCTTCACGAAAGCAGAGCAACATTTTGTTGATTGCATCCTGGAAGGTAAAGAGCCTATGACAACAGGTATTGATGGCAAAAAGACTATCGAAATAATCCAGGCTGCCTACAGATCGGCAGAGCATGGTAAGATTGTAAAGCTGGATCCTTGCCATTAAGTCTGAGAATACACATTTGGTTATGGTAGGAAATGAAAGGGGATAGAAGGCAGTGAAGGTAGGTTGTACTGCATGGAGTTTTACCGAAAAAGGATATGGTGCACCATATGAAGATGCGATAAAGATCGTAGGACAGATGGGATT
Source organism: Bacillota bacterium (assembly GCA_012839815.1). GTDB lineage: Bacteria > Bacillota > SHA-98 > Ch115 > JABLXJ01 > JABLXL01. The sequence goes on along the minus strand of DUMQ01000026.1, from coordinate 3,131 downwards.
CAAAGGGGTTGAGCTTATTGTCTGGTCAGAAGAAGATATGAACAACTACTATACCTCATCAAAGATAGAGGAACTAAAGAGGCTCGTTGCTTCAAATGGCCTTGTCCTCTCCGAAGTGGCGATCTACGATTCTGTGGTCGAGGGACTCTCTAGTTTGGATAGGGTCGAAAAGGAGAAGGCCCTCGAAAACTTTATGAGAGCTACTAAAATAGCAAAGGAGCTCGGTTCGCCATTAGTAAATATGGTAGCTCAGCTGCCCCGAGGACTAAGGGGTCCTACCTCCAACCCGCCGCACGGGGTCATATACATTCAGACTGGTGCTAGCAAGTTCAGTCCGAAACTCAAGCTCTCCTTGCCTGAAGATTTTGATTGGGATGCTATTTGGAACAACTATGTGGATTCGATTAGGCAGTGTACTGAAATTGTGGCTGACCATGGGATGAAGTTTGCCCTTGAGGAGCATTGTCATGTTATAGTTCCGCATACCGATTCTTTTTTAAGACTTTGGGACCACGTAAAAATGGATGCTCTAGGGTGCAATTTCGATACGGGTTGGCAATTTATGCAGAGAGAATACTTGCCGATGTCCATTTATAAGTTGAAAGATAGAATATTTCACGTTCACGTAAAGGATTCGGACGGGCTTCTAAGCTATGGCCTACCGCCGGGGATGGGAATCATAGACTGGCGTGGTGTAGTCAAAGCTTTAAAGGATGTGGGTTTTAACGGCTTCTTATCGCTTGAGTTAAGTCGTTATGAGGACCCATCTTACATAGATGAGGGTAGGCGTTATCTAGAACGAGTGATAAGCGAAGTCATAGGTTGTTAGTCTAGGAAAGCGTTGGGGACGGTCATATTATCAAATCCCTTGGTATTATTCTCCGGGGCGTGGATTAGTTACATTGTCCGACCAATGCCCCGGAGACCCTAGCTAATTGTTTTCGTCGGTTATGTGGTACCTAACCTTGTTATAGTTGTGGTAGCAAATGCTGGAATATTACTCGCCCCATAATTGTCTCAGCTCAAATATGGATGCATGGAGATGCTAAAGCTAGCCCTCGAAACAATAGGGTACTACTGCGATATGAATAGCATCGGGGTTAAGCAATAGGACACGAGGTGATACACATGAATATATTGCTAACTGGCCACGGGCTCTTGGGTGAAGCTTTAGCACACAGGCTTGTTTCGATGGGCCACAAGGTCAGGGTGATCTCCCGGGAACATCGTCCTGGTGCAGAATGGGAGGTCAAGGTAGGGTGTTTTTATGATTTTGATTTTCTACTTCAATGTATGGAAGGAATAGATGTTGTAGTTCACAATGCGGCATGTCAGGAGAATAGAGAAGATCTTCGGAGTCATATTTTATATATTAAACCGAACTTCATGGGAACACTTAACGTTTTTTATGCGGCGGCAGTTAACAATGTCCACGTTGTGGCAGCTAGTAGCGAAGTTGTAACGGGGTTCTATGCATGGGATGCAGCGTATTTTGGTCGGGCATTATATTATAATGAGAACACCGCGTATAATCCAAAGAATATCTATGATATGAGCAAGGTGTTCATGGAGCAAATAGGCCGTTATTACAGAGATAACCACGGACTGTCTATAACCCTACTACGTTATGGCAACTTCTGGCCTCCAGAGAAAAGCCTGTGCCCAGATTTTGTATGGAAACTTAATATGAATTGCGTCCACTTGGACGACGTAGTAGAAGCCACACTTCTTGCTATTGGTTATAGGCCGCAAGGTGAGTATCTTATTCTAGCAGATAAGCCTTTTCGGAAAGGGGATGAGATTGAACTCTACAAGGATACCGCCAAGGTCATGAAATGCTACTACCCCGAAGAAATGAGATGGTGGGAAGAGAAGGGGTTACCCATTAAGCCAATTACGTGGTGGGGAGATATCGCGATGGCGAAGAAACATCTTCAATATTCACCTAAGTGGAACTTCTCCTATGCGGTCAATAAATTAAGAGAGATACTGTGATTACTTTTAGGTTCCATGACACTGTAACGTTTTTCCACAAGGGATTGGGGTAGGTATATGTCGTAGTTGTAGGTAGCCTAAACGTAGATCTTGGGGCAAAGGTGAGAGCCCTTCCGTCCCGTGGTGAAACGGTAACGGCACACTGTTATACGGCACTGTGATTTAAGGGGGGCCGCGAGCGAATCAAGTGGTGGCTGCAGTAAGGTTGGGAATGGATGTCTCGATGGTAGGTAGGATTGGAACTTATTCCCATGAGGAGGAACATGGTAAGGCCATCAGCATAGACCAAGGATAAGGTGGCCGAGGAGGAGCGCTTTGACAGTAAGTTCGTGTTGAGGACCAACGCCACCTTACCAGTCGATGAGGTCGCATTGAGGTACAAGGATCTTTGGATGGTAGAGGTGTTCTTCCGAGCCGCCAAGAGCTTCCCGGAGACAAGGCCGGTAGTCCACGAGTATGACGACACCATCAGGGGTCACATCTTCTTGAGTTCCCTTGCGTTGCTGTTAAGACATGAACTCATGAGTTCTCTTGCACCTCGGGGAGAGAAGCCCGAGTGGGCCGACATCATGCCGGATCTTGCGGCCTTGCAGAAAGTAGAGGTGGAGCAGGACGGCCGTCGCTACCACCTGCGCTTGCCCTTAATGAGTGTCAATGCGGATGCATCTATTCTGTCTGAGGTTGCGCCACGGTGGAGTACCGTTTGTATGGCGGCAGGTCACGAGCGTATGAAAGCTTTCCTGGAAGGGCACATGAGGGCCTTCTCCTGGCTGGGTGGCGTGCCAGAGAAGATCGTATACGACAACCACTCTACGGCCGTACGTAAAAGGTATCATAAGCGTCCCGAGAGACCGGTGAATTTCTGCACCTTCACTTGAGGGAAAAACATTAAACAACTTGGCAATCCCAAGAATGCGTCGCTAAACCCCCTCGGATTAATTGGTAGATAACTGGGAAACATGGTCGTCTGCCATTCTAAGGAAAAGTGTTGATGCTGTTTTGGCCTAAATAAGGTTCCATAAATTTTCAGCTGGTTCTATGCTGCAAGCGTTAAGGCTTCCAAAGCCGTTAGTTCTTTAAAAAACGTCTTTACAGAGTCTATGAACGCATTCATGCTACTGTAGAGTCGGTTTGCT
>DUMQ01000025.1 GCA_012839815.1 Bacillota bacterium | reverse complement strand
TGAGGGCCTTGCCAAATTTCAAAAGGCCCCGTCACGCAAGCACCGGCAACCCATGGAAAAACGTCAGTAATCTTCGAACTTCGAACTTACACTTAGCCGTGTCCGCCGGAGGAGAGATGCGAGACACCCCGGCCACTGTGCGGCACTCACTGTGCGGCACTGGTAGCTATCACCTACGAAAGGTCCGGTATTTTTGCGCACTAACTTATGCGCATGGAGTGGCAAGAGTCTTACCACCCTGAGGCTGCGACCCGGGCAGGAAGGCTGAGAGGCAGGTAGGCTAGCTGGTTGGCTGGCAGGAACGTCCCCATCAGACAGGCCATAGGGCTATAATAGATGCACGTAAGTAGCCTGTAGGCCACAATTCTTACATGCGCCCTGTACTGGCGGTCTTCTTGCTCTTCCAGCGGGAGTTCATCCGCGGCATAGCGCTGACGGGGATAAAGGGGTAATCAGAATATGTCGCCAAACATGGTGATAGATTCACCTAGACTTCCTTGGATCAAGGGTTGGAACAAAGGGAAAATGGACGGGGTTCGAAGTTACGACGGTAAGTCCCTTCCTCGCAGCAATGGCTCCGTGAAGGGCATCGGCTACAGCAATGGAGATGCCTTTACGGGCATAGGCCCATCGAACCTCTCCGCCATATACTGCGTCTTCGAACGTAACTGGCAGGACATTAAAGGCAGACAGGTAATCCCTAGCCTTGTTACGTTTGGCAGGGGGAAGACCTGAGAAATACTCGGCGACTACCACAACTGAAGTAGCCAGAGCATCTGGTTCATCTGCCCAGGATGTTAACCAGTCTATAACTGCCTTATTACCACGGGAGATATCGATAAAAACGGTTGTATCAAGCAGATAGGCTATGCCTGCCATTTCTCCTCAGACGCCTTCCTGTCCGCTTCGCGGTTACTTGATAACCATTTGTCGATAGAAGCTTCGTCCTTCCAGTAAGGGGCTTCTTCTGCCGTTATCATCCCCGCTAGACCCTTCACAGCTTCGATGTAACGCTCTTTTTTAAGTCTATTCTCCACAGCCTCTGTAACGAATTTCGAACGTGATTTGATGCCAGGAGACCTTTTGACCAGGTCGTCCAGCGCCTTTACAAGAGAGATGGGCATTCTTACATGTATCATTTTTGTCCTTTCAGCCATGTATCTCACCTCCGTATCTCACATACCATTATACCTCCGTTTGCCCTCAAAAACAAGTCTTAGCACGCATAACCCTTGGGATGGGCAACGATACTGGTGGCAGGCATCCATTCCCGACGGACGATGCTGATTTCAAGAGCACTGTTCCCGATAGACAATGCTGATGGCAGACATCGTGTGGAGCGGATGAAGCTGACATTGGATACTTTCTTATCCCAGACCTTATGCGTGGCAATGAACAAGTCCCTACATTACATTGACCTATTTAGCTGAATCATCAAAATAACTCTCATAAAGGCACAATTTCCGATCTCATGGCTCTGCCCCTTTACTTGTGGACCAGGGTAATGATATGGTTAAAGCGTAAGCAAATATTATGGCTATGGTGCGATATTTCCACATAACGTAAGGAGAAGGATAGCTACGGTATGTGTGGGTACGGGTATGTGCGGGTGAAGGGATCATGGGTTACACTGAGGATCTTGACCCAAGGCCCCAGACTATTGAGGCTGAATTTGCCCGGCTGCGCGAGGAAAACCTCCGATTGCGGCAGGAGAATGCTCGGCTAAGAGCGCTCCTGGGGCTTCTGAAGGACGAAGAGTCCTTATCCTGCAATTCAGCCCCTACAATGGCAGCCCCTGCAGGGGCCAATCAAATTGCGTTCATGGTCACCAACCACTCATCCCCGGAGGCTAAAATTGCCCTGTTTCGGAGCCTTTTTCGAGGCAAGGAGGATGTCTACGCTGCCAGGTGGGAGGGCAAGAATGGGAAGTCGGGTTACTCACCAGCCTGCAAGAATGAGTGGGACCGTGCTTTCTGTGGCAAGCCCAAGGTAAAATGTGCTGAGTGTGAATACCGTCAGTTTTTGCCCCTTACGGATCAGGTAATCTATGATCATTTAGCCGGAAAGCGTACTGTGGGTATTTACCCACTTTTGCCTGATGAAACCTGCTGGTTCCTGGCTGCTGATTTCGATAAGGCGAGCTGGCAGGAAGATGTGATTATTTTTTTGGGCACCTGCGATGAGATGGGAGTGCCTGCCGCCTTGGAGCGTTCTCGTTCAGGGAATGGCAGCCACGTCTGGATCTTCTTCGAGTGCCCAATCCCCGCTCACCTGGCCCGGAAGCTTGGGTGCGCTCTATTGACACGCACTATTGAACGCAGGCATCAGATCGGACTTGATTCCTACGACCGTTTATTCCCGAATCAGGATACCATGCCGAAGGGTGGCTTCGGTAACCTCATCGCACTTCCTCTGCAGCGTCGTCCTCGAGACCAGGGAAATAGCCTGTTTCTAGATAGAGATTTCCAGCCCTACCCGGACCAATGGAAATTCCTTTCAACGCTCCGAAAGATGCGGGTGGAGGAGGTGGAAAACCTTGTTATGGAGGCGGCCCGGGCCGGGAGCATAATTGGGGTGCGGTTGAGCCTAATTGGCGCCGGAGGTGAAGAAGAGGATGAGGAAGAGAATCCCTGGACTCTCCCGCCGTCAAAAAAGAGGAAATCCGAAAAACCTATCACCGGTCCGTTGCCGGAGAAGGTCCGGATCATTCAGAACAACTTGCTGTATATTGAAAAGGAGGGGCTCCCACCCGCTTTACTAAGTCGCTTGGTACGCCTCGCGGCTTTTCAGAATCCGGAATTCTATAAGGCTCAGGCCATGCGGTTGTCGACCTTTGGTCCCCCTGGCCCCCTAATTCCGGAGTTTATGCGACACATACTTTGGCAGGCACAGTATTGCGAATGAATGCTTCATGGAACGCCTCCGGTGACATGAACCCTATAGCTCCGTGCCTGCGGCGCTGGTTGTAGTACCTCATGTATTCAGCTATGATAGCATATGCTTCCGC
>DUMQ01000002.1 GCA_012839815.1 Bacillota bacterium | reverse complement strand
GCGAGGGCCTTGCCAAATTTCAAAAGGCCCCGTCACGCAAGCACCGGCAACCCATGGGACGTGCTGGTAAACTGGCACAAATCAAGGAACCTACACCTAGTCGAGCAGGCCGCTACGTAATCTCCGGCCGATGGCTATTGGGCCGGAGATCAAGGCCGCCTGGCGGGGAGATGCGAGACACCCCGGCCACCGTGCAGCACCGGTAGCTGTTACCTGCGAAAGGTCTGGGTATTTTTGTTGATCTCCATATTGTTATATTGTATTGTTATGTTCACATTTCTGTGCACGATAATATTCTAACAGATTTCGCCGCAGGAGGCAAGAAAACTTTCCAGTATATCCACCATCTCCCCGGCACCCGTCGCGACATTTATAGCGTCCCTCACCCTGGAAGCACCGCGCAGGCCCTTGAGATACCATGCGATGTGTTTCCTCATCTGCAGGACTGCCATTCGCTCGCCCTTGAGATCAACCTGCATCCTGAGGTGGCGGATAGCCATCCTTATGCGCTCCCCGGCACCAGGCCCGGGCAGTACCTCGCCCGTAAGCAGGAAATGCAACGACCTCCGGAATATCCAGGGGTTGCCGAGCGCACCGCGCCCGATCATCACCCCATCGCAACCTGTTTCCTCGAGCATCCTCCTTACATCCCCGGGCTCCCTTACATCCCCGTTGCCTATGACCGGTACGTTTACCGCCCTTTTCACGCTGGCGATAATGCCCCAGTCAGCAGACCCAGAATACAGTTGATCCCGTGTCCGGCCATGCACAGCCACAGCGGCCGCCCCGGCCTCCACTACCGCCTTCGCGACCTCCACGGCATTCACAGTATGCCTGTCCCATCCCTTGCGCATTTTAACGGTAACTGGAATGCCACCCGCCACCCCCACCACGGCTTCAACGATAGCCGCGGCCAGATCTGGCTTCCTCATCAGGGCCGCCCCCTCGCCGTTTTTCACGATCTTGGGGGTCGGGCAACCCATATTGATATCTATGATGTCGGGTTTAAGCTCGCGCACCATTGACGCCGCCTCAGCCATGACCCCGGGCTCACTCCCGAACAACTGCACGGCCACGGGGCGCTCCCCGTCTGACAGCTTGAGCATCTCCAGCGTCCGCTTGTTGCCAAATACAAGGGCCTTATCGCTTATCATCTCGGTATATACGAGCGCGCAGCCCATCTCCCTGGCGATGAGCCGCGTGGGCAGGTCGGTGACGCCGGCCATGGGGGCCAGCACCAGCGGATTTTGAAGGGTGATCTTACCGATACTCCATGCAGGGATTGTTTTCATCGCGCTCCTTGCGTTCATCGCGCTCACTGCGCTAACCTCGCTAACTTCACTAACCTCGCTAACTTCACTGACTTCACTAACTTCACTAACTTCGCTCATAATTATGCTCATTGCGCTCATAACTGCGCTCATGCTCATAATTGTTGCGCTCATAGAGTATTCTCAGCCCATCCAGGGTAAGATTCTTATCCACCTTGTTTATCTCCCGGGATTCGCTGGCTATGAGCTCCGCAAACCCTCCGGTGGCCACCACAAATGGGTTCGCCTGCATCTCCTGCTTAAAACGCCGGATCATCCCGTCGACCTGCCCCACAAACCCATATATTATCCCCGATTGCATGCTGACCACGGTATTCCTGCCTATGGCATTCCGGGGCTTCACCAGCTCAACGCGGGGGAGCTTCGCCGCCCTCTGAAACAGCGCCTCGCTCGATATACCTATGCCGGGCGCTATGGCGCCGCCTAAATACTCGCCCCTCGCCGAGATGGCGCAAAACGTTGTTGCGGTGCCAAAATCGACAACTATGAGGGGCCCACCGTAGGCCTCGTAAGCCGCGACGGCGTTCACTATCCTGTCCGCTCCGACCTCTTTGGGATTCTCATACCTTATCACGATCCCCGTCTTAATCCCGGGCCCGACAATGAGGGGCTCAATGCCGAAATATTTCCTGCACATCCCCTCAAAGGCCGAGATCACTGGGGGCACGACGCACGAAATGGCTATCCCTGTTATATCCGCAAACTTGAGGCCGCTGTAACGGAAGAGATTATCGATCAACATCCCGTATTCATCCGCTGTCTTGTACCTATCGGTCGAGATCCGCCAGCTGACCGTAAGCTCTTTGTCCCGGTACACCCCCAGGACGGTGTTGGTATTTCCGATGTCAATGGCGAGAATCAAGAACCCTCACCCCAGACCCTTTAAAAATATTTGACCCACCAGGATTCCCAACCGGATTTTTGGCCTAACCACGGGCTTTGACCTAACCACGACCAAGGATCCTGCTTGCTGCATTCCACAGGATCAATGCGCCCATTCCCATGAATAACACCCCGGCGACCGCCTGCAGGTATGATGTGGGGATGTACCTGGATACGAACTGGCCCGCCGCAGCGCCTACGAAGGTCACGGTGACGAGCGCCAGGGAGGCGCCCAAAAAGATGGGTACAGGCGCCTTGTATTGCGCCACGAGGGTAAAGACCGCCAGTTGCGTCTTATCCCCTATTTCAGCCAGGAACAACATGCCGAACGTCAAGAAGAAAAGCTTCCAGTTCAAATGCGACTCACCTCTAAACACCTCTCATATTGGGGCTATAACTGTCCCGTTATAACCATCCCATTATGCCCGCCCTTATTATAACCGCCCCTTTTGGGCTTCGTACTATCTCAACGCCACTCTGTCACATCTGCTTACATATGCATTCTTGGGCAACATCATAGTCACAACATGCATGATGGTCAGATGATCGCCGGAGATGATGATCGCCGGAGATGGCGATAAATTTGAGAACCCGAAAACGAAGAAACTTTCGCCGAAACCCATCTCAATTCCTGCTTTAGAGCTCCTATTTCCTATTATTCAGGATTCACGCCCTAGCCCCAGCGCCCACGTCTCCCTAATCCAAGTCAGTGCACAGGAGGAGCGGCTTGCCCCTGGCCGCGCCCGCGGGGTGGAGAGATGCAAGGCGCCCGGGCCACCCATGGTAAGCGCAAGCACCTATGCAGGAGGCGTCAGAAATATTATCGAATGAATATTATCGAATGACTGGAGGAGTTCCCGGGCCGGCACAGAACTGATCTCATAAGAACTCATCTCATAAAGTTAAAGAAGTTAAAGTCATAAAAAACCCGGGGGCAGGGTCCTGGTATAGGACCACGCTCCCGATGTAAAATCCGAGTTGAATCCGGGTTCGGGGATTCACCGCGTAATAGGGATTCACCGAGTAATAGAATTCACTGCACAATGAATCGCACCATACACAACCATACACATAACATAATAGATCGCATAATAGAGGGATCGCAGTAGTAAGCTAAACAAGCGGGACGGCAAGCGAGGGGAAGGAAGTCATGCATAGATTGGGTTACAGCATAAATAGAAAAAGAAAATGCGCATGGGCGATTCTGGTCATATTCGCCCTCATCCTCTGCGCACATCTGTATCTTGGGCCCGGGTGCAAGCTCGAACCAGCAAACACAGCCGCAGCATTCGCCGGCAGCTCGCCAAATTCACCCGCGGCCGGGGCCGCACCCGCACCGGCAGCCCTGAGCGTGCACTTCATCGATGTAGGACAGGGCGATTCGATCCTCATAACGGTGCGCAATGGCAAGACGATGCTGGTTGACGGCGGGGATATCGATGCCGGGGTGAGGGTCGTAAACTACCTCAAAAAGCAAAAGGTAAAACAAATAGACGTCATGGTGTCCACCCACCCCCACCTGGATCACATCGGTGGCCTCATCAAGGTCCTTGCGGAGTTCCCCGTCAAACAGGTCTACGACTCGGGAATGGTCCATACGACCCGGACCTTTGAGCGTTACCTGACCCTCATCGACAAGAAGAACATCCCATTCAAGCTCGCCAGGCGCGGCCATGTCATCGAGCTCGGCGCGGGCGTGCAAGCCCGTATACTATCGCCGGCCGAGCCCCTCCCGGAAGACGTAAATAATTGCTCGGTTGTGATGAGGATCGAATATGGGAATATTGCCCTGCTCCTCGAGGGAGACGCGGGGGCCGCCACGGAGGGAGAGATGATCAGCTCCCACCAGCCGCTTGCGGCTCAGGTCCTCAAGGTCGGCCACCACGGGAGCAGGACCTCATCAACAACCCTTTTCCTTGACGAGGTCAAACCGGAAGTCGCAATAATAAGCTGCGGGGCGGGCAATCCATACGGGCACCCGCACCCCGGGACCATCGCCGCGCTGGGTGCGAGGGGTGTGAAAATCTACCGGACCGATGTAAACGGGACCATAGTAGTGGAAACTGACGGCAAGACCTACAAAATAATACCCGAAATAATATCCGAGCGAGCAAACGACAATGCTAAATCCCGCAACGGAGGTAAACCTCCAGGGACCGCGGTTTCACTACCCCGACTGCAAATAAGCAAAGGCTATAAAGCCGGATGATCTCGTCACTTTCAGCTCAATGCAACAGCAACATTTTTCCGTGGCCCTGGGACCGGCGGTGACGGCCGGCCGTCGCCATGATATCCCCTCGGCGGCATGCCGGCCATCGGGACGACGGCTGCGGTCCTGGTCCTCGCTGTTTGGAGGGGATTGAATCACGATGAGCGAAGTACCTTTTCACGGGATAACCTCGAGCCAGGTTCAAAGCGGAGCGCCCCCGCGCCCGGCGGGCGAATCCCCGGGCGGCAGCGAACTCACGGGCGGCGGTGAGGCTTATGAGGCTGGCGTAAGCCGGTGGCGCACGCTTGCATCGATCCTGGCTGCGACGGTGCTCGGGCCCATAGACGCGAGCGTGGTCAACATAGCCCTCCCGACCCTCGCGGCCACCTTCAGAGCTGATATGGCCACAATCGGCTGGGTTTCCATGGCCTATCTCCTGATGATAAGCAGCCTGCTCCTCCTATTCGGCCGCCTGGGAGACATGATCGGCTACAAGCGCGTGCTCCTCACAGGCATCGGAGTATTCACATCGGCGTCGCTCTTCTGCGGGGCGGCCGGAAACGTATACATGCTGATAGGGTTCAGGGCACTGCAGGCCGTAGGCGCCGGGATGTTCATGGCGGTCGCGCCCGCCATAATAACAGCTACGTTTCCCGCGACCGAGAGGGGCAGGGCCCTCGGCCTCAACGCCATGACCGTCGCCGCGGGCCTGGCGTTTGGCCCGTCGCTGGGCGGGTTCCTCGTGAACCATGTCGGCTGGAGGTCCATCTTTTATATAAACCTCCCGGTGGGCATCGCCAGTATCATCCTGTGCAATGCATTTGTCCCATCACCTGGCCCGGCGCCGGAACCGCTGGCGCGCCGGCCGCATAAACGCCCGTACGAACCCGTCCCAGCGCAGCGCGGCCAAACCGGGTACGACCGGGTTCAAAGATTTGACGTGCCCGGCGCAGCGCTCGCCTTTACCGGCCTGATAAGCCTCCTCCTCTTCGTCAGCCGCGGCCAGACGTGGGGGTGGACTTCAACGGCGAGCGCGATCACGGGCATCACAGCTTGCGTATCGGCTGTGGCCTTCATCTGGGTGGAGAGCCACGTTGCAGAGCCCATGCTCGACCTGACCCTTTTCAGGAGCCGCACGTTCTTCTTTGCCAACCTAGCCAGCCTCATGAACTACATGGCCCAGTATATAGTCGTCTTCCTCACGCCGTTCTTCCTCCAGGAGCAGCTCCTGATGAGCCCCGGCCGGGCCGGGCTCCTGATGTCGGCGTCACCCCTCGTGGTCCTGTGGGTGGCTCCCCTGAGCGGGGCGCTCTCGGACCGTTTCGGGACAAGCTGGCCCGCCTTCGTAGGCGCGTCCGTGTCGGCCATCAGCCTCGCCCTGCTATCAGTTGTAGGAGCTACGGGCATCCGCATCACGACGGCAGGCATGACAGCAGGCGGCGTCAGCCTCGCACCTGCGGTCCACGTGCACCCGCACGATATCGCCTGGAGGCTCGCCCTCTTCGGGCTCGGGACGGGCATTTTCCAGTCGCCCAACAACAGCGCCGTAATGGGGGCTGCACCGCGGCAACGCCTCGGCATCGCATCCGGGATCCTGGCCATGACGCGAAACGTCGGCATGGTCCTGGGCGTAGCGACGGCCAGCGCCGTCTTTTCAAACAGGCAGGAGATATATCTCGAAAAACTCCGCCGCCTGGGCTACTCCCTCAACGAGGCGAAGGCCTCCGCATTTGTCGCCGGCCTCCGCGACGCGTATGCCGTCGGGGCGATCCTCCTCATACTCGCGGCGGTCGCGAGCGTGATCAGGGGGAGGGTGAGAAGCTAATCCTGGGGGACCCTGAGAGCGCGCCCTCACCAGGGCCCGCCGCCCCCCGCATTACAGGTTTGCCAAGCGCGCAAAGAACCCCTTGCGCCGCGCGTAGGGTTCGGGGCTTTGAAGCGGCATCTCCTCGCCAGCTATCAACTTCGCCGGGATGTCTACAACCATTGCCTCGGCCTGCTCCCGGCCCACCAGCTTCCTGGCTTCATAAAGGGCGGCGGCAAGGCGAAACGGCCTGTGCCTGGTTGAATGGGCGTCGCTCGCGATGATCTGGGCCATCCCGTGGGTGATGAGGATCTGCGCGGTCTCCCTCGCCCGTCGCCCGAATTCCCCTATGAGGCTCCCCGCATTTACCTGGGCCAGCGCACCCCTCTCCACAAGCCTGTAAAGCCTGTTTGGATCCCTGATTACGTCCTCGTTCCGCTCGGGATGAGCTATGACCGGGATAACCCCGTTGACAGCCAGCTCAAAAACCATCCGCTCCGCAGCTACCGGTATGCCGCCCATCGGGAACTCAATCAAGGCGTATTTCCCCGCATTACAAATGGAAGGCACCCTACCCGATTTAATGGCCTCAATCAGGCCGTCATCAAAGAAGACCTCTCCACCCGGCAATACCTTCATGCTGAGCCCGGCGTGGTTGAGCCTCCTCTGAAACTCCTCAACGCGTTGAGCCACTACCTCGCTTGGGTTCTCATATCTCCCTGATATGACGTGCGGCGTGGCAACGATAGTGGCAATACCGTCCGCCGCAGCCTGCCGCGCCATCGCTACAGCCTCGTCCCAATCCCCGGGCCCATCATCAAGTCCGGGAAGGATATGAACATGAATATCAATCATTTTATGCTACACCCCGTAAATATGACTCCCGGCAACTCCCGGCACTCTTGTCTACCTAACTCCCGGCACCCCTGCCTACCTGCAGGGCTATACCAGCCTGAAAATTGCCCGGTAGTTCCAAGCCGATATTTTCATTACCCGTGGTGCTGCGCCAGCACTGTGCTGTTGCGCTAGCGTACGGAGGCCGGTGCCGCCACAAGCAACATTGGGGGATTATTTATACGCACTATACGCAGACTATTCCTCATAATAGTAGTAGTAATAATAATTATAGCGGCCTTCGGGCTTTATCCCATTGGCAACGACCCCGAGGATCCGGGCGTTGGCGTTTTGGAGTAACGTCTTTGCCCGCATGACTCCCTCGCGGGCCACCTGCCCGAGCTTCAGGACGAGCAAAACCCCGTCCACCTTGGTGCCAAGCACCGCGGCATCGGTGACCGCCATCATGGGCGGGGTATCAAAGATCACCATATCAGCCTCGGCATCAAGCACCTCAATAACGCGGGTCATCGCCCCCGAGGCGAGCAACTCGGATGGATTTGGGGGCAAGACCCCGCTCGGCAGGAGCCTGACGCCCTCAGCTTTCGTCTCCTGAAGCGCCTCCAGGCCGGCGTTGCCCAGCAAGAGATTTGTAAGCCCCACACGGTTAGGCACGTTAAACATCTTATGCAGCTTGGGGCGCCTGAGATCTGCATCGACCAGGATGGTAGACTTGCCTGCCTGGGCCATGGCGATCGCCAGGTTTGCAGCCACGGTGCTCTTGCCCTCTCCCGGGGCAGTGCTGGTTATCACTAGCGATCTCAGGGGGCTGTCAAGGCGTACAAACTGCAGGTTGGTTCTCAAGGTGCGAAAAGCCTCAGAGACGGGCGACTTGGGGTCGCGCTCCATTATTAAGACGCGTGAAGGGCTATCCATAACTCATCACCGCCATGCCTTCCGTAGACGCTCATCCATAGACGCCATCATGCCTTCCATCATGCCCTACCTTAAAATATACCTTCAATATACCTTGATACATAGACCTAATTACATAAAATACATGGGAAATACATGGACCTAATACATACATAAAAACAGGTCGCGAGAGCCACGAGAGCTATGGCAATCCGGGGCAGCTCAAACTCAGGCAGCCAGGTAGTCATGTTCGCCATATTCTCATAGCCCCGGTTGGGCGCTCTCCGGGCCTAAGTGCCTGCGCTTGCGACGCCGGACCCGGTCCATATGGGGTATGGTTCCAAGGACGGGCAACCCAAGGTATTTTTCAATCTCCTCGGGCGTTTTAAAGGAATTATCAATGTATTCCATTACAAATGCGAAGCCGCAGCCAACAAACAGGGCAAGAAGCGCGGCTATGGCTACATTTAGAAGCTTGCGCGGCTTGATCGGGCGATCCGGGATTATGGCCGGGTCGATTCGCTGGATGTTTGCGAGCTTCATGGACTCCGTGATACGCATCTCCTCATGCTTCGTGAGCAGCATGACATATATCTCCTCGGCCACGCGCTGGTCCCTCATGAGGCGTGCAAGGTCTATCTCCGTTTGCGGAAGCCGCTCCAGAGCCGCTTCCTTCTCCGCAATCAACCTCGCTATGGCGTCCCTTTTCGCTTCGGCCCCTATGATTTGCGCCTCAGCTGCGATCGCCCGTCCCATGAGATCCTGGTGGATGGGGTTGAGAGCCACCGTCTCAGCGCTCACGATCCGCGTTACCTCAGCGGACAGGCTCTTTTTCACCCCTTCGATTTCGGCCTTCAGGGCTATCACGGCCGGGTGCTTCTCGGTGTATTTCTCCTGGGCAGCAGCAAGGGATGCCTCGAGCTCTGAAAGCTTTGCCTTGTACTCCTGCACGAGGGGGTTGAGGGATATCGTCTGCGAAGCCACGAGCTTCGGGTCCTGCCTCTCAAGTTCCTTCCGCACCTGGACGAGCGACGCCCTGGCCTCCTCTATATCCGTCCCAGCCTCGGCTTCGAGCTTCTGGAGGGAAGCTATCTCCTCGATCCTCGCCTTTGCTTCCTCCCCCGGCTCGATGACCCTATGCGTTTTCTTGTATGCAAGTAACGCGTCCTCGGCGCGCTTCAGGTTCTCCTTGGCCGTCTTGAGCTGCTGCCCGATGAATTCCCTTGCGCTCCGGGTGGCCGCCTGGTTTGAGCGCTGGTTTTCCTCGATGAATACATCCACGAGCGTGTTTGCAATCCTCGCGGCTTCGCCCGGGTCGCTCGACTGCACGCTTATCCTGATGGCATCCGTCCCCTGGACCGGCTGGACGCTAACTGCGTTCTTGAGCCTTGCAAACTCCTCCGAACCGACCGGCGCGCCCAGCCCGAGGCGCCTGACCACATGCTCCATCAGAGTCCGGCTCCTGAGTATCTCTACATAGTTTTGCGCGCTTGCCCCGGTCTGCCCGCCGAGGGCCTGCAAAAACGGCATGTTTACGGCCTCGGAACTATCCTTTACCAGGATCGTCGTGGTCGTCTCATAAATCGGTGTCATCCTGCTACTTATAATGTAGCTGGCAACAACCGCGGCCACCACGAGGATGAAGATGGACCATTTCCACCTCCACAGCACACGCGCATATTCAAGCAGGTCTACTTCCTCGACATTTGGATCTACCCCAACTCCCATTCACCCCAGTTCCTCCGCATCTCCATGGGAGGGTGATTCCCCCTCATCTGGCGCGCGTTTTCAGGGTAAGCCTCCTGGCGAGTCTCTCAGGGCAATATAAGGTCTTTCAGGAGCTTGAGCCCTGACAAAAAGCTGAAAACCTTTGACCAGTCAGGCTTCTTAGTCTCCGGGACGTAGACGATATCGCCGCCTTTTATCGCCGGGTTCTCCTTTACGTCGCCCTTAAACAGCAGGTCATCCATGCCCATGTTAACCTGCCGGGAGGTTGCGACCTTGCCCCCGCTGAATACGCACACAGATTCAAGCGCAGCGCGGTCCGTCGGCCCGCCCGCAAGCGCTATAGCGTCCATGAGGAGGGCTCCCTTTCGCACCGTATAGATGCCCGGATGCTTGACCTCGCCCACGACCAGCACCCGCCTCTCGGCCTCGGGCACTGAGATGATGTCGCCCTCCTTGAGCCTGTAGTCAGCGTCCCTAGCCCTCCCTTCGAGGATATCATCAACATTCACCATAATGACGCGCGACCCTTCAGGCCCCTCCTCAATCATCCGCGTGAGCGAGACGCGCGAGGGATCCCCGTCCTGTTTTATACCGCCGGCCCTGGCTATGGCCTCAGTGAGCCTGCTGTTGGCCTTGAGCCGGTAAGACCCCGGGCTCGTGACCTGGCCGAGCACTTGGACCTCAATGGCTCTGGGTATATAGATCACATCGCCCTGGGATACCTGGTAATTCTCCGAGTTCGGGTCGCCAGCGGCTATCCTGTCCAGGTCGATATTCAAGACCGTCTTCGCACCGCCCCGCTTCGTCGTAAGCGTCACGCTCGTGGTGTCACCGTTGACAGTGGGCCCTCCGGCAGCCGCGATGACGTCGAGCACCCGCATTTCGCCGCGGATGGGGTAGGTGCCGGGCCTCGCGACCTCTCCGAGGACCGTAACCTCCCGGATACGCTCAGGGACGTAAACCACATCTCCCCTCTTGATGGGGATATTCTCCGCGCCACCGGAGCCAGCCATCGCGCCTCTAGAAAGCGCATCAAGATCCACCTTGAGGGTCTGCACCCGGGCGCCAGCGTTATGAGCGCCAGGGCCGCCGGGATCAACGGGAGCAACGGGATCAAGCGCCCTCGTTATGGTCACGCTCGATGTGTCGCCCTCAGGGGTCACGCCGCCTGCAGCAGCTATGACGTCCAGAAGGCGCGTCCCGGCATAGACCTTGTAAACGCCTGGCCTTGCAACCTCGCCAAGCACGGACACCTCATTGGGAGCCTCGGGGACAAAGATCACATCCCCGTCAGAAAGCCGCTGGTTTTCAGTAGGATCACCCGAAAGCATCTCTTCCCAGCTGAGTTGCTTCCCGGGGCGCCCCGGCTGCGTTAGCATTATGGCGGAGGCGCCTGCGTCAGGTTTGAGCCCGCCCGCTTCCCCGATTGCGTCCATCACCCTGGCACCCCTTGGCATGAAGTAGGTCCCCGGAGCCTGGACCTGGCCCAGCACCTGGACTTTTAATGCCTTTGGAACGGTGATGACATCACCGGGGGCGAGGTCGGGACCATGACCCAGACCCTGGTCCAGATTTACGGTCATAACCTCACTTGATGCCTTCCGCATCAAGGTTACCATCGTGGGATCCCCTTCCTTGCCGATCCCGCCCGCCTCTGCCAGGGCATCAAGCAGCCGGCTACCCTTTTTCATCTGGTAGACGCCCGGCCTCTGGACCTCCCCCAAGACCGAAACGCTGAAGAACGCCGGTGGGACGAACAGTATATCGCCGTCCTCTAGCGTTAGATTGGCTACGGTAGCATCCCCTGCAGCCCTGGATGCAACGCTCTCGGCATTACCTGCAGCGGCCGCGCTGACCAGGGCTTCGACATCAATTACAGTCTGGGTGCTCACCCCGCCTCTCGTTCGCGTCAGCGTCACGTTCGCCCCGTCGCCGGTGGGCTTCACCCCGCCCCCCTTTGCGATGGCGTCCGTCACGGTGCTCCTGGCGCGCATCAAATAAACGCCGGGGGTATAAACCTCTCCCAGGACCTGGACGCGGATCGCCTTTGGCACGTAGATGGTGTCCCCGTTCTTGAGGAGGTAATTCTCCCCCGTGCCCCGGCCTGCGCCCTGGCCCGACTGCCCTGCGTCCTGCTGGCCGGAAAGCCTGTCCAGGTCAACCTTGAAAGTTACGGTCTTTCCATCGCTCCCGCCTTCCCTATCGCGATCGCCCTCGCGGCGCACCAGAGTAACGCAGGTCGTATCCCCCTCCGGCGTCGGCCCTCCCGCGGCGGCGATAGCATCAAGCAGGCGGCTCCCTTCGTGAATGGGGTAGACGCCCGGCCGGTTTACCTCTCCGAGAACCGATACCTCCCGCACCGCCTCGGGCACAAAGATGACGTCGCCATCCTCGAGGGGGATATTCAAAGAGAGATCCCTACCGGTCATAAGCTTCCCAAGGTCAACCTTGATCGACCAGGGCTCCGACGAGGGCTCGCGCTCTCGCCCATCCTCCGCCTGCGGCTTTTGCGCCTGTGGCGTTTGGGGCCGGCTTAAGGTCACGCTGGCGGGTTCGCCGTCGGGCCTCACGCCGCCGGCACGTGCGACCGCATCTAGGAGCCGGGCTCCTCTCGGCAAGAGATAAGCTCCCGGAGCATGGACCTGACCCATAACCTGGACCTGTATGGTTTTCGGCACAAAAACAGTGTCGCCATCCTCCAGGGTGAAGTCCCGCCCCTGCCCATACTCTCCATGCATCAAGGCCTTTGCCAGGTCTATCCTGATGGATACGGGACCTGAAGGCCGCCGGCCAGACACCGTTATATTCGAATCGTCGCCGCGCTCGGTCAGGCCCCCGGCCATGGCGATCGCATCAGCCACCGCCTGGCCATGCTTTAACCCATATACGCCAGGCACCTTCACCTCGCCCAGCACCCTGACATTTATAACCCGGGGCTGTTTCAATATTACCGTCACGCTGGGGTGTTTGACATACTCGGCGATTTTGGACGACATGTCCACGCGCAGCTGAGCTATGGTACGCCCGCTCGCCGGAATATCGCCTATGAGGGGGAAGGATATCTTGCCGTCCTGCCTCACGGTCACGACTGCGGCCAGGTCCTCATAGCCCCAAACTGATATCTCGAGCACATCTCCGGGGCCAAGCAGGTAGTCCTCAGAAAAGCCCTCAGAAACGCCGGGCCCACTCGCACTGCCCAGGTCGCCCGCGCCGCCTGGGTCGGCCGGGCCGCCCGCCGCGGCCACTGGTATCCACATATTAACTACAACCAGACCTATAACCAGGGTGCCGAACAATAAAAAAAGCCGGAGCCCCGGTCCAAGCCAACCCGGCAAGCCGTCACGCGGGCCCCCACAGTGTATTCTAATTCTACTACAGCGCATGATAAACCCATTCTGCCAATAGAATCCCTTCATACCTTTCACCCCGGCGATGAAAAGAGACCCGTCCAGTAGCCGCTAGAGCGCCTGGAACCCAGGCCCGAGATTATCTACTCGAGATTATCTGTTTACGGCGCCTTATCCTGCTGCGATTTATAGGTTTCTATTGTCAGCAATATAAATTTCTACGTTCCTAGCTATATTCCTCCAGGTCATAGGAGAATTTACCTAATTTACCTAAGTTAGTGCACAAAATAACCAGACCTTTCACAGGTAACAGCTACCAATGCCGCACAGTGGGTGTTGCATGTGGCCTACCTCAAAGCTCGAGCAATAGTTTTTGTAAACTTAATAATTTTCTTTTAATTGTTAGAAGGGAAATGGTCTGTCACGTAGTATAGAGTAATATACAATGTAAAATACAATATCGGAGACGATGAACACGGTCCTGTATTCGGTCGCTTGGGGTCGTGCGAGGGAGTAGCGAGACCGGCCGCTTACCGCTGAGTTGGTAGTGATCGGTTTTTTATTTTATAATTTAATTTTATATTTGTATTATTTCTAACTTAGTGCACAAGAGACTGTTCTAAGTTAGTGCGCATGAGACTGTTGACCTTTCCCAACCAGCTACCAATTTGCCCGCTCGCAACGACGGTATTCTAGGATTCTACCAAACAGAGCTGCTAAAATATGGAGAAAATTAACAGTCTCGCGCAAAAACAAAAATACCCAGACCTTTCGCAAGTAACAGCTACCGGTGCCGCACGGTGGCCGGGGTGTCGCGCATCTCTCGGCCAGGCGGCCTTGATCTCCGGCCCAAGAGCCCCCGGCCAGGGATTGCGGAGCGGCATGCTCGACTAGGTGTAGGTTCCTTAATTTGTGCCATTTACCAGCACGTCCCAGGGGTTGCCGGTGCTTGCGTGACGGGGCCTTTTGAAATTTGGCATGGCCCTCGCGCCAAATTTCAACGGAGGCGCGCCGCAAGCGCGCCGTCCCCGGAACGCAACACCGGCAACCCCTGGAAAAACGTCAGTAATCTTCGAACTTACACTTAGCCGCGTCCACCTGGCGGTGAGATGCGAGACACCCTATGCGAGTGCCAAAAGGGGCAGAGGGTTTTGCGCACTAACTTAGAGTGAATTTTGAGGCAGGATATTCTGTTTTTATAGCCGGATAGCCGCCGGATCGATAGATGAAGAAGAAGAATAGGGAGGGGGTCGATTCCTCATGAGAATCAGCAGGAGACTGCGACGCTGGTGGTATAAACAGCTTACCATGAATTACGGAAGACTTATGGCTTACCTTCTCACTATATTAATGGCATTTTCGCTAGTAGGGTTAGTGTTCGTGCTGGCCCGCTTCACGGGGTGACCTGAATCCGGGGACTTGCAGCTGCAGTACTAGTCTTCCGATCATCGAAATAGTCCGACCTTCGCCGCATATGGGGCTTGGGGCGCGGTGCGGCGCCACAGAGAATGTCGCCCATGCCGGCTTTCGGCCGGCGCCATCGAAGCATCGAAAATGAGGCCGAAGATTATTTTCTATAGTAGAAACATGCAGGAATCTCTCACCCGACGTCGAAGGATAAAACGGTAAGTTAAATCAGATCAGGACATCGGCTTGAGTAAAGAAGGCAAAGAATATAAGAATACGGCCTTGGCGACAGGCAACATTTTGGCGACGTTTTTAAATGAGGTGAAATTCTTATGGATATCAGAGAAGAGCGTGCAGCTATGGACGAAAGGCGGCTTGCGGCCCTTGAGACCCTGTCATCGGTAGTGAGGTGGCTCAAGGAAACAAAACCGTCCGAGATATTTTACATTGAAGGCGAAGGCAAGGGGAAAACCCCGGCTCCCACCATGAGCGATGAGCATCTCAGGGTCATATGGCAGCGGTGGGTCGCCAAGGCGAGCGATGTCATGGAAAGAAGCGCTATGATCCCGGACCTACTCCTCTCCGATCTCGAGAGACTCTTTAAAGAGACGAGTAAGGATGCCCAGGAGACAAGAACACCTTAAGGCTGCCAAAATCCTGCTCGGGTATGCAGATCCCCTCGTCCACAAGCTGATGGACCAGTCAATCGAGAGGCTCGGCCCGAGGCATAGATATGTTACGCATAACGTAGAATACATCCGGGCGATCCGGCAGCTCTTCGGGGAAAATGCCGTGATCGAGGCCACGCTGCATCTCTTACAGGATTGGGGAGTCATAGATGAGAGCGATTATGCCTTTGGCCTGGCTAAACGTAGCGTGGCTAAACGTGCCCGGAAGAGGTAAACCGAGACCAACAGAGACAAACAAACTGCGGTAGACGGATAACTTATGTACAACGGATAACCTATGTACAAACGGATACAAACGGATGGCCTCGTCAGGGAGGAGTGAATAAGGCCTCATCCATGGTCTCATCCATGCTCTTAAATGGAGACTTATGAATAAAGCCTTACGCATACTTTGGGATAGAGTTACGTGTATACCCTTGGTACCCTTGCATGGTGTATACTTTTAACTCTTAGGTAAAATGGATAGCCTATGTATGAGTAATACAGACAAGGAAGGCAGGAAGGGAAGTAGCCTTTTGCAGCTCATGGCGATAGGGAGGGCGTAGCGTGTCAGCCGGGAAAACAGAAGATCGCAATACAAGCGATACAATTTATCAGCTCAAGGTCACACTAAAGGCCATCAAGCCGCCGATATGGCGCCGCATCCAGGTACCAGGCAATATAACCCTTGCCAAACTCCACAAGATACTGCAGGCTGCCATGGGCTGGGAAGACTATCATTTATATGAATTCCAGATCGGCAGGGTTTCCTTTGGCACACCTGATCCGGAGTTTGACATGCCGGTGGAAAACGCGCGGACGGCGCGGTTAAATAAAGTAGTTCCCGAAGCTAAGACCAGATTTCAATATATTTACGACTTCGGAGACTACTGGGTACATGATGTACTCGTAGAGAAGATCCTTCCCCCCGAAGAGGGAGTCCGGTATCCGGTGTGCACTGGCGGTAAGAGGGCATGTCCTCCTGAAGATTGCGGAGGGATACCCGGCTATCTAGGAATGCTGGAGACTATTAAAAACCCCGGCGATCCTGAATACGAAGAGATTCTTGAGTGGCTCGGAGGAACCTTCGACCCCGAGGAATTCGACCTGGAGGCAATCAACAACGAACTTAAGCGCATCAAGTAACTCTTTAGCCCCCTAAGGGCGCGATAGTCGCCGCCCTAACAATGATCTAGAGCTCTCGCACGCTTGCGTACTCCCGGAGCCGGTTGTATAAGCCTGTTGTATAAGCCTTACGTTTCCAGTCCGGGTTCTATCCTTATCTTAAATTCTTAAATTCTTGTCTTAAATTCTTGAATTCTTGGTCCTGTCTCTATCCTCGTTCTTGATATCCACCCCGAGAACCATTAGCCCTTCCTAGGCGACATTTTCATTGCCTGTGGTGCAGCGGGCGGCATGGGGGGCTACGCTGCCTCCCCTATTCGGCCTCCCCTATTCGACACAAATGGAATAATGCCTGCCAAGCCCCCAAGACTTTTTATTCCAGGTCTATAATTCCAGATCTGCCACCACAGGGTTATGATCGGACCTATCCAGCCGTTCGGATACGACCCACACTGCCTTGACCAACCAGTGTGAACTCACATAGATATGATCAATGGCTGCCCGGGCAGCCGCACCACTAGGAAACGTTGAAACAGGATTACAGGCAAAGATATTGTCGAGCAGGCCGGACAGCCGGGATCTTCGGAGCTCCTCATGCCCTGCATTGAAATCTCCCATAAGAACAAGTGGAGTATCGCCGCATTCCGTTACGAGATCAGCTACCTGCTCTAATTGGCGCGCACGCTGGTCGACCGTGGTTGAGAGGTGCAATCCCACTACGGTGACCGACGAGCTCGAGCCCATTCGAATTCGAGAATGCGGATTGGTTCGCGGGGTCAGTAATCGACCCACAAAGCAACATCGTGGCTCGATTACCCAGCCCGGCTCCCCCGGAAGCAGATGATTCCGGTGCCAGAGGGGGATGACTTCCCATGACAGCAACGGAAAACGAGAGAGTAAAGCGTTACCATATTCCCCTTTGGTGCCATCATCTTCAGAGGTGGCAAAGGCGGGCGCGTACGCGTAACGATACCCAAGTCTATCCCCCAACCATCGCACCTGGTCTATACCGCCCGAGCGCAGTCGCCCCCGATCGACCTCCTGCAGCGCCACCACATCCGGGGATTGGGCGGCTATCACTTCAGCAATGCCCGTTATACCCGTTATGGCTGTTATGACCGTTATATCCGTTGAGTCCGTTATGTCCGTTATGTCCGTTATACCGGGAATTGTGTTCTGCTTCCTGTAATCGCAGGCCTTGGAGCCGGCCTTAGAACCGGTATGGGGACCAACCTTGGAATCATAGAATTTGTTGGTGCCGGCCTTGATATTATAGCTCATAAATCGCATCATCCTCACCTCTGAAGACAGAGATGACGCATGTTTTCAGGGGAGGGCAGAAACCTCCGCGGTCCTTGATCTCTCGTATTCAGTATTTAATTCAATTCAAGTCAAGTCAAGCCAATTCAATTCAAGTCCTGAGGTTTTGACATAAGGTTCTATAGGATGCCAGCTTCGGAATCTCGTGTGGCAATATACTTGGCAGAGTCGCGTCGACGGTGCCAAGAAAGTAGGCAGGCTCACCCGTGACCGCGGCCATCCTGCCAAGGATGTTGGCACGATGGCCGTAGCAAACCACCAACTATCAGGCAACTGGCATTCCTTGGAATTTTCTTTGGCACTTTATGTCAAAACCCTAGAATTCAAGTCAATTCAAGTCAAGTTAGTATTCAATTCAATACATATGCAGGGTCATATCGCCCGGTGAAGCGCCTCAGCAAAAACACCTCATAAGGACCGCAAAAATACCACATAAGAATCAGCGGTCCCGCGCTTACTGAACCACCCCCAAAATCACCCATTTGCTTCCAAAGACATTTTCATTCTCTATCCCTATGGCGACGCAGCATGGCATGGGGTGTGGTCTGAAAATCGTCTAAGGTTACTGCGCAAGAGACCGTTGACCTTTTCCCAACCAGCTAATAATTTACCCACGCGCAACGACGGTATTCTGGGATTTTACCAAACGGAGTTGCTAAAATATGGAGAAAATTAACAGTCTCGCGCAAAAATCTCTGCCCTTTTTGGGCACTCGCATAGGCCTCAGCCCGACGTCGAGTGACCGGAACCCGCCCCGGCCAGGAAACTCACCATCAAGTCATGCGGGCGGGTCATGATTCGGGTCATGCGGGTCATGATCGAGTGATGCTTATGCTCGAGTCATGCTTGAGTTATGCTCATGATCGAGTCATGCTCATGATCGAATCATGCTTATGCTCTAGTCATGCTCATGATCGAATCATGCTCGTGATCAAATCTTGCGGGCGAGCTGGTGAGCGAGGTGGTAAGGTGGTAAGCAGGTTGCCACCTTTACGGCGCAGGGTGGTAAGATTCTTACCACCATCATCGATGGGTCACGGTTGGGTGGTAAGAAAGTTACCAGGATAGGCGTCGAGGTGATAAATAACTTGCCATCTCATCGGGCTAAGTGGCAAGAT
>DUMQ01000024.1 GCA_012839815.1 Bacillota bacterium | reverse complement strand
CTACGGGTGACCGAACTGCCACGCCGACAAAGTGACCCTCTGGAGGAATGTCGTGGTACGCGAGACCCGTATGCCTTGAATCCCAAAGACGACAAGACCTCGCAGAAATGAGGTGTCAAACGCCAGTCACAATCTCGTTAAACTTGGCACGAAGCTGTGAGGCTAGCGGCGTACACCGCTGATGGAACGTTTTCCGGATTTTGCCCATCAGTGTCCAATCATAGAAGGACATCTGACGGTCGAATGTCCGATCTGCTCCGAGGTATGTGCAAGGGCACTTGGCTTTGAATTCATTGGTAAGGGAGTAATCTTTCCCTGAACCGTAGTTGACAAACCCGCGGTACTCTCCTCGCTCCGCTTGCCACTTAAAGCCTATTGTTTCGCCAGTGTCAAATGTCAACAGAATTGAAATGCGGTTCTGCTCCTTGCGTGCGTAGAAGTCATGCGTTTCAAGTCGATCCTGGCTCCACCACTCCGATCCGAGAACATGATTCACAGCCCGAATGATGTTCGACTTGCCTGCATTGTTCGCCCCCACGAGCACCAAGAAGCCGCTCTCTGGAAAACCAAACTCCAGCGACTTGATCGAGCGGAAGTTCTCAATGCGAACACGGGTGAGTTTCATAGCTTTCTCACTCACTTTCCTGTTCCTCGCCCGCATCTCTTCCCATGCGGTATTTGATGTCGTAATTGATGATGAAGTCCAGCTCCTCGTCCGTCAAACCGTAGTGATGGGCCAGCGCCTGGTCGATCTCATCGATGATTGGCTTAGCACGTGGCACGTCGAAGTTGATCTCATCGATGCTGATTCGTTCGCCGCGCCGCCGCCGCTTCGTGTTACTGGTATCATAGGTCTCTAGCAGCCGCCGTGTCAGCGACGCGAATGTATCAGTATCCGCCTCGAATAGAGGAAAAACGGGCAGGTCGAGCACCTCCCGCGCTACGACGTCCATGCAGTTCGAGTTACTGATCCAATACCAGTAAAATAGCTGGCTATTAAGCAGCGCAATAACGGTTGCGCCCAGCTTGGCCGCTACTGTGATAGGCTTATAGTGTGAGGAAAGCTTGGCGGGCAGCGCTTTGCGCCAGTAGCGCCCACCAGAATGGTAGTAGATCGTCAACCCATTAGGCACGACGTAGTATCTCAGCTTGTGACCGTGGGCGAGTATGCGGCGCAGGATTTGCACCTCGAGCGGCGAACCAAGCTTGGGAAGTGGGTTGACGTGTCCATCGGGTCGCCGGTAGCCGGTGTAGGTAAGCGTGTAGAAGAGCACAGGGCGATCGGTGCGCCATCCACCCGACCAGCGGCGGTAGCCGGTAACGAACACCTGGCCGGGTTTGGGTACCCGCTGGAGCATGGTGATGGTCAGGTTCATATCGACGCCATCGAATAGCTTGCCTGGGCGGACTGCAAAATGGCTGTGCCACTGCGGTAACCCACTGTAAAGTGCCTGAAGTTCGCGCATGCCCTCGGTCGAGACAGATGCGATCGGGACAATTACTCCGCAGCGCCCGCCTTCGCGTAGAAGGTTTAGTGACCGCTCGATTACGAACGCGTATAGGTTCGCGCAGCGCTCGGTCCGAAACCCCTGAACGCTGTATTCCTTCCTCACCTTCCTATACTCCACATACGGCGGATTCCCGATTACCACACCAAACCCGCCGCGATCGTGGACAATATTATAGAACTCCATAAACCAGTTGAAGGGCTGGTGAGATTTCAGCCACTTGTCGTAGGTATCCTTGTTGGACGGGTCAATATCATACTCTTTCGCCAAGTAATGGTTGAGTTCCTCGTTCAATGCGGTGAGGCACCTGCGCAGTTCAAGTTTGTGCTCAAGAGGCACAGATTCGTCCCCTTCCATCTGCCGGATACGGAAAGCATCAAACGCCTGCTGCAGATCGGCGGCCTTGGCCTGAATGTGCTCCATAGCTTTGTCAAAGTCCAACTTGGCTGTCACCGCCTTTTCGACTTCATCGTAGGTAGCAAACCCCACCAACGTGTTGCCAGCGCGGATGTTGAAATCAATGTCAGGGAGTGGCTCGATGCCAAGGTTGGGGTGACTTGGGTCTGGCTCTACCTGTGCTGCGAGTTTGAGAAAGAGGCGCAATTTGCAAATCTCCACAGCCTCTTCCATGATATCTACACCGTAAAGGTTGTTCAGGATGATACTCTTGAAGACGAAGTAGCGCGGGTTAGGGTGCGCGACCATGCGCTCCAGCACTTTGCGAAAGTCGGCGAATTTCTCCGGCCTGTGCGTCATACCTGAGCGTTCGAGGTCCGCCACAAACGCCTCCATGCGCTCCAGGCAGGCCTCGTAGAGCGGTTCTAAGATGTTAAGCGCGGCGAAAAGAAAGGCGCCGGAGCCGCAGGTAGGGTCCAGCACGGTGACGGTCTCGATGGCGTGCCAGAATGCGCGCAGAAGTTCAGGTCCTTCGCAGGTTTCAATGACATCCTGCGCGAACTGGCGGATGTCTAGGTTCAGGGTAATGAGGTCATTGATGTCGCGCACTTCGCCGCACAGCAGTTTCTGTCGAACTTCCAAGCAGCGGTTGCGGCGATACACATACTCGCGCCAGGTCTCGGTTACCAGGCGGATGGGGTCGCCTGCTTCGGCCTGCTCAAGGTTGTAGCGCTTGCCAAACATGCGGGCTTTGGGGTCGTGCATACCGACCTGCACAAAATCGGGCAACTCGGCCTCGGGCACGATGGTGCCGTCCTCGCGGATCACCCCGTGCTTCACCGCTGGATAGATGTAGCGGTCTGGGTTGGCGCGGAGCAAATCCCAGACGGTAGGGCCGTCGGGGTTGTCGAAAGCAATTTTGCATTTCTGGCGCGCCGCGTCAAACAGGAAGGGATGATCGTGTTCTTGCTGATGTATTCGGTGATATCCTCCTTGGTATAGTAAGCGCCCATCTGCTTTTGGTTGACGTATTTCTCGAAGATGTAGCCTAGCACATCGGGATTGATCTCGTTGTCGGCGCGCAGGGGGCGCTCGTCCAGGTGCCACTGGTAGCGGTCGAAGTAGTCAAAGATGCGCTCGAATGCTTCGTCGGGAATATGAAGCTTCTTGCCGTAACGGTCGGGTTGCTCCAAGGGATGAACATCGAAGATGCCGCCATTCAAGTGCGGCACCCTGCCGATGATTTCCTCAAGTTCGGGCGAGTGTTCCTTTTGGCTGAGGCCTTCGTGAAAAAGCCGCAGCAAGAAATTTCGGTAGAAAGAATAGAAGCGGTCCTTGCCATGCTTCTCCTGCATGTAGCGGAGGCGGTTACGTAGGTAGTCGGGATCGCCGTCCAGAAACCCTTTCTTCTGAATGAAGTAGAGGAACATTAACCGGTTGAGCATGAGCGAGGCATACCAGGCGCCGTCTTCTTCCACGGGGATGCCTTGGATGAACTTCAAGAAAGCAGCGTGCTGTTTGCGGAATTCTTCGTAGAACCGCCTGGTGACCCGCTCGACATCAAATGCTGCGCGGACGCGACCAGTCACGTCAGGCAATGCGATTCGTTCTTCTTCATCCAGACTAAAGGCCATGGCTTCGAGTTTTTGCAAAAGGGCTTCGCCTGTCTGCGACCGGTAGTAAGGGTGTTCGCGGCAGGCAACGGGCTTACCTGGCTCGCGGCGGACCCATTGCCAGACTTGATAGGCGCCTTCGGCATCGGTAAAGATGATAAGGTGCTCGTGGACCGTCCTGGCGACATATTGCTCGATCTTGCGTCCCTCGGCACGATCGGGTAGCCGTTCGCTAGCAGGACTTGGGCAATGGTAAGCGACCATGCCGCGTTTGTGTGCCAGAGCGGTGAGAGTATAGGTACGATTGCCAAGCGGAACTTCGAGCGTCATATGGTAATTATCCCAGCCCAATTCCTCAATGAACAATCGGCGTAGGTCCGCGTTTTTCAGCAAGCGTCGCGCGTTTTCTCGGTTAATCAGCATACCAAACCCCTCTCAGTTACTTGTCATGTGGGGCAAGCCCCAATGAACAGATAATCTGAGGTTCGCCAGTTTGCGCTTCTTCGGAAACGATGCACAGGCGGTCATCCTCTCGCAGAGCAATAACGAGATTCGCGAGTTCCTCATCGGAAATCCCTGCGCGGAGTTGGCGGTTCAAAGTGTCGATCGCCGATTGACGTAGAGGATAGCGATAGATCTCCTCGATGGCTTTCCTCAATGTCGGCGTATCGAAGAGTGTACCCTTTACCCGCTCGGCGTAATTTTTGAGCCGCTCATAGGTGCGGAAGCGTGCACCGGACGGGCGCCCCAACTGGCCACCTACCGATTTTTCCTCGGCGACGATCAAATCGACGGCCTTTTTCACCAAAACATGATGGTTTGCCAGTCTGGGAAGAGGTGGCGTGTCGGGCAGACATTCGGCGGCTTTGAGAATCTCAAACTGAGATTCGGTGACCGGATTGCCGTCCTTGTCCAGCCAGGCGAGGGCATCATTGCCCTCTGCCGTGCGAAGATAAACAAGCACACCATGTGGTTTGCCCTTCGTTGCATGATGGGCGCGTGTGGAATAGACAACGGGCGGCAGGGCAGGAATAATCTTCTCCAGTTCAGGATTGCGATCGATCGCGTTTCTCCAGATCTGGTAGGCGTAGGAGGCGAGGTCCACTTCAGTTTCTGCCTCGCCATCCAGGATGCCCGCTTTCTCGTGATAGAGGTTCACGAGATTTTCGCGCTCGCGTTCGTCCTCGAAAAAGGCTTCGTCGGTGCCCACCACCTCGGCATTTTCCTTCAGGCGCTGGCGTACGCGGTCACGCAGACGGATCAGCCGTTCCACGCCATCTGCAGGCAGGAATGAATAGCAAATGATGTGGTCAGACTTCTGGCCAAGGCGATCGACACGCCCGGCGCGCTGGACAAGCCGAATGATTGCCCACGGCAGATCATAGTTCATGACAATGGCGCAATCTTGGAGGTTCTGGCCCTCGCTCAGGACGTCGGTTGCGATGAGAACGCGAAGCTCGTCTTGGAGTGAAATCTGGTCGCGCTTGCCGTTGCTTGCCGGGCTGAAGCGCCAAGCATAGATTGTGGGGTTCTCTGTCTCCCCAGTGACACCAGCGATTTGTGTGATGCCCCTTGCTTTGAGTTCTTTCTCCAGATAGCGAACCGTGTCGGCAAACTGCGTAAAGACAATGACCTTCTCGTGGGGGTGAACCTGGGTCAGCAGGTTGTAAAGCGCTTCGAATTTGGCGTCACGAGTAGGGTCCCAGTCACCACAACGCTGGAGGATCTTGAGGAGCCTCTCAGCATCATCTGCCAGGTCCTTGGAAAGCGATGGGTCAAAAAGGTCGGCTCGGAGCCACCTGAAGCGCTTTTTCATCTGCGTTCGGTAAACCTCATACACTTCTGCGGCGCGACTGGCGAACTCCTCGGGGGTGCGCAGGCTGGTTTTTGACTGGAGTCCAGTGTTTTCGTCAAGCTCCTCTTCGAACATTTCAGTGCAAGCCCGCTCGTCGTCTACGTCCTCATCATAGTTGCCGGTATCCAGCAAGCCGGCGTCTTGCGTACCGATGGGGATTGGTAGTCCGTTTTTGAGAGCGTGAAGGAATACATAGTTGCGCAGGACGTGGCGCTCTATCGAGAGCAGAAACGCTTCGCCGCTGCTCTCCAGTCGTTTGAAGAGGTTAGTGCGGCAAAATCCCATGAGGCGCTTTCCGGCGCGCGAGAGGTCCTGGATGATTTTCGTCTCCGCAGGCGTAGGCGGATTTTGGGGCATGGCAGCGACATAATTCCCCAGGCCATAGCGCGGCAGATTGAGCGCATTGATGGCATCCACCACATTGGGTGCATACAGACGAGCGTACTGATCGGCAGGGTCTGTTTCGTCGATCTGGAACTTGACCGTCTTTGGGATGCGCTCTGGAAAATACGAAGGTGTGCCATCTTCAAATATCAGATATTTCCTACCTGTTTCAGGATCAGTGGCAGCGTAATTCTCTTGAATGAATGTGCGCGTGCGGCGCACCATATACAGGCGCATGAGTTCGCGCCAATCGTCGGTATACTGACTCTTTTCAAAAGCGGCCAGCGACCGCACCGGACATTGGTACCGCCGAATGAACTCGGTTTCCCCGATTTCGCGCAGCAGGCGCTCGGGTCGGATGCCAAGGTCCTTATCCTCAGGAACGAAGAGCCGGAGTTGGTTCGACAGATCGAGGTAGGTCTTATTGTAGGGTGTTGCGGAAAGCAGAATGCACTTGCACTCGTTTTTCTCGATGTATTCCTGAATCGCACGATAGCGCTTACCTTCGCGATTTCTCAGATTGTGGCTTTCATCGATGACCACGACGCGGTAGCGACGCAGATTCGGCAGTTCGCTGATTACTTTTGTAATCGGTAAGACTTTCGCGAGCAGGCGGTACTCGGCTACATAGTCCTCCCACATCTCGACTAGGTTTTTCGGGCAAATGATGAGCGTTTCAGTATATTGGTCGTCCTGGAAGATCTTCGCGAGCGCTGTGGCCATGAGGGTCTTGCCGAGACCGACCACATCTCCAATGAGCACGCCGCTACGCTTGTTGAGATGGTGTGCGGCGATCTTCACGGCGGCGATCTGGTACGGGAAGAGCCGGTTGCCGAATTCGGGTGGTACGCGGAACTCAGAAAAACCGGCGCGAGCTTCTTGGGAAAGGTGATAGGCCATCTTCACATAGACGTAGTAGGGCGAGATAGGCTCCTCTCGCGCCCAGCTTTTCTCGATGACCTCGATGAGGTCTTGCGTGATGTCTACGCACCAGCGGTCGTTCCAGCGTTCTTCGAACCAGCGGGCGAGTTTCTGGGCGGCATCATGGTCGAGCACATCAACATTGAGTTCTCCTTGTTGGCTAAGCCCAGCCAAGGTAAGGTTGCTGCTTCCCAAATAACCGATGATGGGATTGACCGGATCGCTGCGGAAACTCAGATAAAGCTTGGCATGAAGCGGGTAACGCAAGAATAGTTTCACGACGAGTTTACCGTTCCTCAGTTGTTTGGCGAGGCGACGCAAGCCGGCTTCGTCCTCATCCGTTGGCGCACCTATCGTGAGTTGCTGCCGAAATTCTTCCGTCAGTTTGCGTTTCAGTCTTAACGCCGTTTGATTGTCCATATCCCCTTGCTTGTTAGCGAGGCTGAGAGCGATGCGAAGATCTTCTTGGGGGAGCCGCTGCATACCCACCAATAAGCGGCATTGATTGCCCGGTTTGCCAGACCAGCGTTCAATAAGGTCATCAATCGCGCGCCATCCGCGCAAGTTAAAGTATCCAACGCAGAAGTCCGCGCGGTTGGCGAGGTTTAGCGTGTCCCTCAGTGCGGCGAGAAAAGGCTGCCCGATGTTATCGAAGATGCGCGGCATATCTGGTTTCCTCCGTGTAAGTGTACGTTAGCTTTCTGACATTCGGCCTCTGAGGATTCATGACGTCACAAAAACTGCTGTTGAAGGCCAATTGGAATGAATTCTCTGGTTTTTGCTTAGATATTTCTTAAATCCCTGAGACATTCCCTACAGATCCTCTTCCCTTTAAACTCTATAAAGTCATCCAAGCTATCACAAAACACACATCTGGGCCCATACTTCGCTAAGGCTATGGTAGACCTGTCAATGAACACCTCCATCGTTTCTCCGTGGCGTATGCATAATCTTTCTCGGACTGTCTCGGGGATAGTGATTCTTCCAAACCTATCAATATATATCCTCATACTATCTGGCAATACATACCACCTTTCCTCAGTTATGGTCATTTTTCCACAAATCCTCGATTTTTCCTCCCTGAGGAATACATCATTTGCTTCATTACTAGCACAATTGACCTCTATGTCGTTAATCACCTTTTCCCCGTCCTGCAGTTTCCCTACAGAATTCTGTTTTTGATAGATTTAAAGGCTCTTGGGACTCGGGATCTTATTGGGGTGCTTTTGGAAGATTTTGGTGCCAAATGCGTATTGGTTTGTAGGAAATTTTGCGGAGGTACTACCCGCTTTTCGATGAACTGACCGATTCCGTTCCATGCCCTACCCCCATGAATAAGGGGATGGGGAATTCAGTTTACCTGAGAGGAGGAATGCCCGTGCTGAGTATTGCCGTATCTCTCGTTAGACTTTCCTAAACCTCAGGCGGCGACGAACCCAGCAACTGTTTTAATTGCGGCCCTTCATGGCCGCAATTTTTATTTTCGTGACGAAAAGAGGGGAGGGATAGGTGATGTCTCCGCTTTACTTGGCCATAGAGAGGCTTGAGAGAGGGAACATCCTGGAGGCCGTCCAGGCCATCCAGCAGGTCTGCGAAAGGAGGGCCTCTTACGGGCTATGCCGCGCAGCTTGCGAGAAGTGCCGCCTGGAGCAGGCAAGGCAGGCACTCCTCTCAGGGCACGCAACCACCAAAGTAGCCGGCTGACACGAGAGGCCAGGCCACAAACCATCTATGGGCTGCAATATCACGTCACCGAGGCCCAGGCACATACGACCTACCAGAACCCACCCCGTCAACAGGGACTGAACACCTACGAGAATGAATAGGAGGGAACAGAATGTCCACAGGCAATCAAGTCTCAGTTATCTTGCAGAAACTTGGTTCCATTAGCACTGACATCATGAGGGTCTACCACACAAGACCCACAAGTAACAACCATGCATCAGGAATGGTGGCCCTGTTCTCGGGGCTTTTGACCTTCAGATGCGTGGTCATCAACGATCGAGCTGTGTTAGGGAGGGATGTCTACGTATTCTTTGAGAGGCGGAATGTGACCAGGGAATTCGCGAAGATGGTAGCCCGCCGCATAGCCGGTGGCAGCGACGGCGCACCCCAGGGAGAGCTCCCATTCACTCCGGTCCTCTCGAGTGGTTTAATAAAACTAGAGATGGCCTTCTCGGGCCTAACGACTGTGGGGATCGCCCGGAGGATTTATCAGACCTACCTGCGGACATTCGACAGGATCCTGATATTCGATATTACCGGGTGCCGTTCTCAGCTACTGGGCAGGTTGTGGGCCATAGCCGCAGCCTTGTAGAGGAGCACCTGGAGCTTGCGGAGAAACACTTCCCCGATGAGGACGCGATAGCCGCCTATCTTGCGAAGCGAGGTATTGAATTGGAGAGAAGTGGATAGTTACCGTCCTCTGGTATAATATAACGAGGATGCGCTAAAGAGGCGCTGCACGATCTCGAGAGGTAATGGTGAAATATATGGGACGACATAGGAGGTGTGTCAGATGTGCGGTTCCGGTAGGGGCTCGG
Organism: Bacillota bacterium; assembly: GCA_012839815.1. GTDB lineage: Bacteria > Bacillota > SHA-98 > Ch115 > JABLXJ01 > JABLXL01. Next base: position 12,783 of record DUMQ01000024.1, on the reverse strand, counting down.
CCCTGTTAGGCATTCTCATCCTCGCACTGGGAGTTATCTGGCTTTTAAACAACTTTGGGGTCACTCATATAGATGTGGGCGACCTGTTCGCCACTTATTGGCCCCTCTTCTTGATAATCTGGGGCCTTGATGCTCTGACGCGCGGATTTACCTGTTCGGTAGGGGGAGATGTCCGCAAGAGAAGGTCGTGTCCCGGCAATCTCACCGGCTGGTTCCTGTTGGTGGCAGGTATTGCCATATTAGGTAGGAATATCGGCCTGTATGAGCTGGACCTATCAGTCTTTTGGAAAGTCTTCTGGCCGGTCGTCATTATCCTCATCGGCTGGAACCTTCTGAGGACAGCCTCGAGCTCTGGGGGTGCCCATTGGGCTGTGATGAGCGGGATCGAGCTGAAGACCAAGGGGTGGAATCTTAAGGATGGCAGCTTCGTTGCCTTCATGGGCGGAGTGGATATGGACCTTACTGTGGCTCACATCCCGGAGGGAGAGACGATCTTGGATTTAACGGCCATAATGGGCGGAATCGATGTAAGGGTCCCCTCTGATCTTCACGTGGAGTGCGAGGGGACGGCCATTCTCGGCGGCATAACAGTCTTTGATGAGGAAGCCGGGGGCGTGATAGCGAGCAGAAGGTTCGAACATAAGGGAGCTGAGGGTTCTCCTAGAAAGATTCGAGTCCGTGCCAGGACCCTCATGGGTGGAATTGAAATCAAGGGTTATACACGCTAATAAATTTTTCGTCATAAAAAAATTGTATAGCCAAGAAAGACTTCGCCCCGCTATCTCGAATTTAATATTATCCCGGTAATACCGTGGAGCCCCGCGAGGCCAAGGTGAGCCAGTCTTTCCTGAGTGCGATTGAAGCCGGCCAGAAAGTGCCAACGGTTACGACCTTACAGAAGATATGTGAAGCCTTGGGGATAAGTTTGGTAGAGTTCTTCACTGATGAACCAACACAGGTGCCCAACCACCTCCGTCCCCTTTTGGATGAAGGCCGGCGTCTCAAACCGACGCAGGTAAAGAAGTTGGCAGAATTCCTGGCAAGCCTGAAAGACAACGAATGAATATGATAGATTATTCCCTCCCACAGGGGTATGAGGAGACATTTTCTGAAGTGGTTATATGAAACTTTATAAAGACGAATGCTGGCAGCTCAAAGGGTGGCTTTAGAACCCCCTTCTAGGCCTCACATTTGCCCTACAAAGCCACGAAAAAGCCGGGTAATAGTCTTCCTACCCGGCCACTTGCGATGGCCCTACGGGCCTTCTGCGCGTTCCTGGAGGCCTCCGAATGTCATTTGTTAACATTAACCTCTCATCACCATAATAATCCCTATAATCAACAGGATCACCCCCATAAAAGTAAACCCCATGTTAATCCAGGTAATCCAGTCAGGAACAGCTTGGGCTTCTTCAGGGGTGATATCATAGAAGCCGCCAGTGTAATTCCATCTACGCTTGGCAAGCTCTGTCGCGTAGTTATGCATCACACCCCAAGACCAAAAGCATCCAACCGCAGCGATGATAGCAAAAATCATCATGAGGGTGTGGCCCATCTTAAACATCAGGAAGGGTGCAATGCCGCTCAATAGAACGCAAAACCAGCCCATTTTTACCCTCCCTTGCTGTTCGCTTAGCTTTTTACTAACCGGTAGGTCAGCTAAGGGCAACCAGTTATTTTATCAGCTTTTGAGCCCTAGAAACATAAAAGCCCTAAAACCTAGCAGTTCAACTAATTGCGGCCAGCTAGTCAATTTATCGGCTTTGCAAGCTATTTTTCACCGGATATACCCTATATACATCCACCACCACTACTGCTAGCCTTGCTAGGCTCTAATAGTAGCAACAGTTAAACTCAGTTCTTTGAAGCTCCGCCGCTGGTCCCCGGCCGCCGCCCCGCTCCTTTTACAAGGGGGCTGAGGGTCAAAGCGACCACCAAGCTCCTGCCCTCCAGCTTCGCTTCTACAGGCCTCTGCGCCCCGGGTAGGTTAATCCCCTTAGCTTATCCTAAAACTCGCGTCTAGAGGCCTCCTGTGCGCTCCTGGAGGCCTCTTAATGCTATCATTCAGTCTACCTTACTGCCCTGCAAAAATGGCAAAATACCCCTTGGGTAACCTTGAAAATGCTGGAGGAGGAAGTAAGCTAAAGAAAGGGATGTTCCCTTATCTGCGTGAAGAAAATCGGCCCGCAGAAGAAGCTCTAGGCTTTCGGGGTAACCGATTGCAGCGACAGGTATATAGAGCCCTGCTCCCCATTGACCAGCTCCTGTGGCCTCCAGTTTAGCATAAATCTTTTCGAGTGTGTCTTCCGTAGCGTTGTAACGCTTCATTATGGAAGATAGTTGAGGATCAGTAATACATAAAGAAAAAAGGCGCTCTCTCGCGGTTTCTTCTTGATCACCGTAATGAAAGAGGTCTTCGATTGAGGCAGCCATGCGGATTTTACCTAGTTGGTGCGAAATTCTTCTGAGTTGCCACCAACGGCTGAGTTGCCGCAAACGGTTCTCCTTAGTTCCCCCCGGGCCGCTATGCTCCTGAGTCGTTATCCACTTAACGAATACGCCTTTGTCGTAGAGCAACTCATATGCTTGTTTATTTCTCACCACAAGAGCACGTAAATATCTCGTTGCAGTCCAGTACGTTAATCGGGCGAAGAAGTAAGGCCAGGGGAAAACGACAAAAAAGACGCTAAACGGGGTTGCCCGCAACACATAAGCAATAAATAGACAGCAACTAACAAAAGCAACAGCCCCTGTCAGCTGCTGCCGACCAACCGAAGCCATTCCTCCCCAAAGGAGAAATTCCCCAATCATCAATGGAATAGCAATCAAGCTAAACCACTTCAGGCTGAAGATACTAACTATGATGCCCGATATCAGCGTTGCGAACTCTAGGAAGAAAAAAGTGCTCACCATAAGCCGCTCTGCACGCAAGTTCTCTCCGATTTCTTTTCGCATCAATTTGGGATCCGTCGCAGTAAAAAATCTCCGAGCCACAGCCGGTTCAATACCTATGAGAATGCAACTTGATTGTGCCATCTTTACAAAGTCACTGTGTGAAAGTCGTTCGTTTATAGACGATCTCGGTTTAATTTCACAAAGCTCTTCGAAGGGTGTGTGGTTTTCTCCTTTATTGGAAATAGCCGGCTCCCCCCCATCCTCGTAGAAAGCCGGATTCCTTGCTCCGCCTGCCAGTTTATAACTGAGGTAAGAAAGTATAAGGGATAAGATAAAGTAAACACCGGCCGGGGCTAGACCAGCGCTAAAGATCGAAATCACTGCGAGGGCAAGACAGAAGAATGCAGCTCCTCCCAAAAACCTGCTGAGCCGACTACCACCGTAAAGATCCTCCTTGCTCATTTCATTCAAGCCCCCCTCAAAAATCAGTGGAAGGACCGTTAGGTTATCGTCACCCTCCGGAAGCGGGTAAATCCGTCCACGAAAGATGTATGGCAAAAAGTTAACTTGGTATTCACCCCGATTCCCCCTCCTTATCATACAGCACACTCTGGCCCATCGTTCCCGATCTCATATTCTTCGCATAATGGTCCATATGCTCTAAGCATGGCCATGAAGTGAGCAGCACATAAAGCGGCTCCAAGGGAGTCGGCAACGGTCGTGTCCATGATGCGCTTATATGCTGAGCTGGCAAGACGCAAGAGGCCATCTTCTCCAGAAAAGGCATTACAGTACTCATCGAAACGCTCTTCCATCTGGTTCTCCAGGACATTAAGTTGTGGGTAAGACCAGCCGACTTGTCTGAATCGATCAAGAACCGAGTCCCGAAACGCTCTTCTGATTTTCTGCGAATACCTGCCGAATCCCTGGTTGATGACCAAATCTAAAGGAAACATGATGAAGATCAGTAGTTCTAGTTGACATTCGATAGTCTTGATTCTCTCTTCATGCGCCTCGGTTATACCATGCTCTTTCAATTCCCCAGCTAGGGAATACGCATGCTCTATCGCGCTTTGACTGAACAGCAGGCCAAGTTGTTCAATCGTAGCTTTAGTCTTGTTGGTTCCCATGGTAGCCCCCTAATAGCAGGTACACTTTAGCCCCCTTTCAGCTATTTCGTCGTTTACTAAAGCTTTCCTCTTTTCTTAATCCGGGATTAAGAATCCCCTTAGCCTGTCCTAAAACTCGCGCCTACGACCCTCCCTGTCATGGTATTGGTTTTCTAAACGCCCTCCAGAGCCTCACATTTGCCCTACAGGGCCACGAACGGGGCCGGGTAATAGTTTTGGCCCTGTTCGTGGCTCTACGGGCTTTCTGCGCGCTCAGAAATCCTTCCGGTCCCCCTCAGTAATCCCTCTCAGTGTCACTCTATACAAGGAGAACAACAACGGGTATATTAAAACTGTCGCTACCAACGATTTTTTAATCCAGCAGTTGAAAACGGTCGGGCACTACATAGCGTATTTATGGCGATAGCCGGGCACGAACGAAATATCCTCCACCTCGATATGGATGCCTTCTTCGCCGCCGTAGAGCAGCACGACAACCCCAGGCTCAAAGGGAAGCCTGTCATCGTATGCGGCGACCCCGAGGGTAGGGGCGTGGTCTCCACGGCGTCATACGAGGCCCGGCCTTTTGGCGTCAAAGCAGGCATGCCCGTAGCCCAGGCCAAGCGCCTCTGCCCTCAAGGGGTCTTCATCAAGGGCGACATCCAGAAATACATCAAGCTCTCCCTCCAGATCATAGACATCCTCAAGACCTTTACCCCCCTCGTCGAGCCTTACTCAATAGACGAGTCCTTCCTGGACGTCACAGGCTGCGAGGGGCTCTTCGGCCCGCCTGTGGGGATCGCGAAACTCATTAAGGCCGAGATCAGGCGTAAATTCGACCTCACATGTTCCATCGGTGTAGCCCCCAACAAGCTCCTTGCCAAGATGGCCTCAGATTTCCAGAAGCCCGACGGCCTCGTGGTGATAAGGCAGGAGGACGTCCCTGAAAAGATATGGCCTCTCCCTGTTAGGGCCCTTATGGGGGTCGGAGAGAAGACTGAAAAAGTGCTCCATGGGCTGGGGATCAAGACTATAGGCGACCTTGCGAGGTATCCTGTTGAACCCCTTGAATACAGGTTAGGCGTGGTAGGAAAGGCCCTCCACGCGATGGCCTGGGGGATAGATAACTCCCCTGTCCGTCCTTCGGGGCTTCCGATAAAGTCTATGTCGAATGAGTATACCCTGCCTGAAGACACAACTAACCAGGAGATATTGAAGGCACACATCATGAGGCTCTCCTGCGAAGTGGGGAGGCGGCTGCGGAAGAACGGGTATGTGGGAAGGACTGTAAACATTAAGCTCCGTTACCACGACTTCATCACCATAACGAGGTCGGAGAGTTTACGGGACTTCACTGACTCGGACAAAGCAATATGCGAGAAAGCGTGGGAGCTCTTCCTCCGCAACTGGCAGAAGTAGCGCAAGGTCAGGCTTGTAGGGGTAGGAGTTTCCAACCTCATAGAGAAGAAACACTTCAAGAGGTAGCTTTCCCTCTTCGACGACTACCCAAAACAAGCGGCGGTCGACAGGGCAGTGGACGTCATAAGGGAGAGGTTCGGAAAGGATGCCATTATGAGGGCCGGCACCGTTCTCAAGCCGGAACCTGTTGGGAACATGGATGCAAGAGATTAAAGCGACCCGGGAAGAGTTCAACGGTTACACCTGGCTCAGGAGCCACAATCTTTGTCATATCATCAAGATTTTGTGTGAAGAATTCAATATCTTCACAGTGAACTGGTATCAAGAACTCAGGTCTGAGCTTCTCGACAAGCCCTACAAGTCCTGGTCCGTGGATATGCCCGCTTGCATGAAACCCTGGTTCCTTCCCCTTACCTTCACGGTCACCAGGATTACCCACGAGTTTCAAGTGAAAATGGGAGAGCCAACATCGAAGCCTATCAAGATCCATGTGCATTTCCTCGTTAAAGGCTTCGCTTGAAGAGTAAAGGTAGATCCCACCTGATGGCTGGATATCTATCAGCTCATTCAGGTCATAGTAGGAGAAGCACAGGATATATTCATTCTGGTATTTGTTTACCATTCTCGATGTAACAAGTTTGTCTGGGTAATAATTACTATACTGCTCAAGAAGGGTTTTCTCCCATGTCTGTCTACTTCCCTTTGCTTCCACATAGATGACGAGGTTTTCGTCCTCTTTGGGGTTTGGAACCTCGGGTTCTCCGGCAATGCTTAGGGCCTCAAGAAGATAGGCATCTTTGGTGGTAATGGCAAGCAACCTTCCTGTTTCCCTTGCTATTCTGAGGAAGGAAAGAAGCCGCTCTATGTTCCTTGGTCCAAAATCGGCAATGACCAGTCCCCTTGCCCTGCGAATTACCTCAAGGGAATTATGGAACACCTCTTCCTCGGTGACGGGCCTTTCTGTTCCAGGGTGGGTGCCTTCACATATCAAGGCCAAGGGTTCGAGAGAGGAGGCCTCCTCTACGAAGGCCACCGTATCAGGCCCTCGTCTCCCGTGGAGGCGCAGGTCCCCGGTATAAATGATCCATCCTTCTGAGGTCCTTATGCCGAAAGCACCCGCACCGGGGATTGAATGATCAACGGGCCACCTCCGCACAAGGAGGTTCCCGATCTTTACCTCGCTAGAACAACAATATTTCATGGGCTTTGGGTTCATACTCCTTGAGCCCGGTGAACTTATCTAAAATCCAGAAATTGGGGGGCAGGGCTCACAGGTATCTATTATGACATATTCACGGCATTCGTAGGGGGCTGCTTTGTAGTTTGTAGAGTGAAGCAGTCCTTCCTTTATCTCACGGGGGACTATGTAGCAGGTCTCACGCTCAAATCCACTCTGCGAGCTATCCTGTATCGCCTTAGACATTACTGCGGTAGTAAGGCCGGTGTAGATGGGAATTCCAAGGTCGAGGAAGGAGACATATCCGATATGATCCATATGGGCGTGGGAGATAAGCACTCCTTGGACTTCGAGATCTCGATAAAGGGGACGCGTCTTAATGCACTCCCATAAGCCTCTCTCGGGGATCTCAAGGTCTCGCCGGTAAATTCCTCTTAGAGGCGGGAGCAACCCAAGCTCTAACAGGTCACACAGTCCGGTGATAGACCGGGGACGGAGGAACTCATCGAAGAAGAGTTTTTCGGCACCGAAATTGGTTCCAAAGTCAAGAAGAAGGGCGGTGTCGTCCGCTTCCAGAAGGAACTTGTTACCTCCAATGCAGTTTACCCCGTCATAAAAGGTTAGCCGTATAGGCATGACACTCACCTCGTGCGGGAACCACCATCACTTTGGTTATTCGACACAGGCTATGAAAATCCTTCCAATAGAGGGATGTGAAGGAGTTCAGGCACAAAAGCTGGCTTAGGGAGTTTAGATGATAAACACAAGTGAAGCTCTTGTGATTCTGCTGCCGGATTAAATCTACCACTCCCGACTGGGTTCACTCTCGACAGAAAGACACGGAGGGAAGCAGTGTGGGGGGATGAATTTGTCTTGGACAATTTTCGTGCCGGGGCCAAATTGATTCGATATGTTAGGGTGGGGCTGATCAAACACTTCTTCTACAAAACCCATCATATGGCCATTCTCTTGAGGTGGGAGAAACTCCGCAATGGTGAGGGTTCGGGGCTAATATGATGGGTATTTTTCAAAATGATTTCACAAAATCGCCTGTGGGCCTCGATTTTTCACGAGAAGGTACAGACATATGTCCATGACCTTTTAACAGCCTTATATGGCATTCTGGCACGTCCATGGGATTCTGGACCATTATTGTGGGATAGCGAGGGAAAATGTAGGCACCACGGGCACCTTTGTGGTTGGAGTGCGGAAGCCGTGCTAACATGATCTCTTGAGGGGGGTGATATGAGCAAGGGGCTAGCGACTCAGGAAGGAGAAACCAGATTGGAAGGAGTTAGGCCAACAAGTGTCGAATCCTCTGATACCAGGTGACATAAATTTCCGAAAATTCCCCTACCTATGAGAGGGGGAACTTGAAGAAACAGGACAAGCGTGCCATAACTTGGACTGATGTAACCCACTACGGATATGTTAGAAACTGTTCGACCGCGACAAGGCGATGTCATCATCGTGTGCGATAATAGGGGTGAATCCATAGGGGGTGGGATGGACTATGGACGGCTGTCGAGTACGGGATCCGGTCATGGTTTACGGCCTGAGCCAGAGCGCGCTTGATGTCGTGTCTAAGGCATGCGCGGCGTGCAAGGTTGAGGTCTATGAAACCGACTGCCTCACGGATATGATTGCTGTTCCAAGTCTGCTCATTGTTGCAGACCTCACAGGGGTTGTCGCGGAGGACGTCGAGCGTCTTCTGGGTGCATGGCTTTCTCTAGATGATCCCACCATGCGGGTCGTCCTTCTCGGAGACGTATCGATTGAGATACCGCCGGGTCTACGGAGAAAGATACGGATTGCCCCAGAACCCCTTTCGCTCGATGTCATTAAGTTCCTCATCCTTAGACAACGTGAAGCATTGAAACGGCATCTTCATATGGTGAGCCGCTTTGACCGTCGCATATTCCGGCTGATGCATATTTTGCACGAGCTCAATGTGCGACGGGAGGTGAGTTCGCATGCGTTAGCGGCCAAGTTCAACGTATCTCAAAGGACTGTGCAGCGGGACATCGAGCTTCTGCAATCGCTGGGTGAATGCATCGACTACGACGACACCCGAAAACGGTTCTCAGTGCCTAGCGACTGGAGTCCGTTGTCCAGCCCTATATGGGATGAGGGATAGCATGCGATTCTTTTGGCGCGTGTCGAGATGATCTTGTATGAGAGGAGAGGGGGGCATATGGTGGACTATCAAAAGATCCTGAGAATGCGTGTCACTGGCCATGCAATGGCCACTGCGCGCGAACTGACCCTCGCGGCATCCGATGGGTATCAGTATGGTGGTCATGCGCACGTGCTTGGAGTGGGAGGGGGGGCCATATACACTCGACCGAGCGGAGCTTATACAGACGTATGTCTCGTGTGGCTAAATCCTGCGAAGTCGAGCTCGTTATTCCACTCCTGGATCGTCAGGCACAGGGGGAGTAAGGAGACCCTCAGTAAGCTTGAGCCGATCATTGAATACGAGAACCGCAATGGTTTCAGGCTGATCGATCTAGTGCCTCTGGACGGTTTCATGAAGGACGAGGCTGGACCTGGCACAGTCGCGTACCATGCCATCTTTGAGCGGGGCGGTGACGTTACTCTTCCCATGACTCTCGACCGATGGGTCATGAAGGAGGAACGTCATAGTGATGAACAAAGGGTTCCCTGCCCGGTGATCGGATGTACTTTCGCGGCACCCAGGATGTCCAGAGACGGCGTCAACCTCGATGATCTCCCGGAGGACCGGCGAGGCGACTTCATGTGCCCACGGCACAGGATTTACATCTCCCCGACGACATTCGAATACGAGGACCCGCGCAGTTCCATACTGTGGCAGAACCCCGAGGAACTCAAACTGGTCAATCTCCTCGAGAACCTTACGAACGGCAAGAGAACGTGGAAAAGGATGGGGCGAGAAAGGGATGAAGACTCGCTTACATGGAACGTCTTCCGGTACCTCGATAGGAACAAGATGCTGGGGCGATTTCTAGACCAAGCTACTCCAAGGTCGACCTGGTTGACAGGTGCACCGCGCGATGTGGAGAAGATCATATACTGGTCGGTAGACCTAGTAAACAAGGGTGTTCTCGATGAGTTGAAAGCGGCAAGAACTGACCTTGGAGAGAGCGAAACGCACGGATCGGAACCTGATTTGATTCTTGTTGCCGATCAGTATGTGGTCCTGCTCGAAGTGAAGTTCACGTCTCCAGTACTCACTAAAAAAGACAAGATCGCACCGTACTACTTGGATAACGAAAGAAGCCGCGCGAGAGATGTGTTCACGTGTGACCCAGGGCAAGCCCTGGATACACTTGGGTATGAGCTATTCAGGTTCTTCTTGCTCGGCGAGGCCCTGGGTAGAAGGCTGCACCGGATACCCGTGGTGGCCTTGTTGACTCGTGATGGCGTAGAGCCAGATCTCAATACAAGCGTCCAGGGTATCATTCGAAGACCACGACACGCTTTTGCACACATCACTTGGGGCTGTGTTCGCGATGTCATCAACCGCATCTTCTCCGACAGAGGTGAACCTGCTCTTGAATTCGAGCATATGCTGTTGAACCGCTACTTCGAAGGTAAGACATCCGGGTATGACCCCAGCGGGAAGCTGACGACTCTTTTCTGAGCCGTACCTTGGCGGGAGTGCGGAAGATGAGAATAGCGTTCGGAGGAGGGCGGCAGCATGGGCGAGTCGCTTGTGATTAGAGGCGTGTATATGTCTGAAAGTGAAATCCTTCGTGCCGTTCTGGAGCGGTTCCGGCAGAGCGGCCTCGTATGCAAGCCCACCCAGCAGAAGCTCGGCGCAGCGACGACCTCGGGCGCGGTCCTTCTGAGCTCGGGTGATGTGGGCGTTGGCGGCGGAACTTCCAACATCGAGAGGCAGGTATGGAATCCCTTTACCGTAAGGCAACGTGAAGGAGACTGGTGGGAAACCCGCATCACCGTCAGCGAGGTCACGAGATACCTGAGGAACTTCGGCGAGACGACCTATGAGGGCCGAGACGTACGGGTTGCCAGGGAGGCCTACGTCAGAGACGAGTTCTCAGGCATAGGATGTGTCTTTGGCCTGATTCCTTGCCTGTTACTGACCATCGCAGGTTGGGCGACGGGCCATTTCTTCTACGGCGCTCTTTTTGGCATGGGAGCATTCGGTTTGATACATTGGATAGTCAAGGGAATCGTTAGGCTTGTGGTGGGGGCCAATACTAAGGAGAGAGACAATCTACTTCGGAAGGTTGATGAAGTCCTTTCGGGTTTATCATATGAACTTGGCAACGAGCCGCGACTCTGACTTTTCGCGTGAGGAGATAGCCCCTATCCTGCAGACGCACTCATATCCTGCAGACGGACTCCCATCCTCCATCGATGCATTACAGGCACATGGGCCATAGCGGTATGGGCTTTTGCCCCGAAAATATACGACTTAAATGAAGTTAGCCGGAGCCAACTCAAATGGGGAGCTTCAAAATTTCCGCGGGTCTACCAATTTCCGAGAGTCTAACCATGCGAAAAAAGGGGAGCCACCACGACGATTCATGAATTCGACGGAATCTATCACAAATTCGACGCAATCCAGCGCCCGCCCCGGCCGGCTCAGCTCGCCCTCCCCGGCCAACTCATAACGCCTTCCACGAACAGGAGGACAAGTGTACCCAGCGTCAAAACCACCGCGCCTACGTTAACAATAACTCCGATAATGGGGAGCAGGCTCACCAGGTAGATCACTATAGCCCCAAGAATTGCGGCGAATACCAATGAAATGCCCTTTTGTCTGCCAGCCTCGCGCTTGCCAGAATCGTGCTCATCAGCACTACCGGGAGGGACACCGGCGCCCTCGAGAGTGGCCACCCGCCTTTGCCATAGGGCCAGGAGCTTCTCACCAATCGCAATTCCGAAGATGGCCTTAAACAGGACGGCGACCACAAGGAGGAGCGAGACGTATCCCACTGCCAGGGCCCACGCGACGGCCTGCCCGATCACAAGTATGGCGAGCACTATCACCAGGAGCGGAACGAGGATCACAGAGAGGAGCCCAGCCCCTATTCCGAGAAGGGAATGGCGCATCATGGTCCCAGTTACCCTCCGCACGCCCTTAGCGGCAAAGATAGCCAGGAGAATTCCGAAGACTACAAACTTAATGAGAGCGAGGAGATGTCCCAGAAATCGCTTGGCAGGCGGCACTACAGGTGCCTCCGCAATCAGAATGTCATCGTCACAGGTCCTACGGGGGTGGGTAAGACCTTCATCGCCTGTGCACTTGCCAATGCAGCTTGTCGCCAGGGCTATAGCGCCCGTTACTACCGCGTACCCAGGCTCCTCTCTGAGCTTGGGTGCGCCAAAGGGTATGGCTCTTATCCCAGGCTACTTGGGAAGCTTGCCAAGACGCGCTTACTTGTACTGGACGATTGGGGGCTTACACCGCTTTCCCCTGCGGACAGTCGAGACATACTCGAAATAATCGATGACCGCACCCAAACATGCTCGACGATTGTGGCAAGCCAGCTTCCCGTGGAAGACTGGCATGGTACAATCATAGACCCGTCAGTTGCGGATGCAATCCTGGATCGTTTGGTGCACAACGCGCACAAAATCGCCTTGAGGGGGGAATCTATTACGGAAGGTAACGAGTTATTCAAAGAGAATAGAACAGCCAGAGGAGTAAGTGATTGGACAGCGTCGCTATCACTGGTCGATTTCAGCGGAATACGCAAACGATCGAGTCTTAGGTTTATGGTTCCAGAAGAGTGTTAAGAAGCAATCCAAAGGGAGTATGAAACTCTTACCCATCAGGGCATAATATCCAAAATTAGGGGGGTTGGTCCGAGTTTGGTAACAAGCTCCTTACCGAAAACAGCATTGGACATGCCGTTAGAAATTCCCTCATAATGGTGGCCTCATCGAAATCACAAGAGGATTTTTCAATAATAATGGCGAACTTTTTCGTTGTTTTTATGGGTACTTGGAGGTCTAGAATATCTATCAGCCTAGGAGAGGGCCCATACTTTCCGGGAAGCTGTGATTTCGTATATCTTGGGTACTAGAAAAACTTTCCGACGGATAATGGAGTGATGTCTTTGTCGCGTGTTGACATTATCCCAGATGAAGACCAAGCTCTTATGGAGGAATTTGATGCTCTTATTAAACAAATTGGATCAGATTTTGTTGATTTCTCCATTAAGCCGGT